>NZ_AP017928.1:638846-958269 GCF_003584645.1 Methylocaldum marinum
TTTCCGAGCTTTCGGCGCATTATGGGCTGGTAGTGGGCAATGTGTTCCATGCGGGAGACGGCAATTTGCATCCTCTGATTTTGTACGACGCGAACAAATCCGGCGAGCTGGAGCGGGTGGAAGAGCTGGGCGGAAAAATCCTCGAAGCTTGCGTCGATGCGGGCGGGACCATTACCGGCGAGCACGGCGTCGGGGTCGAAAAGATCAACCAGATGTGCGTTCAGTTCGGGGCGGCCGAACTGGCCCAATTCCATGCGGTCAAACGGGCTTTCGATCCCGGAGGCTTGCTCAATCCGGGAAAAGCGGTTCCGACACTGCACCGCTGTGCCGAATTCGGCGCGATGCATGTCCGTGGCGGACAGATCGCACATCCCGAGCTGGAGCGTTTCTGATGGACGCCGATCTCAGTGAGAGCCTGTGTGAAGCTGTATTGCGCGCGGGAAACCCGGAAACGCCGCTTATGATCGTCGGCAGCGGGAGTAAAGCGTTTTATGGCAGGAAAGCCGCCGCCAGCGTGCTGGAAACCGCGGGGCACACCGGAATCCTGCGCTACGAGCCGACCGAATTGGTGATGACCGCGCGTTGCGGCACGCGGCTTTCCGAGATCGAATCCGTTCTGGCCGAGCGCGGCCAGATTCTGCCTTTCGAACCGCCTCATTTCGGTGAGGGTGCAACCCTCGGAGGCACGCTCGCCTGCGGGTTTTCCGGGCCGCGTCGGCCCTATGCGGGTTCGGCGCGCGATTGTTTGCTGGGTTGCGGGATTCTGAACGGCAAAGGCGAGATACTGTCGTTCGGCGGCGAAGTCATGAAAAACGTGGCCGGCTTCGATGTGTCCAGGCTCATGGTTGGCGCCATGGGCACGCTGGGGGTGCTCCTGGAGGCGTCGATCAAGCTGGCGCCCAAGCCCGAACGCGAGCTGACGGTCTGTTTCGAAAGAACCGTCGAGGACGCCTTGAATGACATGAACCGTTGGTGTTCCGAGCCGTGGCCGTTGTCCGGACTCGCCCACGACGGTACCCGAGTCTACGCGCGCCTGTCGGGCTCGGAGCGGGCCGTCGATGCCGTACACCGGAAATTCGGCGGGGAAGTTTGCGAGGAGGGCGATGCGTTCTGGGAGGACTTGCGCGAACAGCGCCACGAATTCTTCAGTACCGAGAGCCCTCTTTGGCGGATATCCCTGGCACCGGCCACTCCGGTCTTGAATTTACCGGGTACCTGGTTCTACGACTGGGGCGGCGCGCTGCGCTGGCTGAAGACCGATGCGTCTGCCGAGACCGTATTTCGGGCGGCCGAAGCGGCGGGCGGACATGCCGCGCTGTTTCGGGGACGGAGCGATGACGGGCGGGTATTTCAGCCCCTGACCGGCGGTTTGAAATCTTTGCATGCGAATCTGAAGCGGGCGTTCGACCCCAAGGGTTTGTTCAACCCCGGCCGGTTGTACGAGGATTTCTGATGCAGACGAAGCTCGCCGATTTCGTCAAAGACACGCCCGAAGGCCGGGAGGCGGATGCGATCCTCAGAAATTGCGTACATTGCGGCTTCTGTACCGCCACCTGTCCGACCTATCAGCTCCTGGGAGACGAATTGGACGGCCCGCGCGGGCGGATCTATCTGTTGAAGCAGATGCTGGAGGGCCAGCCGGTCACCGCCAGGACGCAATTGCACCTGGATCGCTGCCTGAGCTGCCGGGCCTGCGAAACGACTTGTCCATCCGGCGTCCGCTACGGCCGGCTGGCCGATATCGGCCGGGGCATGCTGGAGCAGAAGGTCCGGCGTCCCTGGCTGCGACGCCTACAGAGATGGGCACTGCGCAAGCTGCTGCCGTATCCCGAGCGCTTCGGCGCGGCACTGGCACTTGCCAGGCTGGCCCGGCCTATCTTGTCGGCTACCTTGCGCGCCAAGATTCCACACAAAGCTCCGGCCCCGGCGTGGCCGGCCGCGAGACATGCCCGCCGGGTACTGATGCTGGAAGGGTGCGTGCAGCCCGCCATGGCGCCCGGTATCGACGCCGCCGCCGCGAATGTCCTGGACCGGCTCGGCATCAGCGCGATTCGCGGCGAGGGCAGCGGTTGCTGCGGCGCCTTGAGCTATCATCTTGCGGCGCACGAGGAGGGCACGGCGTTCATGCGGCGCAACATCGACGCCTTATGGCCGCATATCGAACAAGGGGCGGAGGCGATCGTCAGTACCGCCAGCGGCTGCGGATTGATGCTCAAGGAATATGGCGATGTGTTGAAACACGACCCCGTCTACGCCGGAAAGGCCGAACGCGTCTCCCTGCTGGCCAGGGATATCGGCGAAATTCTGGCCGGAGAAGATTTGTCCCCGCTGCGGAAATCGAAGCCTTGCAGAATAGCGTTCCATTCTCCGTGTACGCTGCAGCACGGGCAAAAACTGGCCGGGCTGGTCGAACCCCTGCTGTCCGACCTGGGATTCGAGCTGACCCCCGTAGACCAGCCGCATCTCTGCTGCGGTTCGGCGGGAACCTACGCCTTTCTGCAGCCCGATCTTTCCCAAAAGCTTCTCGCCGATAAACTCCGGGCACTGGAAGAGGGCCGTCCCGAATGCATCGCCACCGCCAATATCGGCTGCCGGGCTCACTTGCAGTCCGGATCCAAGGTGCCGGTCCGCCATTGGATCGAGCTGCTTCCGTTTTGATCCCGTCCGTGTGGGGGGGGGGGCAATGAGCGCTGGTACGGACGTTCATTGTGTATAAGCAAATTTGTCACGATTGATTGACAATGTAATAAAAACATTACTATATTCGCGCCCATCGACTGAATCCCGACTCTCATTATTTGCGGGGAAGACGTGGCCGTTTTTCCCGATTTTTCAAGACAAGGTTCAAGCCGACGTCTTGCGCTGGCCCGACGCGGTCCTCTCACGGCAGGACCCCGGGTGGTTGCCGACATGCGGCCGGCGGATGCCTGTCGAACCATCACGGCTTCACTTTTGGTCAAGCGCGCCGCCCTTTGGCTTTGCTGCTTGCCAGCCGTAACGCGTCGGCAAAGATTTTCGATGCTAAGCGAAAAGGCGCTGAACGGTTCGATCGCTGAATAGGTGCGGATTTCCCGAGTACGGCTCACGAACGTCTGAGCTTCCGTCCGGAGACCCGAAGTCCTAGCAAAAAACAACAAGGTAGGAAAATCTCAGGGGGAGTCATGCCAAATCTTGCGCTCGCGGATCTCGTCATTCCTTATTTGTTGAAAGGGGAAAATCTCGGCGCGAACCACGCCGCCCTCTCCACCATCCGCGTGGTATCTTTCGAAACGGCATCCGACGGATTCGGTACGGTGATTCGCGGCAAAGCCGAGATCAATGGTTCGGCGCGCATCGATGTAGAGGGCGGCCGCCTCGTGGTTGACGCTCAGAACACCGAAACGGCGCCGCCTTTTGATCCGCAGCGCAGGTCGCCGATCTTCGATATCCGGGAAACCACCATCGATTTCGAGCTGTTCGTCCCGCGCCAAGCCTCGGACATTATTGCCTCGGCTGCGGGCACTCTCACCGCCGCCGGGTTTACGCCGGCCGGCAACGTATTCGACTTCTGGGACCCCAACCCGAACTCGTCCAGCGGGGCGCCCAGTGATTACCCCTCCAGCGGATTCGTCTTCGACTTCATCATCAATGCGCCATCGATACGCCCGCCGTTCTTGCATCCGGCAAAAATGACCGACCGCGGATCGCTGGTTCCCGATCCCGATTTCCAGGAAGTCGCCATCCGTCTGCCGAAGCTGCGCTTCCGGCTGGCCCACGGCAACGCGCTGAACAGCCAGCTCTCGTTTAAGCTGGTGTCCGCGGGGGTCGAAGGTCTCGACGATCCGGGCGACATCGATATGGCGGAACTGGTCTCGATGGATCCGCCTTACGCGTTCGTCGGCGGGCCGCAGGATCGCGTGATCGGATTCGGCTTCCGCAAGGCGGTGCTCGATCTTTCCGCCAATGCCACTCCGCCTGCGGTCGTCGAGAAATTCGGGTTCGGCGACGACTGGTCGGGGCTTTATCTCCCGGAGGCGCGGATTTTCATTGCACCCGATGGCGCCCGCGATTTGGCCTTCGAGGCAGGCATCGAGGATTTGCTGATTGGTTTCGGCGACAGCGCCGGCGTCTCCGGGGATTTCGAAGTGGCGCTGATCAATCAGGGGGAGGGGGAGCTTGCTCTCAATGCCCGTTTCTTCGATGCCGAAAACAAGGCCTACGGCATCGATCGCCTGTCCGCGACCACTGCCAGCGTTTTACTGCCCGAGCGGACCCGCATGGTGGTCGACATTCAGGGTGGACTGCCGCCTTATCAGTGTTCGCTGGCGGTGAATGGCGGCCAGCCTCAGAACGGGCGTTTGTTCGAAATCGACCTGTCGGATGAGCCCGAAACCCTGCTGATCAGCGTGCAGGATGCCACCGGGGGAGCGGCGAAGGCGGCCACGTTCTCGATCGAGGCGCGCAAGCGTACGCCCCAGGAGGTGCTGGGCATTCCCGGGGAGCAGCCCTTGCCGGTCGAAGCGGCGGCCATCGATCCGCCGGCGAGCGGCACACCGCGCATCGTCATAGCCAGACAAACCGACCGTGATGTCATTCTTACCACGGATCCTCAGGACGCCAACGTCATGTGGTCCATAGTCGGCGGGCCTCCCGGCGAGACGGGGCCCGCCGTCAGCTTCACCGTTCCCGTTCCGGCGGGCGCGAATGTTACCGTCAAGGCGCGTTTGCCGGAGGTTCCCGTTCCGAGCGAACTTGATTTCTATTTTTATTTGGACGAGCCGGAGTCGGTCTCGCCGGCGAACGAGTCCAGTGCGCTCGGTGCTTATGCGAGCGTTTCCGAAAATCTATGGACGACGCGCGCCAATGGCAGGCTGCGGTCGGATTTGCGCGAACCCGGCGGAGAGGCGGCGCTGCAGCGTTATCGCGATGTGTTTCAGGAGCACGTGCCGGCATTCGCTACGCTGATGGTCACTGGGGAAGCGAGCTACGACGGTCGTGGAACGACCTCCAGGCGCGATTACAATTATGCCTTGGCGCGAAGGCGTGCTATCGCCGTGCGGGAAGGATTGAAAGCAATCTTCAAGGACAAGAATTTCGAATTCGTTATCGATCCCGAGCCGCGCAATCCGGCCGAACACGAAGACCTCTTTGGCTGGACGGAGAACTGGAAAAAACACGGGGCTCCTGCCGAGCGGGATTATTGGCGTGCCACGGTGACCCTGCCGTCCGATCTGGGCCGGCCCGAGCAGAACGGCACCGCGACGGTGACGCGTCCGGAAACCTCGCCCCCGCCAGTAATCCCCCATCGAGATCCGCCGCCGCCCGATGCGCCGCCGCCGCCGAGCTGGTTCCGCTCGGCCAGGATCAAGATGCGCTTGTTCAAGAATACCCTGGTAGCGGGCGAGATCGCCGTGGAGATCGATTTTCAGACGGCTGCCGAGGAACGCCTCAGAGCGTCCGGCGGGACTCAGGAATCGACGCCGTCGAAACTTCGAACCTTGCGGAACGGCGCACCGCTGGCTCCCGATAATCCCGCTGACGGCATCACGATGCTCCGGGTCCACTGCCAGTCGGACCAGACCTCCGGCCGCATCACTACGCTTCTCCAGATCGGGGCGGACCCAGCCGACACGGACGGACTTCTGGCCGCGGGATGGTTGCCGGGAGAGCAGCCGAACCCGGGCAAGGATTTTTGGCTTACTCTCCTGGGTTCCTATATCTCGTTCTGGCCGCTACTGGTCGAGATGACGAGCGGAAATCGCGGAGCGATCGAAGACGCAGTGCTCGACGGGGCGGCGCTGGCCATCCCGGGAGTCGTCGCCGCCTTGCCCTGGTTCCACGTCGAACGGGTGATTCTGTTCGGCGGCGAATATCTCCAGCGCGAACGAGGCGGGGCACTGGAAGGCTATTTTCTGTTCGACGTGGAAGCTGACTGGTCGGCGAAAATTTCGATTTTCGGCTTCGACCTTTTGGAAATTGAAAATCAGCATCCGCTCGCCGTACGCTACAAGGCCATCGGCCTGCGCTTCGGCAACCGCGAGGATGACGACAATGACCAGTTCGTGCTGCGCCCGGTGTTCGACGCCTCGCGCGGTTACACCATCGACGTGGCCCGCGGCGGATCGCTCCGGATCGCCCCGCCGTTCGACAATATTCTCAAGATCGCCGCCGCGCGGCTTTCCCGTACCAATCCGCTCACCTTCGAGGTTGACTTCGCGGTCGGGGTGGACCTCGGCGTCGTCACCATCGACCGCGCCCGCGTGCGCGTCTATCTGGATGAGCCGCGCCCGCCGGAACTGACCGCGTTCGGCGCCGGCATCGACATTCCCGGCGCCATTGCCGGGCGCGGCTACATGGAATTGGGGCAGGGCGATGCACCGGATACCACCAAGATCGGCGGCCAGATCGACCTGACTCTGCGGCCGCTTGGCCTACGGGTGGCGTCGGCTTTCGAGATTGCCGACATCATGGACGGCGAGCGGAAAGTGACGGGCGTCTACATCGGGCTCGATGTCGAGCTGCCCGTGGGCATTCCGCTGGGCGCCTCGGGGCTGGGACTGTACGGTTTTCGCGGAATTTTCGGGATGCACTACCAGCGCAACGACGACTTCGGGAGCACCGCCGCCGCGCCTTCCCTGCGTTGGCTGGATGCCGCCCAGGGCAAGCCGCACTTGCTGACGAATCCGAACACGTCGGCGGTGCTGTGGAAGCCCAAGGCCGATCAGTGGGCGTTCGGCATCGGAGCGCTACTCGGCACTCTCGAGGGCGGGGTGCTTATGAATCTGGATGGCACCCTGCTCGTCGAGTTGCCGGGGCCCCGGGTTCTCATCGTGATGAACGCGCGTATCATCTCGCCTCCGCCCGCACTGGACGGCATGGGCGCCTCGGGCGGTATTCTCGCCGCTATCGAAATTACCCGGCATCATTTCCTGATCGGCATGATCGCGGAATACGCGATCGAGAATCTGATCCGAATTCGAATTCCGGTGGACGCCTCTTTCGATTTCGTCAACGTCACCAACTGGCATTTCTATCTCGGCCAGCGCAGGGACCCCATCGAGGTGGACGTCCTCGGCATCGTCAAAGGCACCGGTTATTTCATGGTCAGGGGCAACGGCCTCGAAGCCCTGCCGGCAAAGAACCTGCCCGCGGTCTCCGGGTTTGCCCTGGGCTTGGGCGCCGCCGCCTCGATGATCTTCGGGGACGTCGACGACGGGCTGTATCTCCGCGTCGGCGGCGGCATGGACGCGATCATCGGATTCGATCCGTTCATCCTGGCGGGGCATTTCCAACTCAACGGCGAGTTGCGTCTCTACGTCGTTTCGATCGGTGCCTCGGCCAGGCTCGACGTGAAGGTCATCGAAAAGGGCGGGATGCAGATGCAGGCCGAGGGCGAGGCTTGCGGCCATATCGATACCTTCTTCTTCGAGATTGAGGGTTGCGTTCACATCAAGATCGGCAGTGTCAGCGGCGAACCGGACTTGCCGAAGCTTGTCGACAAACTGTCGCTGAAGAGCCGATCGCCGGCGCTGGTTCAGGGTACCGGTGTCGATCGGCCGATCGATGTCAGCCTGGGCGACGGCATCGAGGGCGATTCCGCGCCGTCGCCTGGAGATCCAAATCTGATCACCGTGCCTATCGATTCGATTCCTGTTCTCTCGATGGTCATGCCGCCGCAGGCCGACGACTTGCGGTTCGAAGGCGCACCCGTGCTGGGCCGTTCCGGTCTGTCAGGGGCTCAGAACGCTCATGCCCCGCGCGGAGCTGAGGCGTATCAATATCGGGTGACCGGCGTGACGATCGAACGGGCGGGCGGTGGTCCGGTGCTACTCGGTGAGGATGCACCGGCAACCTGGTGGACGCTCTCCAACCACGCCGAGAAAACGCCGGTGGCGCAGCTCGCGCTGTTTACCTATGAGCCGGAACCCGCCTCCAAGGCGATCGAGAAAACCGAAATTCGCAAGCAGTCTATCAGTGAGCGCTGGGGATGGGTCTGCGACCAGGTCGCTCCGCCCGCATCGGTGCTCTGGACTTTCCTGTACGAAAGGCTGGGATCGTCTCCGGACGGCTGGAACCTGGCGGGCGTCCCCTGGCCGGATCCCCCCAAGTCCAAGCGCACCGAGGCGCCCGAACTCGACCTCGGGGTGACGGAGCGCTGGCGCTCCGGCAGCACTCGAATCGATAACCTGCGGGGCATCGTCCCCACCGTCGTGGTCGGCTCGCTGTACAGTTGCAATCAAGACTCCCTGCCTACCGGGAAGCCGCTCGAGGGCGATGTCTCCCGCATCGGCGGCGGTCTCGGCTCCGGTTTTACCGATGGCCGGGATCTTGCCGGTACGGCCTCACGCCCCGCCCCGCTCACCGGGGCCAGTCCGGCCGATGGTGCGAAGGCACTCCGCTCGAACTTGTCGCTTTTGAAACACCGTTCCGAGCTTACGCTCGCATCGCCCCGGCTGGCCGAGAAGATCGAACGCCTTTCCGAGGTTCCGGCACAAATTGCCGATCCCGCCACCGTTCTCGATCGTCTCGCGAACGGAGACGCCGTCTCGCGCAGCGAAGTTCTGGAAGCGCTGTTCACCGTTCCGACCGGCGATGGCGGCCCGCGGAGCGGGTCTTGCGAGACCAAGGTGTTGCAGGCGCCGATGCTGGACAACGGTGAACTCATCGTCATCGGCGACCCGTCGAACCGCAATTTGGTGGCGGAGGCGCTGAACCGGGCGGGAGTGACCCACGGCCCGCTCGACAATGTCGTCGTTTTGCATACCGGAGCCTTCACCGAGGCCACGGTGCTGCTCTTCGTCCATGTAAGCCCTCTCGATGCCATGCGGGTTGTGGTCCGGACATTGGACGAACACGGTAGCGAGCTGTTCCGCATCCACGCCCGGGCAGCCGACGCGCTGCCCGGAAGGAGCTTGCCGGCGCGTTGGACCGACCGGTCCGGACCGTGGGCCGAGGATGTCGCCCATGTTATGGGCTGGGCGGAGGATCCTCGGGCCGGCGAGGCGTTTGCGCCAGTGCTGCTGACGGTCAATGGCGATGAGCTAGTCGATCGGATCGAGATCGGAGTCATTCCGCCGGCTGAAGGTGAAAGAGAGACCGGTTCGGATCTGATTCCGAAATATTACCTGGCGGCGATCGAGGCCCTGCGTTACGCCGAGTTCGAACGTTACGAGTGGGACGAAAAGGAAATCGAGAAGGAGAGGGCGGTGATCACCAGGGTGCTCGGTCCGGCAGGTACGAACGACGCGCTGCTCGCGCCCGACGCGCTCTACAGGATTACCGTGAATTGGTCTGGAAAGCGAAAGAGCGATGGGGCCGCGCGCACGGAGGCACAGAGCTTCTGGTTCAGAACCGATGCCCAGCCGCCGGCGAAACTCGATCCGTGGGTACTGATGAGCGCCCCGTTCGACGGCCAGTCCTGCGTTTTCGGAGCCGAGCCGGTGCGCATCGTGTTCAACACCCATGACGTGGATCGTCTGTTCGCGGCCTATAACAAAGAACTTCGCATTCGCATTACCGCGTCTTCCGGGCATCATCCGAACTCGCAGCCGGATGCTCTGCATCCCTTCCCGATCCGGGGCGAGTTGACGCCTGCCGGGGCGGGCGTGCTCTCCCCGTGGGAGGATGCGCTCGAGGAGGTGATCAAGGAGACTGCCCCGTGCATTCCGATCGACGTGAACCGCACGCGGCAAACCTCCGTCACCGTGCCCATCCCGCTCGATCCGTATACGGACTACAAGCTGGACGTGGAGATGGTGGATCTCGGCGCTCCCGCCGATGCGTCGGGACCTCGGCTTTACCGCCGCAGCTTCTCGACGGGGGCTTATGGCAAGCTGGTCGATTTTGCCAACCATATCCAGGCCGCAAAGATCCTGCACCGCTATGCCGCTAACGGGGTCATGGATAACATCCGGACTCGCTTTGGCGGACGCAGACCGCAGGGCGCGGAACTCGACGACGCCTTCATCCAGGCCGGTCTAGAGCCGATGGATCCGTCTCCCGAGCCACGCGCGGTGGTGTTCTGGGAGCAAGCCGGAGGCGATCCCCCTCAGCCCGCCGCGCTTTTGCTCGATGTGCCCGAGCCGCTCTGGAGGGCTCGGCCATTCCCGGAGAAAATCGTCGACAACAGCGGCTCTTCGCCCGCCGAGCGCTGGGTGATGGGCGAACGCCTCTGGCTGCAGCTGGAGGCGGCGTCGGAATCGGCCGCCATCATCGCGGAGGACGGCATCATCCGCGCACCGGGCGATCAGCGGGCGCTGATCGTGGTCAAGCCCGGAAGCCGCGGTCAACAGCTGCGGCTCGATCTGGTGCGGCCGTCCGTCCCGGAACCCTATTTCGCCAGCTCTGAAGATCGCCTGGCGGTCATCGAGATTGCGTTGACAAAAGCCGTGTGGGAGGAGTAACGGGCAATGGCCATTCGTATCATCGATCCGCAACGCTTCATTCTCAGCGCGGCCGTCGTGGACTGGACCGAGGTCTATCGCCGCTATCCCAACGACCGCTCGGCGAGCGAAATCGCCATGCAGCGGGGGATTTCGACCCGAGTCGTGCAGTTGCGCTGGCTGCTGGACCCCAAACTCGGCTATCCGACCGAACCTTTCCGTGTCTGGCGGCGTCCTTCCAGGCCGATGGAAAGCGAGCGTCCGATCGCCTTCACAGTTTATGGTTCGTTTCCGGGAATCAAGGTTTACGTCTGGCAGAACCCGGTTGTCTTCCTGAGGGCGCAGATTAGGGTAGACGCTGCGAGTGTCAGTGTCATCGCCTACGCGGGAGCACCGTTCGGTTCCGCCGTCGCCGGCTGGGAAAACCTGAACACCGGGTTTCATACCGTCACCTTCAGCGGCTCCAGCATCGCTTGTATCGTCGTCGTCGGCGACGCTCATGTGGATGGGCTCGCCGGGCTGACCGGACAGGATGACATCGAGGGCGAAGAGTGGGAACCGCTCGAACGGGTCGGCCTCCCCGTTAATCGGGACGAGTGGTCGGGCATCTTCGACCTGGATGTCGAGCAGGGGTTCGAATCCGAGTTGACCGAGCCCTTCAAGGCTGCGGAGCTCAGATTCCTCCGCGGCGCGCCGTTCTACGGCTGGGAGGATCTCATCGAAGCCGAAACGCCGGCACCCGCTTGGGCGCTCGCCGATCCCCGGTTGATCCTGAAAGCCCTCGAAGCAGACCTTGAGCGGGCGCTGAGAAAGATGATCACAACGCATCCGCCGCAGAACCATCATCAGTTCGCGTGGGGCCAGCCGATGGCGATCAATGCCGGCGCGCAAACCGCCGAGACCCGCTACGCGCCGATTCGGATGCTCATGCTTGGGGCCGCATCCGATCCTTTGTTCAGTCTCGTTGCCGGGTTCGGCACGGCCTTTGACTCGGTGGACGGTTGGGATTACATGGTTACGGCCCGATACAGCCATGGCCTGGATGGGGCTTCGGAGCCGGTGGAATATGCCGCTGTCGTCCAAGCGCCGAAACAGGCGACGATTCCGCCGAGGCCGGCCAATCTCGGTGCCACATTCGAAGGGCTGACTCCGCCTGAGATCCGCGACCAGCTCTACCGGGGCGTGGTGCGGCTGGCCTGGGACAAGTTGCCCGATATCACCCCTTTCCGGATCGCCAGCTACGCCGCCGCTCGGCTTGCCATCGATCCGCCATCCGACATCGTCTCGCTGATGGGCGGCCGCAAGTTCGACCCCTTGGTTCCCCAGCCCATCAGCGCCACGACCAGTCTCGCCAACGAACAGGAAACCGGCACGCTGCGCTCGCTCGACGAAGGCTATCGCATCGAACCCGCCAGCATCCCCAATCGTCTGCTCTATGCCGTCGCGCATCAGGACTTGTTCGGTCTGTGGAGCCCCTGGTCGTCGACAGAACACACCCTACAAGAGCCGCCGGTGCAGAGCGCCCGTATCCTGTCGGCCCGTTTCGACGTGGAGTCAGCGGCGTCGGCGGTCTGTCCAGCCAACCTGATCGTCGATCTGACCTGGGACTGGGCAGTGCGTTCGCCGGAACGGCTCGTCCTCGTCGGTAAGCTCTATGCCGCTTCGAAACCGGGCCAGCCGCCGGACAGCCCCGAGATTCCCGCGGGTCTCCAAAACGCCTTCCCGGGACCGGCGGCGGGTACGCCGCTGGTGGTCAACTTCGCCGGAAACGATTCCGGCAGCGTCACCGGCGCCATGCTGGAATATATCTCGGACGACGGCAAGGAACGGCTCGCGGTCCCGGTAGTGGTTGCCGGACCGCGCCGCTACCGGCTCACCATTCCGGGCTTTTCCCTCGATTTCACCAGCGCCGGGCACGTCGGCATGGCACTTTGGGCCCGGGGACAGGAGCATATCGCACCGCAACGAACCGGCCCCTGGTCCAACGAACCGACCGTATCGAGCGCTTCCGATCCTCGCCCACCGGTGATTACCCTGATCCGCGAGGAGGTCGAATTGGCGAGCCTCCCGGACGGGCGCGGCGAGCACCGTGCTCGCCTCGACTGGCCCAGAATTGCAGGCGCCGTCGGCTATTACATCTATGAGACGACGGAATCGAAATTACGTACCGATCCCGACTTGGCCGCCGAGATCGTGAAGCAGCGAAGCGAGGGCGGGGGCGAGGGCACGAATACGAGCGAGGCTTTGCCGGGCGAGACACTTGCGGACCGACTGCTGACCCTGCGCAATGCCTTGCACGAACGGCCGGTACGCCGTCCCTTTATCCGCGTCAACGCCACGCCGATCACAGGGCTGGATGCCGAGGTCGTGATCCCGCGGGGTTCCAAGGACATCCATATGTATATCGTGCTCGGCGTCAGCGCGGGACAAGTGGAATCGAGCTGGCCGGACCTGAACGACCCCCACCGCGAGAAGCGCTTCCGTGCGTTCGTAGCGCCGCAGATTGCGGCCCCTTCGCCGCCGGTGCTGGAAGTTACGCTGGATAAGGTGGCAGAGTACGGATACCGCGCTTGCCTCGCGATAGAGACGCGTCCGGGCGCCGTGGTCGAGCGTCTGGAAATCTTTCGCACGCGGGTGGAAGACGCGGCGCTCCAGGTCGACACGATGGGACCGCCGATCGCGACGATTACCGGCTCGGACGCAGAGTGGAGAGTAACTCCCGTGACCGGTACGGGGCCTGGAGACGCGCAGCCGCTCGGCATAATCCGGGGCTACGACCAGCCGGACGGTTCATGGAAGCGCGTTTTTTACCGTGCCGTCGCCTGGTCGGGAAACGATCCGTCCCGCGCCCTCTACGGTGGAAGGTCACAGCCCAGTGCCGCGATGGCGATCGTCGTTCCGCCGGCGGCTCCACCCGAACTCGCGCCCATCGTCGCGGACCGCCCGGAAGGCGCGCTGTCCGGAGTGCGTTTTGCCACGACGAGTCCGGCGCCGGTCGACACAACGCCGCTCGGCCCTCACCGGATCAAGGTGGAGGTGGTGGCGATTACGCTCGACGGTTCGCTCTATCCGGTTTTCGCCTACCCGGAATTGCCGGCGGCGGGCGTCCCGGACGATACCCTTGGCGGCGTTCCGACCGCGCCTGGCGTCGGGCTTTGGCGTGAGGAAACTGCCGGCGACAACCGCTACTGCGTTCTGGTCTCGGAGGATTCAGTCGAAGACGCCGTCCGTATCCGTATCCGCATCCTTCTGACCGATCCCCTCGGACGGACCACCGAGCGGGTTCTGGACGCACCGGGGGCAGCGACGCTCCCGGCGCCCGATATCGTCGATCCCACGCTCACCGCCATGCCGGGAAAGGGCGTCATTTTCGGATTCAAGTCGCATGCTCCGATCCCGGCGACGCCCATAGGACCCTACGTATTGCAGGTTCAATTCTGGTCGTACGACTCGCCTTCACCCGACACGCCGGTGGTGGTCAGCGCCGATCTGCCGAATATCAAGTTACTGCAATCCTTGCTTGATCCTTTCAGCGAGGCGAGGCCGATTTCGTTGCGGCGCGGCAAGCCGGCGGGCGGCGTGACGCATTTCAGCGTTTACCTGCGGGGCAAGGGGCTCCTGGCCGTGAAACTGTTGGGACCCGACGGACAAGCCGCTGATGTCACCGCAAAGGTGGAATAAACAACGGTGCCATTTCGAGCGAGAAAGAATTTTTGTGGATTTCCGTTTCATCTTCGGAGGTTGCTGACATGGCTGTGATCATGCCACCCCAGACCGTTCTGACTCCTGCGGGCGCTGCGAACGATCTGCAAAGCAATGGGCTCGACGCGTTGGGACTGACCGTTCCGAACTTGAGTCCCGTCTGGTCGTCATCGGCGCCCGGAGAGTACGTTCAGGCACAATTGAGCCTGGAATTGACCGATGTCCGAGCCCCGTTTCGCGGCATTCGAGAATTCGTCGCGACGCCGGCATACTGGAGCGGAGTCGAGGGCATGCCGCTGGCCGGCCCGGTGGCAGTGTTTCGCCTGCATCCGGAAGCGGCTCGCCGTTTGGAGACCCTGGTACTGGCCAGGTACGGGACGCCGCTCATCCGTCCGGTCCCGGTTGCGATGGTGCTTCGGGGCATTACCTTGCCAGACCCGCTTCCGGTGCCGGAGTGGTTTTTCGCGGGCGATCCGCTGGATACCGCCGGTGAGGTCGTCTCGACCTTCCACGATGCGCGCGGACTTCCGGTGGATCCCATTGCCGTGGCCGACATGTTCCGCGACCTGCTCGCCTGGCTGCCGGCTCTTCGGTTCAACAGCGGCCCGGCGGGCAATGTCGGCGACGCCGGCGGTGTCGGGAGCATCGCCGGGTTGGCGGCCGGAAACCTGTGCCATGTCATCGATCCGCACGGAAATGGGTATGTTCCGGCCCGAGGCCAGGCGAGGCTGAAAGTCCTCGACGGTTCGAACAACCAGGTTTCGGAGGTGACCGACAGTGGAATCGTCGCGCTGGCGGCCGGACAATCGCTCGGGCGTTCCGCTGCCGACAACAGCGCCGACGGGGACGTACGGCCCGTGCGCTGGGGTTGGGCGCAGAACGGAACTCTGGCGCGCGCCGCTATCGCACCGCCCGCACTGCCATCGGGCGTGAGGCTAACGCGGCAGTTTTTTCGTGTCTTGGCGGTGGATCTCGGCTGGCATCTGCTCGGCAACCGCTCGACCGAGACCGTCGCGGGGATTCCCGGCGACGACGATGCGACGCCGGATTTTCTGCTGCCGCAGGTGCGCGATCCGGTGCCGAATTTCGCCTATCTAACCAACGGTAACGACGTACTCGGTGCCGCTGCCGCCATGACGGCGGGTTTTCCGCCTGCCGACGGCTCCTCGTTTGCCATCGTCGTTTCCCCGGTAATCGACGCGAATCTCCCGGCCCCGCCTGCTCCGGGGCCGACATCCCACTGGCCGGCGTTTCCGGCGTCCGGCGGCAACGCACCGATCACCGCCGCCACGGATCCGGCTCGGAACATTAGCGCCGTTTGGCGTAATCAAGCGGACGGCATGAATGCCGGCCGCGACGTGATCGTCACCATCGCGGCGAACAGCGTGCCGGACGGGGCTCACGTGCGTCTGTTTCCGCGCCGGTTCGTGGAAATTGCGGCGATCACGGGCGATGCTCCGTCCTTCGTTCGCGGCGACGGCGGCAGCGCCATTGCCGTGTCTAACAATCCGACGCCGATCCTGCTCGTCGACCCGTTCCTGTTGAGCGCAGGCGAATCCAGGCCAACCGTCATTTCTTTCGACATCGTAGTGACCGCGCGAACCGGTCAGAGGCGGCTGTTTTCCGAAATACGCGTTCGCGTTGATGACGTCCCTGCGAGCTGGAACGACAACACCGCCAGTTTCGGCGGCGCGCCTATCCTGTCCGGAAATGGCCTGCAAGGCCTGCTTGACGACTTGCACACGCGCGGCATCTGTACGTCGCCGCTTTTCGGGGTGCCGCGCACATTTACGCCGGGCCAGCAGTCTGGCGGCGCAGCCGACCTGGCACGCAGCTTCGCGAGAGAAGGGCAGCCGCGCCAGGGACCGCGCCTGCCGACACAGATGCGCTTGGAGACTCTGCTCGCCATCGGTTCCGCTGCGGCTGCCGATACCGCGCTGAACTGGGGCGCAGTGCTGACCGGCGCACGGTGGAGTCCGGAGATGCGCTCGTTCCGACCGGATCTCGGTAATCCCGGCAATCCCGCGGGGCTGGACGCCCACGCCAGCGGCATTCGTGCCGATGGCTGGCTGGCCTACGATCTTGCGCTACACGCCGTGAAGCGCGCCCAACCCATCCTGCCGCTGGGCGGCGACGTGCCCGGTTGGCTGCTGTCGACCAGCGGCAACAATTGGAACGCTCCGCCCGCGGATACGACCGGCACCGTTGCGGCGGCGGCGCTGGAGACGATCTCGCCGGTTTCCGATACGCCGGAACTGACGGTCGTTACCCGGCCTCAGCCGGGCGACACCGTTGATGACCTGGTCAACACCGTAGCCACACGGTTCGGTGTTCCGGCACCGGACCTCGATGTTGTCAACGCCGAAAACCTGGTGAAGCGAGTGCAGAAGGAGATCGTCGCGGCACGCTCGGGCTTGCGCGATGCCCTGTGGTCGTTGCGCCGGGCTTTCTTGGAGGCGCGCGAGCTGATCTACATCGAGGGTCCCGCTTTTGCCCGGACGGCACGGCCCGGCGACGCGCCGGGCGACTGGCAGGTGGATCTGGTCGAGGTGATCCGCCAACGCTTGGTCGCCAACAAGCGTCTCAAGGTGCTGATCTGCGTGCCGAGCTGGCCGGATTTCGACCTTGGCCGAGCACCTTGGGTGCGCGCGGCACTGAAACACCGCAAGAAGGCCATCGAGCAACTGACGACAACTGACCACGATCGCGTAGCGGCGTTTCACCCGATCGGTTTTCCGGGCCGTCCCGCCGCTATCCGCACCACGACAGTGATCGTCGACGACGTCTACGCTTTTACCGGCACCAGCCATATCCGGCGCCGCGGCATGACTTTCGACGGGTCGGTCGATGTCGCCAGCATCGATCGTGCGATCGCGGACGGCTATTCCGTCGCGATCCGTCAGTTCCGGCAACAGCTAATGGCGCACAAGCTCGGCGTCGACATTCCGGGATCGCCTTCCGCGGCAACCCCGTTATGGATTCGGCTCGGGTCTCCCGATTCGGCTTTCGATGCGGTTTCGGATCTGCTGCAACAGGGCGGGTTGGGGCGTTGCGCGCCGGTTTGGGCCGGGCCGACCGACACGAGTATCCTTCCGCAGTCCGATGACGTGGCCGATCCCGACGGGATGGTGGTAACCGACCCTGCGTCCGTGCACATACTCATGGATCTGCTGGCGGCAGAATTGTTGTCGGACGGTGCGGACAACGGATGACTTGCGGCGCTTCTAAACCGCGTGCTCTGCATGCCCCCATCCGTTGTCGGCGGATAATAGCCCGAATACTGCGCCTACCCGAATATGGCGCAGCCAAATAGGGAGATTGGCCGGGTTCGATCACCCCTGATGTCTTTTCACTTTATCCGAGCTGCGCCGGTTTCCGGGACGACGGCAAAGTCTTGATACCGGGGCAGTCCTCTTGACAACCGAGACCGTCGAGTGCTAAACCGACATCCGCGCCAGGAAATTATTTGTTTCCTTATTGTGGGTTGTTGTGTCGATCAGTATTCAGGAGGACGGTCATGAAGCGTTTGTACTATCTCACCGCCAATCTCGACAGCACTGAGCAGATTTCCAACGATATGCATCAGGCGGGCATTGCCGACTGGCATTTTCATGTGGTCAGCAAGGACGAGGCGGGACTTTACCGGCGCCATATACACGCCGCCAATCTCATTCAGAAACATGACGTTATCCGTTCCGGCGAGCGCGGGGCAATGGTCGGAGGGTTGGTGGCATTGCTTCCGACGGCGTATTTCATGGCCGCGGAGCCGTTCGGGCCGGACGTCAGCGGCCTGGTTTATGTCGCGGTGTTCGGCTGCATCACCTTGTTCGGGGCCTGGGTCGGCGGGTTGAGCGGGCTGGCGACGGAGAACCACGCGGTGGCCCAATTCCACGACGATATCGATGCCGGGAAATATCTGATCATGATCGACGTGCGCCGCGAGCAGGAGGAGAACGTCCGCGAACTGATGGCGAAGAAACATCCGGAAGCCGAGTTGAAGCGGGTGGGCTCCACGCTGGTCAATCCTTTCGAGTTTGCCAAAACCAGAGCCGCTTGAAAGTGGTTCTTTTCCCTTGACGATGGGTTTTCGGGAGACACGAGGTCTAATTTGTAGCGAACGATTGGTGGTTAAATTTGTTAAAATTTGGCCACCAATCCGTTTTCCTGCCGAGAATGACCCAAAAGCTCTTCATTGAAACCATCGGTTGTCAGATGAACGAGTACGATTCCGCGAAGATGCGCGACGTACTCAATGCCTCCCATGGCTTCGAACTCACCAACGATCCCGAGGAAGCCGACGTTTTGCTGTTGAATACGTGTTCGGTGCGGGAGAAAGCTCAGGAAAAGGTTTTTTCCGAACTGGGGCGCTGGCGCCCGCTCAAGGACAAGAAACCCGGTGTCGTCATAGGCGTCGGCGGTTGTGTCGCCAGCCAGGAAGGCGAGGCCCTGCAGCGCCGTGCGCCCTACGTGGACATGGTATTCGGCCCGCAAACACTGCATCGCCTGCCGGAACTTCTGGACAAGGTCAGGGCGGAAAAAAGACCCGCCATCGACGTATCGTTCCCCGAAATCGAAAAGTTCGACGCGCTTCCGGAGCCGCGCGCGGAAGGACCCAAGGCCTTTGTTTCAATCATGGAAGGTTGCAGTAAATATTGTACGTTTTGTGTCGTACCTTACACTCGGGGCGAGGAAATCAGCCGTCCTTTGGATGACGTGATCGCGGAAATCGTCGCCTTGACCGAGCAGGGCGTGCGCGAGGTGGTCTTGCTGGGGCAGAACGTCAATGCCTATCGAGGGGCGACCTCGGACGGCGAAATCGCCGATTTCGCGCTGCTTTTGAATTACGTGGCGGCCATCGACGGTATCGACCGCATCCGTTTCACCACCTCCCATCCGGTGGAGTTTACCGATAGCCTGATCGAAGCCTACGCGGAGATTCCGAAATTGGCAGACCATTTGCATCTTCCCGTGCAGAGTGGCAGTAACCGCGTGTTGAGTTTGATGAAACGTGGCCATACCCGTGAAGAGTATATCGATAAGATCCAAAGGCTTAAGGAAGCACGACCTCATCTGAGCCTGTCCTCGGATTTTATCGTCGGATTTCCCGGTGAAACCGAACAGGATTTCGAAGAGACCATGGATCTGATAGAAACCTTGGGTTTCGATCATTCCTACAGTTTTCTTTACAGCCCCCGTCCCGGCACGCCGGCCGCCGAAATGAATGACGATGTGCCGATCACGGTGAAAAAGGAGCGCCTGGCCCGGTTGCAGGCGAGAATCAACGAGATGTCGGCGGAAATCTCGCGGAACATGGTCAATACCGTACAGCGCATTTTGGTCGAAGGTATTTCGAAGAAGGATTATGCTCAATTGAGCGGACGCACCGAAAACAATCGGGTAGTCAATTTTTCGGGTCCGCCGCAGCTCATCGGACAGTTCATGGACGTTTTGATCGTCGAGGCACTGCCCAACTCGCTGAGGGGCAGATGCGTGAGTGCCTCTACGCCCGATTTTTCAACTCCCGAGACCAGCAGTCTCACCGCTTAACTTGCTTAATCATCTGAACTCCTTGCATCTTACTTTGGAACCCGCCGACAACGAGCGGCTGGCCAGCTTATGTGGCCAATTCGATGAACATCTGCGCCAGATCGAAAGACGCCTGGGCGTGGAAATCGCCAACCGCGGTAATCAGTTTGAAATCATAGGCTCCGGGAAGCCCGTGCAGGCCGCGTACAAAGTGCTTCAATGCCTGTTCGACGCGACCTCGCACGAGGTGATGACGCCCGAGCGGGTACATTTGTCCCTGCAGGACGCCAATATCGCCGCCATGCTGGAGAATACCGGCGACGAGGCCGAACAAGCGCTCGCCATCCGCACCAAGCGAGGCGCGATAAGGCCTAGGGGCGGCAATCAGCAGCGTTATCTCAAGAGCATCCAGAGCCACGACATTAACTTCGGGGTCGGCCCGGCGGGGACCGGCAAAACCTACCTGGCCGTGGCTTGTGCGGTCGCCGCCCTGGAACGGGACGAAGTGAGACGCCTGATTCTGGCGCGTCCGGCAGTCGAAGCCGGCGAGAAGCTGGGTTTCCTGCCCGGCGACATGGCCCAGAAGGTGGACCCGTATCTTCGGCCCTTGTACGACGCCCTGTACGAAATGCTGGGCTTCGAGCGGGTGGCCAAGCTCATTGAGCGCAACGTGATCGAGGTGGCGCCCCTCGCTTTCATGCGCGGACGGACCCTCAACGAATCGTTCATCATCCTGGACGAGGCGCAGAATACGACCGTCGAACAGATCAAGATGTTTCTGACGCGGGTGGGTTTCGGTTCCAAGGCCGTGATCACCGGCGATATCACCCAGATCGACCTGCCGCGCAACAAGGAATCGGGACTCAGGCACGTCCTCGAAGTGTTGCGCGACGTCGAAGGCATCAGCTTTACCTTTTTCACCTCCCAGGACGTCGTGCGCCATCCTCTGGTGCAGCGCATCGTCGCGGCTTACGAGGCTTACGAGCGGGCGCACGTGACCGACCAGCATGATCAGCCTTGAAGTCCAGCACGCAACTGAGGCGCGATGGGTCCCGGAGGACGAAGATTTTCTGCGGTGGGCAAGCGCCGCGGCGAAACGGGACCGGGCCGAATTAGTCATACGGATCGTGGACGAAACGGAAAGCGCCGAGTTGAACGGTCAGTATCGGCACAAGGCAGGACCGACCAATGTCCTCAGTTTTCCGTTCGAAGTGCCGGAGGGCATTCCCAACCGGTTGCTGGGCGATCTCGTGATCTGTGCAGCCGTCGTCGAGCGCGAGGCCCGCGAGCAGGGCAAACCCCTCGAAGCCCACTGGGCGCACATGGTGGTGCACGGCGTGCTGCACCTGCAAGGCTACGATCACATCTCGGACAGCGATGCCGCCGTCATGGAGGCGGAAGAGATCGCCATTCTCAAGAACTTAGGATTTCCCAATCCGTACGAGGAGATCATCACGGCATGAACGAGGAGCAGACGGGCGAGCATCGAAGTTGGCTCGAACGAATAGGCCTTTTCTTCACTGGCGAGCCCGAGGACCGCGAGGACTTACTGGAACTGTTGCGCGCTGCGCAGAAACGGAATCTGATCGAAGCGGAAGCGCTTTCGATGATCGAAGGGGTCATGCAGGTCTCGGAACTCAAGGTCCGGGACATCATGATTCCGAGAGCCCAGATGATCGTGGTTTCGCAGGATGCGGAACTCGAGACCATCTTTCCTCTGGTGGCCGAGTCCGCCCATTCCCGTTATCCCGTCATCGGAGAAGACCGCACGGAAGTGGTGGGCATTCTTCTGGTCAAGGACCTCTTGATTCACAGCCTCAAGGACAAGACCAAGCTGGTCAAGGAAATCATGCGTCCCGCGCAGTTCGTCCCGGAGAGCAAACGGCTCAACGTGCTGCTCAAGGAGTTCCGCACCACGCGCAGCCATATGGCGATCGTGGTGGATGAATATGGCGCCGCGGCCGGCCTGGTAACGATCGAGGACGTCCTCGAACAAATCGTCGGAGAAATCGAGGACGAGCACGATTTCGGAGAAGAAGAATACATCTTCAGGAAAAACGACCGCGAGTACACTTTGAAAGCCCTGACGCCGATCGACGAGTTCAACGATTACTTTTACGTCGATTTCAGCGATGAAGAATTCGACACCATAGGCGGATTGATCGTCCATCATCTCGGCCACGTACCCAAGAAGGGTGAAAAAGTGGATATCGACCGTTTCCGTTTCATCGTGCTCAGAACCGATAGCCGCCGGGTCCACTTGCTGAAACTCATCCTCCTGCCCCAATCCGAAACGCAAACCGGAAACGGTGCGCGCATGGGTTGATAAGTACTCGACCGTGCTTTACGACATTCTGGCCTTGTTCGGCGGTTTATTGCTGCCGCTGGCCTTCTCCCCGTTCGACTACGCATTCCTCGCCGTCCTCGGCCTGCTTTTGCTGTTCGCGAGCTGGCTGAAAGCGACGCCGGGCCGTGCATTCCTGCGCGGGTACCTGTTCGGACTGGGACAGTTCGGCCTCGGCGTTTCCTGGGTCTATGTCAGCATGCACGATTACGGCGGCGCGAGCTTTCTCGCGGCGGCGGGGCTTACCTTCCTGTTTACGGCATTCCTCGCGCTTTATCCGGCACTCGCGGGCTGGCTTTCGCGCCGCTTTTGGGACAGCGGCAGAACCCTGCAATTACTGGTCGTATTCCCGGCCGTTTGGATCCTGCTGGAATGGTTTCGGGGCTGGTTCTTGACCGGCTTCCCCTGGTTGCAAATCGGCTACAGCCAAACCGACACGCCTTTGGCCGGTTACGGCCCGGTGCTCGGCGTCTACGGCATCGGCTGGGTGGTGGCTTTCCTGGCCGGGGCAATCCCGGCGGCGCTTGGTTCGGCTCGCAAACCGCGCATGGTCATGGCGGCAGCGATCCTCACGGTACTGGCTTTAAGCCGGGTACTCGGCGGGATTTCCTGGACCCAGCCCGCGGGGGAACCGTTCCAGGTCACGCTGTTGCAGGGCAACGTGCCGCAAGACATGAAATGGCAGCCGGAGTTTCAGCGGGAAACGCTGGACATGTATACGGAGATGACCCGACAGTCTTGGGACGCGCGGCTGATCGTCTGGCCGGAAACCGCCGTGCCGGCCTTTTATCATCAGGTCGAGAATACCTATCTTGCCGAGCTGGCTGCGGAAGCGAAGGACAGGGATACCGATCTTCTGATCGGCGTGCCGTTTTATGATCAGACCAAGGACCGCTATTTCAATGCGGTTGTCGCCTTGGGAGCGTCTCCAGGAATTTATTTCAAACGGCATTTGGTGCCCTTCGGCGAATATCTGCCGCTGCGTCCCGTGCTGGGCTTCGTGCTGGATATCCTGGACATCCCGCTGTCGGATTTCGCCGGCGGCAACGGCGGTCAGAAGGCTTTGGTCGCCGCCGGCCATGCGCTCGCGGCCTCGATCTGCTATGAAGACATTTTCGGACAGGAGTCCCTGGCGAGCCTGCCGGAGGCAGCCTATCTCGTAAACGTCACCAACGATGCCTGGTTCGGAGATTCCATCGCACCTTACCAGCATGCGCAGATGGCCCGGATGCGTTCGCTCGAAACCGGGCGTTACATGCTGCGAGCCACCAACACCGGCATCACGGCGATCATCACGCCCAAGGGCGAAATCGCCGTCGCCGCGCCCTTGTTCCAGCGTACCCGGCTGAGCGGGACGATCACGCCCGTCGCGGGCAGCACGCCTTACGTGCTGTGGAGCGATTGGCCGGTGGTGGTCGGACTCGGAGCGGGTTTAGGCCTTGTCGCTTGGCGCCGTCGGCGGCGGACAGAAGCGTAAAAGTTCATGCCGTAGGATGCGGTGACGCAGGAACCGCATCGCGCGCGGATGACGATAGCTTTCCGGAAACAGTCCAACGCGAGCAAACCGCCGGTCGACGCACTGCTTTGACGAACTCGTTGACTTCCCGAAAAATGCGGCTAACTTTCCGGTAACCCACACCGCAAGGATGCAAAGGAAGAACACATGCCTGAAACCGCCCCTTATTTCGCAATCGTTGAACAGCCGGTAACGGCGGGAGACTACGCCCGAGAGGTCTACCAGAATCCGGAATCCGCAAACCTGGCTTGGTTCTTCAAGCTTAACGAGATTACCCGGGACACCTATCTGAGACCGGGGGCAGTGTTGGTGCTGCCAAGCGCTCAGTCTCAGGCCTGTACAGCCGCCGAGGTTCGACTTGCCGCTGGCCTGCGCGATCCTCAGTTCTGGCCGCGAGGCATCCGGGGACCGATCGAACAACCCGAGATCACCAACCGGTTCTACGAACTTCTGGAATACACGCAGACGCTACAGACGCCCGGCGGACTCGGGGCTTACTCCTATGCGTGGGGCCGCCAGATCGACGAGGTTACTGCGATTCTGAGGGAGCTTCAGGCACTCTACCGGGAAACCTATGCGGTAACCGGCACGCTGGGCGGCGCGGCATTCCACCGCCGCCGCCAGGCGCTGCTGAACCGGCTCGACGGCTCGCTGCGAGGCTGGCTCCGCCGAGGCCTGGTCGGGCCGGACGAAGCGCTCATACGCCGCCGCCTGGGTCTCTCCAGCAAGCGCATCGTTCACCACTGGAAGAAGGCGGGTTCCGCTGACAGCGTGCCGGAACTGCGCAGCCGGATTGCCGCGCTGAACCGGGCGGCCAAAAAGGTCAAGGTCATCGGGCAACTGGGCATAGCCCTGGATGTCGCCTGGTCAGCGGCCGAGATCAACCGCCATATCGAGGAAAGCCGACCGGACCGCAACCGCCGCATCGCCGGCGAAGCCGGCCGGCTGGGCGGCAGTCTCGTTGGCGGCTTCTTGGGGGGTATGGCCGGTAACGGGGTGTGCAACCTTGTCTTCGGCGGTCCCACGCTAGGCACCAGTCCGCTCTGGTGCGCCGTTGTCGTTGGGGGTGTCGGCACTCTCGGGCTCGGCTATTGGGGAAGTGAACAGGGTCCGAGGGTCGGCGAGATGATCTACGAAACCGCAGAATCAGGGAGCAGCTGGTGAGCGTCTTGGACCTGATCATTAGGGTAGTGGCTCTAATTTGGGGGGTGAGTACCTTGATCGCGTTTGTTGGCGTCCCCTTTATTGAATGGATCCTCATGCCCTGGCATCACCGCCGGACCGGCCGCGACCTGATCGAGCCGATGCTGCCAATGCCGGGACAATCGGCCTTGACGCTCGGGCTATGCTTGATATCGCAGAGATTCCATAGAAGAACCCATTATGTCCTTACGATCGACCTGGCGCCGCGCTGGTGGCGCTGGATTGTTCTTGCCACTACCTGGTCGGCGTGGGGGTTTCTCGTCAGCCTTATAGCATTCATACTCCTCGAGCCTAATGCCTCCACCGAGAGAGTCCATTCGAATCCTGCGGTTTCGCCTTCGGCTGCCCAGCCCGAGTTGGCAGCCGCCGTATCGTCGATGACGGTAGACGACTGTACGGTATATTCGTTGACGGTGCTGCGGGGGGGGATTTCATTCTGCTGCCGGTTGCACCGCCTGAAACCGCGTCGTCGGGTTTCCGACGAGTGCACACCACACGGTGTCTCCGGGAGCACCGGAGCCACCCTTCCAATCGCAAACGGTCATCCGGGGAGCGCCCGAATGACCCTTCCAATCGCAAACAGGCCTTTGGAGCATTTTCATATCTACGTACGGAGACTCACGCGTCGTCGGGAATGCTTTCCCGAGGTAATCGGTTGACCAAGCGCCGCCGTCGGCAAAGGATTGCCGACCTACGACCGGGCACTGTAGGTCGGGAATCCTTTCCCGACGCCATGCCCAGACCGAGCGGCTTCGTCGGCAATGGATTGCCGACCTGCTTTCCTTCTTCGGCATCCTGCACGGACGGGGCCGGTGCTCGGCGAGGTGGTCTCCGATCCGGATGCCGGTCATCGGCAACCAAATGCCCCATTCCGCCTCACGCCGCGATCGACGGCAGCCGCAGCCTGCGGTTTTCGCGCAGGAGACGGCCGAATTGCTCGGCCGGGATCGGGCGGCTGGAATAATAGCCCTGCATGTCGTCGCAGCGGTGACGGCAGAGGAAGGTCAGTTGTTCCATGGTTTCGACGCCTTCCGCGATGACCTTGAGACCGAGGGTGTGACCCAGCGAAATCACGGTCTGGACGATCACGGCGTCATTGGTGTCGGTCGCAATGTCGCGGACGAAGGATTGGTCGATCTTCAGGCGGTCGAAGGGCAGGCGCTTGAGATAGCTCAGGCTGGAATAGCCGGTTCCGAAATCGTCCACCGAAAGCTTTACCCCCAGCTCCTTCAATTCCTCCAGGATCGGAATGAAGCGTTCGGGATCGTGCATGACGATGGTTTCGGTGAGTTCCAGTTCGAGATAGCGGCCTTCCAATCCGGTTTCCCGCAGAATGTCGTCGACCAGTTTGACGAGATTTCCGCGTTTCAACTGTTTGGCCGACAGATTGACCGCCACATCGAAGGGATTCAGCCCCGCCTCCTGCCAGGCCTTGCTCTGCGAGCATGCGGTTTTCAGTGCCCATGAGCCGATCGCGTGGATCAGACCGGTTTCTTCGGCCATGGGGATGAAACGGGAGGGCAGAACCAGTCCCAAGTCCGGATGCCGCCATCGGATCAGTGCTTCGGAGCCGATGATCCGCCCGCCTCTGAGCTCGACCTTGGGCTGGTAGAACAACTCGAATTGCTGCTGTTCCAGGGCACGCCGCAGCGCACTTTCCATCTTGATGCGCTCGATCGCGCGCTGACTCATTTCGCGGGCATAAAGCCTGAAGCCGCTGCCGCCTTCCTCCTTGGTCCGGTACATGGCGGTGTCCGCATGCTTGAGCAGGGTTTCCATGTCTTCGCCGTCGGTAGGATAAACGCTTGCCCCGATGCTGCCGCTCATGAACAGCTCGCGGCCGTCGATCAGGAAGGGCTTGGCCAGAGACCGCAAGACCTTGATGGCGACGACCTCGATGTCCTCGACCCTTTCGAGATCGGACAGCAGGATGAGAAATTCGTCGCCGCCCTGGCGCGCCACCGTATCGCCCTCGCGGACCGACGCCAGCAGACGCTCCGCGACGGACTGGAGCAGGGCGTCGCCAAGGGCGTGGCCGAAGCTGTCGTTGACATCCTTGAACCGGTCCAGATCGAGAAACAGCAAAGCCAGAGGCCGGTCGGTACGCTTGGCGTGGGCCAGCGCCTGAGCCAAGCGGTCGGCGAGCAGCGTGCGATTGGGGAGATGAGTCAGCGCATCGTGCGTCGCCAGATATTCGATGCTGGCTTCGTATGTTTTTCGCTCGGTGATGTCGCTGGCGACACCGTCTAACCGTACCGGCTTTCCGCTCTTGTCGTAAATGACCTTGACCCGGTCTTCCAGCCAGCGTATTTCGCCGTCCGGCCGCCGAATACGATACTCGACGGTCAGACTGCCTCGTTCCAGGAGTTCCTTCAGCGTGTTACGCATCCGTTCCCGGTCCTCCGGGTGCACGCTTTCCAGCCACAGGTCCTTGTTTTTCATGAGTTCGGCGACCGGTCGTCCCCAAACTTTTTCAGCCGCGGCGTTGACGTAAAGCGTTTCGCCCGTGGTCGGCGAGAGCGACCAGACGATATTGTCGATCGAACCGAGAATACTGCTGAGTTTTTCCTCCGAAATCCTGAGTTCCACTTCGGTGCGTTTACGTTCCACGAACAGGCCGATCTGGTTGCCGACCGCGGTGAACATGTTCATCAAATCCTGCTTGGGTTTACGGATTTCCCGGCTGAAAAAGCCGATGGCTCCGAGGATCCGGCCCTCGAACCCGATCGGAAAGCCGAAGGCGGCGCGAAGGCCGGCGCTGTCGGCGAGCGAGGCGCGCACAAAGTCGGGGTCGCGCGCGAGATCGGCAATCCAGATGGATTTCCGGGAGGTCCAGATTTTTCCCGGCAGTCCATTGCCGGGCGCGAATGTCAGTGACCGGCTACAGGCCGCGAATTCTTCGGTATCGCTGCCATCCCGGCGCCAAAGCCCGACGCAGCGCATGACTTTCGCCGCATCATCGACGATCCAGAGTTCGCCGATGTCCACGTCCCAATTCAGGGTTTCACAAATGATTTGCAGAATTTTCGGGCTGGCCTCCGCCACGGTCGCCGACTCGGCCAGGATACGCGCCACTTCGTACTGCGTCGTCAGACGCCGTTCCGCCCGGTTGCGCGCTCCCTGGGTTCTGAGATTGGCGACGCCGTACGCGATGTCGTCCGCCAATTCTTCCATCAGGGCCAGTTCATCGTGGCCGAAGGCGCCCGGCGCGTTGTCGTAAATACTTAGAGCGCCGAAGGTCTGGGAATCGGTTTTGAGGGGGAGGGCGATGACGGAACGGTAGCCGCGCGACAGAACGTTTTCCCGCCAGCCGGGCCATTCCTGGACGATCGCCAGGTCCGGCACGACCACGGTCCTCCCGCTGCGAATCGCTCGGCCGACCGGCGTGCAGCGATTTTCCGTATCCATTTTGGTGAATCGCCATTCCTGAAGGCAGCCAATTTCGGATCCGGCATGCGCGACCGGGACCAGGGTCTTGTACTCGTCGTCGCGGACCACGCCGATCCAGGCCATAGGATAGCGCCCCGCCTCGACCATGGTTTGGCACATCTTATCGAATAGGTCGTGTTCCTCGCGGGCATGGATCAGGACGTGATTGCATTCGGCCGTCACGGCGCGCGCGCGCAAGGTTTTGCGCAGCGACTCCTGCGCCTGCTTGCGTTCGGTGATTTCCAGCTGCAGGGCCACGGCACGCCGCTGCAGTTCGTCGTAGAATCCCAGATTTTCGTACGCGGTCGCCACCTGGGCGGTAACCGCGGTGGCGATATCTTCGTCGATCTCGTCGAATTCCGTCCCTCCCAGCTTGTTGGCGACATACACCCAACCGTAAACACGGCTGGAGGAAGCAATCGGCAGGCCGAGGAAGGAATGGACCGGCGGGTGAGCGGCGGGCAAGCCGAGGAGCTCCGGCGTATCGCTCAATCCGGAGAGACGCAAAGGACGGCGTTCGGTCAGCAGGCGGGCGAGAATTCCGCTTTCCGGATTCAATGACTTGGGCAGCTCTTCCGCCTCTTCTTCCATGCCCCGCGAGTAGACGCGGCAGAGATGCGACTGACCCTCATCGAGCAGGCCGACCACGGCAAATTGAGCGGCGCACACGTCATGGGCCGCGCGGCAAAAGGTTTCGAGCAGTCGCTCCGGATCGCGGATCGAGGAAAGTTCCAGTCCCAGCTCGATGAGGGTCGCAAGCCTGAGGCTGATTTCCTGCAGACGACTCAGAGAGCCCGAGAATCGAGCGGCGATGTCCCGCAGCTGATCGCGCTCTTCGATGAGTGCCGGGCCGGACTCGACGATCCGCGCTATCGACTGGCGCACGGTTTCGATATCGGAGAAATAGTCGCTGAGTTGTCCCGCCAGATCGCCGAGCGACTCGGCGCCGCGCTGGGCCGCGGGTTCCGGCAAACGGCCCGGCTCGATTGCGGGCAGTCCGAGCACGCTTTGCACGACACGGATAATTTCCTCCGGCGAAGAGGGCTTGGCCAACACGGCGGCCACTCCGCAGGCTTCAGCCAGGGTGCGCGCCTCCGGCGCCCGATAGGTGGCGGTGTAAAAGATCACGCGGGTATCGGCGAGGGCCGGGTCGTCGCGGAGGCGTTTCACCAGTTCGTAACCGTCGATGACCGGCATCAGAATATCGGTGATGACCAGATCGGGGCGTTCGGCTCGAATGACGTCCAGTGCCTCCGCACCGTCCGATGCTTCAAGCAGGCGGTGGTCGCCGTAGCCGAGGAGAGTTACCAGAAACTCTCGGTTCAGGGGGCGGTCGTCAACGATCAGAATTTTCGCCATGCCGGGCTCCATTAAGACTATGCTCGAATTTTCTCGGCAAGGTCAGCGGTTCGAAAGGGTCAAGGTAAAGGTGCTGCCGGCACCGTATTCGCTTTTGACGGCCAGGCTTCCGCCGATGAAGGACGCCAGCTTCTGACAGAGATACAGGCCCAATCCTGTGCCTTCGATATGGCGGGTCGAGGCGGCGTCCAGCCGGGAGAATGCCCGAAACAAACGGGGTTGGTCTTCGGTTTTGATGCCGATACCGGTGTCGTGTACGTTGATATCGATCATCGTTTTGCCGTCTTGCTGTCGTGGGCTCAGTTCGATAATGACCTTGCCCTCGGGGGTAAATTTAAGCGCGTTGTTTGCCAGATTGATGACGATTTGGACGAACGCACGCCGGTCGGTTTCAACCACGATGTTTTCCGGGGGAAGCTTGAGTTCGAATTCCAGGTTTTTCTGCTCCGCCAGCGGACGAAGCGTTTCGGCGACCTCCCGAAGCGCATCCTGACACACGAAGGGTTCCGGATTGGGCTCGACTTTGCCGACTTCGATTCTGGTGATGTCCAGCACGTCGTTGATCAGCGACAGCAGATGCCTGGCGCTGGTTTGAACGATTTTCAGCTGTTTTTCCTGAGCCGCGGTGAGAGGCCCCGGCAGTTTCATCAGTAACGTGCCGGTGAAGCCGATGATAGCATTGAGCGGCGTACGCAGTTCATGGGAAATTCCGGCAAGAATGGAGGCCTGGGCCGAATTCGCTTGCTCCAGGTCCGCCGCTTTCTGCTTTAAGGCGTCCTCGAAGCGCTTACGTTCGGTGATATCGCGGACCGAAGCGAGTGCGAGGATGCCGTTTTCGGTCTCGACCGAACCGAAGCCGATTTCGATCGGAAACTCGGAGCCGTCCCTGCGCAGGCCGTGAAGGTCGTAGCCGGGATCTTTTGCCCGGGCCGCTGCAGCGGAGGAAACGAAGCTGCCGTGTTCGACCGGCTGATCCCGGAAATGTTCGGGGATCAGTATGTCGGCACTCCGTCCAAGCAGTTCACGGCCCTGGTAACCGAACAATTGTTCCGCCTGCGAATTGACGAACGCTATCCGGCCATCCGGGTCGATGACCAGCATCGCGTCCGGTGCCGATTCCAACAATTCCCGGAAGTTTTTGATTTCGGTAACGGTGTCCGAAGAACGTACCGTTGCCATCGGATTCTTTTCGGACTCGATGGGCGAAGACATGGCTAAGAGGGGAAAATGAGTTTCCGGTCGGAGCTCGTTCGTGCTCCGGAGAGATGCAACGAATATCGAAATGATCCCCGCTTCCGACCGATTAGATGTGACATTGACTCGTAGACCGTTTGTCATCGTAAAAAATCCATTTTGTCCCCAACAATCTACGAACGGGAAGAGGGAAATGACGACGCGGGCTCCGTTGCGAGGATAGCGTCAGCGGACTTCGACCGGCGTCGGATCCGGGCCGTGGCGGACGTCAGGCGATAGCGAGATATAATCGTCCCATGCAAACCGTTCCTTTGATTAAACATCCGTCCACTCCTTGCGAATTTGTCCGCTCTATTTCGGTGCGAATGCAGAAGACAAGCGCGGGCTTGCTTTTGCTCGAGTACGCCGTCGAAGGTGACCTTTGTAAGATGCATATTCCAGGCCATAGGCCGGCATGCCGTGCCGACGGTCTCTGGCAACATACCTGCTTCGAAGCTTTTCTGATGTCCGGGCAAGGGTATTTCGAATTCAATTTCGCGCCGTCGACCGCGTGGGCGATTTACCATTTTGGTGCTTATCGGGAAGGCATGTCGGCGGTACAGGCAGCCGGACCGCCGAACATCGCTCTGGAGCTCGATACGCGAAGTCTTCGCCTGAACGCGACGATCGATCTGAGCGGCTTGTCTCCTTCGGTTCGCAGCGAAAATGCGAGCCTCGCCCTGGCCGCGGTCATCGAAGAGCAGGGCGGCAGTCTCTCGTATTGGGCGCTCGCCCATCCGCCGGGAAAACCGGATTTCCACCACCGCGACAATTTCGCGCTTCGATTCGATCTCACGGACTTCCGATAATTGTCGTTACAAGGAGACAAGTCATGAAATTTGGCATCGACCGGCTGCTCGCCAGTCCCGAGCTTCGCAAGCCGCTCGCAGGCCGGCGCGTGGCCTTGCTCGCTCATCCCGCCTCTGTCACCGCCGATCTGGTTCATTCGCTGGACGCGCTGGCCGCGCTCGGTGACATCGAGGTGACGGCCGCTTTCGGACCCCAGCACGGACTGCGCGGCGACAAGCAGGACAATATGATGGAGTCGCCGGATTTCACCGATCCGGTGCACGGCATCCCGGTCTTCAGTTTGTACGGCGAGGTGCGGCGCCCGACCGACGCCATGATGGACAGCTTCGATGTGCTGCTGGTCGATCTTCAGGACCTGGGCTGCCGGATTTATACCTTCATTACGACCTTGCGATATGTCCTCGAGGCGGCGGCCCGGAACGGCAAGGCGGTCTGGGTGCTGGACCGGCCGAATCCGGCGGGCCGTCCGATCGAAGGGCTCAGATTGCGGTCCGGCTGGGAGAGTTTCGTGGGTGCCGGCGCGCTTCCCATGCGCCATGGACTCACGCTGGGCGAACTGGGACGCTGGTTCGTCAAAACCCTGAGCCTCGACGTCGACTATCAGGTCGTTACCATGGGCGGCTGGGAGCCGGAAAAGGCGCCGGGCTACGGCTGGCCTTTGGGCGAGCGCATCTGGATCAATCCCAGTCCCAACGCGCCTAATATATGGATGGCGCGCTGCTATGCCGGTACGGTGATGCTGGAGGGCACGACCTTGTCCGAGGGCCGCGGCACCACCCGTCCCCTGGAACTGTTCGGCGGGCCCGATCTGGATGCGAACCGGCTCGTCGCCGAGATGCAGGCTCTGGCGCCGGATTGGCTGCGAGGCTGCCGGCTGCGGGTATGCTGGTTCGAACCGACGTTTCACAAGCATGCCGGCAAGCTGTGTGAAGGCGTGCAGATTCATGTCGAGGATGCCGCTTACGAGCATCGGGCGTTTCGGCCCTGGCGCTTGCAGGCCCTGGCACTCAAGACGATACGCAAGCTTTGGCCGGACTACGATCTCTGGCGCGACTTTCCTTACGAGTACGAATACGACCGCCTTGCGATCGATCTCATCAACGGCAGCGAGTTGCTGCGCCAATGGGTGGATGATACCGCTGCCGAACCGTCCGACCTCGACGTCTTAACGCTACCCGACGAGCGCTCGTGGCGGGAGGAGCGGGAAGCGGTGCTGCTGTATCGGTGATCGGCTGGTCGGATTTACCGCACGCGGCGGGTCCCGGAGAATCCGGTTCTGGTCCAACCAACCCACGTACTAATGGCCAGGAAAGCAAAGCCACCAGGACTCCCTCTTCTCCCTCTGGGAGAGGGTTGGGGTGAGAGCAATTCGAATAGGACTTTACCTTCTTCACATACAGTAAGCACATTCCACACATTTTGTGGACCGCGAGTGCGGCGTGTAGGTCGGCAATCCCTTGCCGACGCAGACGCTCGGTCGGAGCATGGTGTCGGGAAAGGATTCCCGACCTACAGGGTGGCACGGTTGTAGGTCGGCAATCCCTTGCCGACGCAGACGCTCGGTCGGAGCATGGTGTCGGGAAAGGATTCCCGACCTACAGGGTGGCGCGGTCGTAGGTCGGCAATCCCTTGCCGATACAGACGCTCGGTCGGAGCATGATGTCGGGAAAGGATTCCCGACCTACAGGGTGGCACGGTTGTAGGTCGGCAATCCCTTGCCGACGAAAACGCTCGCTTGGGGCACGGCGTCTGGAAAGGATTCCCGAATACTTCCGCGCGAAGTGATGCGTTGCTGACTTTTCAGAACAGTTCTCGGTTCTACCCCTGTTTCTTTATTGCAATACTTTTGTTGCGCCGGTTTTTTGGACCGTTGACGACAGCACGTAAATTCCCGGTGATGGCACGCAGCCCGCTCGTCACCGCGTTTTTCGAGCAAGGATGACAGCGACTGGCGGGAACGGTTCATGGCGCACGCTTGTTCTTTGTAATGGTAACGATGCAATCTTTTCTCGCGGTTGTCAGGTTCACGGCGTCAGGGAATTTTACGGCTATAACTCGTTGTTTTAATGGGGATACCCAATCAGATATTGCCGTTCCGTAACACATTTTGCGGGTTAAATGGCTTCGTTGGCCGCGTTGTTGCCGGTGGCCGCGTCAGTAACTTTTACGGGTCGGGCTGCACGGCAGGTTTCGTGTCGTAAAAAACGAACCGCCGTTGCCGCGCATCATCACAAGATAGGATTCATCGAAAAGGGTTGAATAGAGCGACTGCCCAATAGGCCGAGATCTGTCCGAGGCTGGGGCGAGTCAAACATACAAAGCAAATTAGCAAAGCCCGATCCCTGCAAAAAGCCGCGTCGACGAGGGCGCATGACCAACTAATCAAAAGCCTGACTTCCTCCTTTGTGCCTACGGCGTGCCACTTTGGCACCATTAATGCTTATTCGGTTGCCGGGAATATCGTAAGGATTTGTCTGCTAGGGGAGCGCACCAACGTCCCCTGGAACGCGACTATTCCTGCACAACTGTTACTCAACCAAAGGGATATTGTTATGAACAAGGTAACTTCGCTTGGTCTGCGCCAGCGCCTTTATCTATTGCTGGGATTGTCCTTGCTGGCGGTTTCCGGTGCCGGTCATGCCACGGTCATCGCTGGCAGTAGTAGTGCTTACGGCGTCAGTGCCGAGGCCACCCTCGACCTTCCGATCCTACCCGATGTGGGACTCTCCGTCGGCCCCCTCCCGTCGGTATCCGGCTCTGCGCCTCCCCCGTATAACAACTCGGCACAAGTCGCTGACCTCCAAGCCGGGGTGCCAGGTACCTTGAGCCTTACCGCCAGCGTGTTGGAAACCAATGCCGAATCCAACGTCGATGGCATGAACGGCGTCAGGTTTGCATCCGCCGATGCCACGGTCACCGATCTCGATTTCAGTGCGTCTACGGGATCGCTCATCGACTTTGCCACTCTCAGCCTTACCGCGGACGCGGTGGGTTCCACCGCCGAGGTTCAGGGCGACTACGGCGCATTGGTCGCTACCGGCGACACGACGCTTGCCAATGCGTCCCTGAATCTGGAAACTCCCCTCGGGACGATTTCCGTCGCACTCGACGCCATGCCGGCCCCGAACACCATCGTTGACGTGTCGGCGCTCGGCCTGGCCGGGATCACGCTGATCCTCAACGAACAGTTGATCGGTGGGGATGGTATCGAGAGCAGAGATATCGTCGTGAACGCCATCCATCTCATGCTCGATGTAAACTTGCTGGGGTTGGCGGGTCTCAGCGGGGATATCATCATCGGCCATTCCGAAGCCAGCCTTTTAGCGGTACCCGAGCCCGCCACGCTCGCATTGATGGGCTTAGGAGTCTGCGCTCTGTGCTGGCAATCGCGCCGCAAGGCGGCTGTCTCTTTCGCCTAGGCCGTCTCGAACCGAAGGGCTGAATCGGGACACCGGTTCAGCCTTTTTCGGGAGTGCATTTTTGGAAGATTCTGTGAAGGATCGGACGATGTAGTTCGTGTTTCACTGCGAACCGCGGGCTTGCAATTCAGGAAGCAGGCCTGCTCCGGATATGAATGTAAAGGGAGTTACCCATGGTGGTGCAAATATCCAAATTTGTCTGGGCGGGTATGTTGAGTGCTCTCATGGCGCCTGTCACAGTTCAAGCTGTGGCACTCGGCGACCTTACGAATCCTGTTGACATGCAAACGTTTACTGCGATTACCAGCAATAACCCTCCTAATACGCGGAATCTCGAGAATCAGCTTTTCGTCGATATCTACGGTACACGGACCACGGGAATCGAGGATAATCAAGTTTTGTTTGTATTTCGGAATGAGGCGGGGGGTATAGCATCATCAATCCAGGGCATTTACTTCGACGACGGGAATGGTGCACTTTTGAGTGTGGTCGGGCTCATCGATGATGATCAAAGTGCGGGTATTTTCACGCACAATGACGGTACGGTAGATTTCACTAGCGGCGGAACTCCGCCGAATTTGCCGAATGGAGAGAGTATAGATTTTGACGCAGATTGGAGGTTCACCGCCGACAGTCCCGCCGCGAACAGGGGGATTAACCCGGGCGAACTATTCGGCGTCATGTTCAACCTGGCCGACGGATTTACGATTGATGATCTACTTGCGGCCAAGGCTGCCGGGGATTTCCGGATAGGTCTCCGTGTGATAGCGATTGGTGGTGCCGGCGGCGATTCCTACGTCAATGTCGTTCCCGAGCCCGGCATCGTCTGGCTGCTCGGCAGCGGCTTGATGGGGCTGGCCTTTGCGAACAGAAAGCGGGCCGAATGTTTCTGACGCGTTTAAAAGAGTTCTGATGGGCTCTCCGGGCCGAGCAAAGTTTTAACCTCGAAGATGCGGTTCGTGCCTCACCGCATCCTACAGTTCAAGAGTCGTAGGATGCGGTGAACGAAGGGAACCGCATCCTACGACTGGGCTCAGGACAGGCATTAACCGCGGCCCTTTCAATCGCAAACGGTGTCTCCAATCGCAAACGATCGGTTCGGGAGCGCCGAACCGATCCTTCCAGGAGCGCTGGAGCCACCCTTCCAATCACAACAGTCATCGTTCAGAGCGGTTTCAGGGGAGACAAAAACGCCGGCTGAAGCCGGCGTTTTTCCTTCGATCCGAGCGACACGTTTTACGCGTCAGGATCGTACATATCGTGCTTGATCGTGCGGCGATTGGCGATCAGCTCGTCTATGGACGGTTCGTCGTTGAGCGCGCGCTTGATGGCCAGCTTGGTCGCTTCGTAATTGGTGCGGTAGAGGTCCTTTTCGTCCAGGTTCGGGTCCTTGGCGCATTCAGGATCGATCCAGACCAGGCTGATGATGCACAGGTCATTCACCCGGTCGCGGGGAATGATGCCCTCGATCACACAGTCCAGCACCGCGTCCGCGGTGGCCGACTGGACCACGCCGCCGAACAGGTTGACGTAGGCGCTGCTTTTCATGGTGACTTTCGGCACCATCAGTGTCGCCGGTCGCACCTGCTGATTGCAGGCTCTGATCGCGAACATGCGGGTATGGCCCGCGGTCTGGCCCATCATATTGGCGAAGGCTTGACCGACGGGACCGTTCACGTCGCCGATGAGAATTTCCGGCATGGCGTCGGTATATTGCCCTTCGGCAGCCAGGACCGTGGCTTCGCCGGTTTTGAAGATGATCTTGTCGGACATGGCATGTCTCCTCGGTCTATTTCTTGATCCAGCGACCCGCGGGGGACCGGACGTACTGGCCGGGCGGAGTCTTCTCGATCGCCTTCTTTCCGGCCAAGGCCTCCACGACATTCAGGCTGGTGCCGTTGGCCTTGGCGACCTGCTGGTATTGGTGGCGGCGCTTTGCATTGATATCCGCGATGAGCGCTCTGACCTCGGCCGACGGATTGGCGCCCACCGCCTCCAGGTAACCGTTGGGCTGTTCACCCACCAAACCTTGTCTCTTCGCGTCGTCGAGACCGATCGCCCAGCTCTGCGGCATCCAGCCCGCGATACCGAGCAGCAACGCCAATAGCGGGGCAATCGCCCCCCGCAAGGAAAAATATCTGGACATGGCAATTCCTCGTTCGAATCAGAATAGTCCGCTCTCTTTCGAGAGAATGTCTTCCAAGTCCTTTTCGACTTTTACACGGACTTCGTGGTCGATTTTGACGTTGAGATTGATGGTGATGGGTTCCTGCGGTGCAGCCAGCTCGACGCGAGGGGTGCACGCTGTCAGGAAGGCCATCGCAGCGACAGCAGAGACCTTTGCTGGAAAAGTGTCTCGGATCATTGTTGTCTTCTTGTACCGGGGCCGAAAAGAGCGGCTGAGGATAGCATCGGATTTTTCCGATAGCCAGAGCATTTTTAGACCTGCTGTACGAATGCGCGCAAGGTCGGGAATCCTTTCCCGACGCTGCGGCCCGGTCGAGCGTCCTCGTCGGCAAGGGCTTGCCGACCTACAATCGTGCCACCCTGTAGGTCGGCAATCCTTTCCCGACATCATGCTCCGACCGAGCGTCTGCGTCGGCAAGGGCTTGCCGACCTACAATCGTGCCGCCCTGTAGGTCGGGAACCCTTTCCCGACGGCACAGCCCGGTCCGGCGTCTTTGTCGGCAAGGGATTGCCGACCTACGATCGGGCACCCCGTAGATACTGTTATCCGGGTCAAGTGCCATGGAGTGCTGGATCGAAGGGTTTTCCGGACTTGAGGACGCCGAAAGCGACCTGGAGGAGCTTGCGCATCATGGCACCGATGATGAGCTTGGCGGGCTTGCCCGAGAGCGCGAGCCGGTTCTTGAAGGGCTGGCCCCAAGCGGTCTTATACAGGATCACCATGGCTGGCATGTAGAGGGCTTTGCGCAAGAAGGCATGGCCGACCTTGGACAGCCGCGGCTTGGTTTTCACGCTCGTTCCGGACTCCTGCCGGCGCGGGTCGAGCCCGGCGAAGGCGACGGCTTGTCGGCTATTGGCGAAGCGGCTGGGCTCGGCATAGAAGGCGAGCAGAATGGCGATGGTGCGTTCCCCGATACCGGGGATGCTCTCGAGTAATTCGCGCTTCCCCTTCAGATCGGGGTTAGAGTCGATGTGCTCATTGATGGTTTTGATCAGGCTCTTGATCTGCTGATCGAGCCAATTCAGGTGTTCTTGAATGTTGGTGCGCACCGCGTCCCGGGCGACCTCCAGGCGGTTACTTTCCTGGGTCCGCAGGGCTTGCAACGCATCCAGACGCAACACGAGCGCGCGCAAGGCGATTTCGGCTTCGCTTCTCGCCTGCCAGGGAGGCGGATGGCGCTCGGCGCAAAATTCGGCGATGAGGCGCGCATCGACGGCATCGGTTTTGGTCCGGGTTAAGCGGGAAGCGGCATAGGCTTTGATTTGGGCAGGGTTGATGACGCTGACAGTGAACCCTTGGGTAGCCAAGCACTGGGCGACGTCTTCCCAATACACCCCAGTGGCTTCCATACACACGTGAACATTCCGTGCCTCTGGGCCGGTGAGCCAAGTGACGAGGGTGGCGAACCCGTCTTGGGAGTTGGCGATGACTTTGGTTCGGAACTTCCCGTTGGGGAGGCGTAACGCGCAGTCCAGTTTGGCTTTGGCGACATCAATTCCGAGATAAAACGTGGGCATCATGAACCTCAAATGATCTACCTTGTGAATGCGGGCTGCCGGCAAGCCGGGCCGAAGATACTGTTCGATCGCTCGATGAGGGTGAGCGACTGCTGCATCGATCTACGCAACGGGCTTGGTGTCCCAAGGGCGGGAACGGCATCCAGTCGCTCAAACCTGGAGCGCCCTCCAGGCCTGTGGTGACCGGTCGGGAGTCTTCTCCAACCCCTTCCGAACCACACGGAATTCATAATACAAGGTCGGGAATCCTTTCCCGACGGCGCGGCACGATCGAGCATCTGCGTCGGCAAGGGATTGTCGACCTACGACCGTGCCGCCTGGTAGGTCGGGAATCCTTTCCCGACGCCGTGCCTCGATCGAGCGGCTTTGTCGGCAAGGGATTGCCGACTTACGATCGGTGTAGCCTGGCCGCTGGCGCCTACACCTCCCGCCAAGCCGGTTCCGCCGTAAGAGATCGATGAAAGCTCTCCGGCCGGCCGTTTTGCGGCCTATTGCTTTTTCCGGTAATGTTCCTGAATCTGCTGATTCATGCGGTCGGTCAGATCGTCGGCAATGCTCAGGCTGCGCAGAAGCGTGGGAATGTTTTCCTGAAGGTTCAGGTTGAGATGTATGGGCCGGCCCGCCTGCCAGTCCGGATTATGTCCCCTCAATTCGACGCGGAACGTCAGGTCCCCCTTGGGGTTGCTGTCGGCCTTGACTTTCAGCGTTTTGAACTGGAGATTACTGAGGGCCTGATTCAGGAACTGCAGGCTCAGATTGTCTTTCGCCATCGCCGCCACTTCTTCGGTGGGCCGATAGCGAATCCAGCCGCCGGGCGCGCGCGCCTGAAGCTCGCCCCCGTGCAATGCGACATGGGTTCTGGTGAATTCCAGCGGCAGTTGCCCGTCCAGCACGCCGGTACCCTCGATGCCTTGTTGCCTTTCGAGCGCAATAATTTGAGCCAGGGACAAGTCTCTTATCGAGAGCTTGACGGGGGCACTCGGACTCGATGTATCCCATCGAAAAAAGTCGCTATGGACCGTTCCGCCCAGGAGACCTGCCTCGAAATACCGAACCTCGAGTATCGGGGCTGCGCCTTCGGACTGGTTCGCGGCAAGGCTTGCGTTCACTTGGGTGATTGGTACGCCCAGATTGAGCCGTTCGAGGCTCAGCCGAGCGGGGGCGAGGGTCCGCGTTCCACCTTGCTGAGTAAACCCGAGGTGAGCGTCGAGTTGTTCGAAATGAATGGATTTGAGGTGGCCGGCGAGGCCTTCGGCATCCAGCGTGATTCGACTTTCCAGCCTTGGCGCTTGTCCGGGAGCACGGGTCCAGGAGGCGCCGCCGAAGGCGTGAATTCGTCCCGCATGGATGTCGAAAGGATAGGGCCAAGGCTGCAGCAATCGGCTCAAGGTCGAGCCGGGCTCACCAAGAACGATGGGTGTCAGTTCAAGCCAGGCCGATCCTTGGCCCAAGGCGAACTGATGACGCGCGCGACCGTTCAGGAGAACTTCTCCCTGGGCGAGCGTTATGACGCTCTCGATATCCAGTTGCTTCGGGTCTCCCCGAAATTTCGCCCTGATTTCGCCGGAAGGCAAGGTCCGGCCCGGCAGCCTGGGCTTGATTCCACCGACATGCAGCTCGCCCTGGCTATTCCAATTGGCGCCTACGCCGCCGAGGCCGGTGATCCGGAGGGCGCCCGTCTCGATTTCGACTGCGCCGTCCGGCCAGCTGATGGATGCCGGCTTGACCGAGAGAGTGAACGGTTCGAATCCCCATCGGGCGGGTTCGGGTTGATAGAAAAGGGTCGCGCTGTCGGCCAATTCCAATTCGATCTCCGAGCTGGAAATGCCGGACCAATCGACGGGGGCAAGGTGAATGGGAGAACCGGGCGCGACGCGGAGCTCCGGTCCTTCGGTCGATAGTTCGATCATGCCGGTCAGTCCTTTCGGGAATGTCATTCGGGCGGCGGGTTCTGACGGCGGTTTCAGGCGACTGCTCAAGAACGCCGACAGGTCCGAGCGGTTTCCGAGATGCCAGCGGATGTTTTTTCCTTCGATCGAAACGCGCGCTTCGATGTCCGCCCGGATGCGTCGGATCTCGTCGCCGGACGGTTCGGCGCTGACCCTGAGGTGATGATCGCTGCTGATCTTCACGCCTTCCCAGGTTCTGTCCGCGAGCGGAACCGCGCCTTGCCAGCGGCTTTCCAGGCTCCCGCTCAGGTGCGGCAGTTCCCGGGCGGGTGCAAGCCAAGGCCGCAGCAAATCGGCGATTCCTTCAAACGTCGCCTGAACCGAACCGGCGACGCTTAAATGGTCGGTTTCCGTCTGCACGGTACGGACCGCGATGTGAAGGATCGGCGGCTTCGGAGTGTCCGAAGCCCTGACAGTCAGTTCCAGTTCGCCGCTGGCGGCGGCCTGTGCGGAGACTGCGAAGGCGTGTTCATTCTCCGTCCGGATTTCTCCGGAAAGCGTTCCCCGACCGTTTCGAAGCCGCGCAGCGCCGTGTCCCGTGTGACGGGCGCCGGCCGGCGATCGAATGTCCAGGTCCAGGCTTTCCAGAGCCAGCTCGTCCACCGGCAGTTCGGACAGCCAGCGGCCCGGTACGAAAGCGATCGGTCCGATGCTTTCGGCGGCTTCGCCCCGACTCGGAATGTCCTCGCCGGCGGGGCTGCTTTCGATTTCGGCTTGCTGAATCCGAATGCCGATCAGACGTCCGGAAAGCAAGTCCAAAGGTCGGTAGCGAAGCGTAAGTCCCGCTGCACGCAGGGTGAGAATCCGGCTTCCGTAGCGCTTGCTCAGTTGCAGGGAATCGAGATGCAACGCGTTCCACGAGGGGCGTCCCGAGGCCACCTCGATAAGAGTGAAGCCGGCCAGGGCGAACCGGAACCGCAGCAATTCCTCAATGACCGCGGGTAACGCCGCATATATCGTGATGAGCGCCAAGATGCCGGTCAACAGCATGAGCCGCCGCCGATTTCGGGGTGCGTGACCGGTTTTTTTCAGAGCGAACATCGGGTGTATTCTTGAATCAAACTTGGCTATGAACAATCGGAGGGAGAACCATGCCCGTCATGAAAACCGGATCCGATAGCCACCGGCTCGATCGAGTCGTCGCCGAAGCCCGGCGCAACCGGGAAGAACGGGAACGCGGCTATCGCGAGCAGGCTTTGAAACTATACCCCTGGGTTTGCGGACGTTGCGCCCGCGAGTTTTCGCGGGAAAACCTCAGCGAACTCACGGTCCATCATCGAGATCACAATCACGACAATAATCCGCCGGACGGCAGCAATTGGGAACTGCTTTGTATTTACTGCCACGATAACGAGCATTCGCGCTACCTCGATGCGAATCAATCGAAAGGAGGGGAGCGCCGCGATACGGGTACCACCTTCAAGCCCTTCGCCGAACTCGGCGCCCTGTTGAAAAAGCCGGAGTGATGAGGCCTAATCCGCTTTTCCAAACTTGAAGGTCGAAGCATGATCGAAAAACGTTTGGTAGACCTGGAAACCAAACTCGCTTATCAGGAAGACACGATTCAGGCATTGAACAACATCGTGTTCGAACAGCAGAAACAGATCGACCAGCTGGAGGCGGCTTGCCGACTTCTCATCGATCGTGTCGGACAATTGGCTGCCGCCGCCGACTTGCAAAAAACGATCGATGAGAAACCACCCCATTATTGAGCCGGGCAACGGCTGCCCGGTACCCCGTCGGCGCCGGGCCGCGCTTTCCGGGGACTCTGAAAGGTGGTGTTCGCTGCCGTGCAGGGTCATGGAGCCGGTGGGATGAGTTTCACCGTCCATCCCGGGACTCCGGCGCGCGTTCGGCCAGTTGCCGTTGGAGCCGGTCCACGGTCTCGGCCAGTTCCGCGACCAATCGTTCCAGACGATCGAGCCGCTCGTGGTCGGAGCCCCTTGGTTCGGAGTCCGTCTCCGTGTTCACGCCGATTGTCGCCGGCTGGTTTTCACCGAAAAACAGGTGCATGAACCGCGATTCGCGTTTTCCCGGCTCGCGCGGCAGTTTGGCGACCAGCGGTTCATCCCGCTCCATCAGCTTGGCTAGCGTGTTCTCGACTTCCTGCACGTCGGAGAATCCGCCCAGGCGTTCGGTGCGGATGCGTAATTCGCCGGGCGTTTGCGGGCCGCGCAGCAGCAACTCACACACGATCGCCGTTTCTTGCCTGGAAAGCTTCAGATCGCCGAAGTCGGTATTGCAAAAGCGATGCCGGTATTTGGTGACGCGATTGCCGAAACCGCTGCCGGCACTGACCAGATATCTTTTCACGAGTCCGTCGACCGTTTGCCGGATCGTTGACTCGTCGAGTTCGAGCACCGGATCCCGATTACTTTTCTGATTGCACGCGTTGGTGAGTGCGTTGAGCGAAAGGGGATACTGATCGGGGGCGGTGATTTCTTTCTCGATCAAACAGCCGATGACGCGAGCTTCGTTAGGCGTGAGAGTTATTTTCATGAGAGTTAAAGTGTTGAACCTATCGATGAGGTCCGCAAATACTCTCGCGGTATTTACGGACCGCCGCCAGGGCCGGAATATGCCCGGTCTTGCCTGACACGGCTTTTCGCCGCGCCGGGACATCCCCGACCCCTATTAACCGCGCTGCAATCAGCGGTCTCGTTGCCTCAAGCATAATCAAAAATCGAGTTTCGAATTGCGCTTTTTACTAAAGACGGGGCCGGCAATCTGTAGAATGGTGTCCATGAACACACTCGTAGACCGACATCCATTTTCGTCCCTGAAGCCCGATCTCGTCATGAACGCGATGGAAAGCGCGGGTTTTGCGAGCGACGGCAGCTTGTTGGCGCTGCACAGTTACGAAAACCGTGTTTACCGGATCGGCCTAGAGGACGGAGCGCCGGTGGTGGTGAAATTCTATCGCCCCGGGCGCTGGAGCAATGCCGCCATTTTCGAGGAACACGCCTTCGTGCGGGAGCTCGCCGAGTCCGAACTGCCGGTCGTGCCGGCCTTACAGGGCTCCGACGGTTCGACCTTGCACGAATTCGGCGGGTTTCGCTTCGCCGTATTTCCCTCGCAAGGCGGCCATGCCCCCGAATTCAGCGACTACGGCACGCTGGCGCGAATGGGGCGGCTGATAGCCCGTATGCACGCGGTCGGCGCGCTCAAGTCCTTTCGCGAGCGTCCCGCGCTGGATATCGCGAGTTTCGGCGAGGAACCGCGGGATTATCTGCTGTTGCACGACGTGATCCCGGCGGACATCGCGGACGCTTACCGCAATACCGTGAATCAAGCGCTGGATGGCGTGAAGCGCTGTTTCGAAAGAGCCGGCGCCGTGCGTTCGCTGCGCTTGCACGGAGATTGTTATCCCGGAAATATGTTGTGGACGGATGACGGTCCGCACTTCGTCGATTTCGACGATAGCCGCATGGGACCCGCGATTCAGGATTTGTGGATGTTGCTGTCGGGAGACCGCAGCGAGATGACGCAGCAATTGAGCCATCTGCTCTCCGGTTACCGGAGCTTCCACGAGTTCGATCCTCGCGAACTGTATCTGATCGAAGCCCTGCGCAGCCTGCGGCTGATCCATTACACCGCGTGGATCGCCCGACGCTGGAGCGATCCTGCTTTTCCGATCGCGTTTCCGTGGTTCGACACGCCGCGTTACTGGCATGACCGGATCCTGGAACTGCGCGAGCAGATCGCCGCGATGGACGAGCCGCCGCTCTGCCCGGCTTGAATTCGGCAGGGTGCACAGCCGTTGCCGAGAACCGTTTCGGGGCCGCGGGAATCCCGATGAGCCAAAAGCGGCGTTTCCGGTTCCGGGCCGAAGGATACTGCGCACAGAAATCGAAGGCACTTTGCGGGTCTTGTGCGATCCGCGCCTCGAAATCCGCGCGCCGGAAACCTCTATCGGACCGTCGTTTCAGGCCACGCCCCGAGCGGCCGGATTAAATCGCCTGCTCCCCGGTTTCGCCGGTCCTGATCCGGATCGTCTGTTCGAGGTTGGTCACGAATATCTTGCCGTCGCCGATCTTGCCCGTGTTGGCGGATTTGATGATGGCATCGACAGCCTGCTCGACCATACCGTCGGTCACCGCGACTTCGACTTTCACCTTGGGAAGGAAATCGACGACATATTCAGCCCCGCGATAAAGCTCGGTGTGCCCCTTTTGACGCCCGAAACCTTTGACTTCGGTCACCGTAATGCCGCTGATGCCGATTTCGGACAACCCTTCCCGAACATCGTCCAACTTGAATGGTTTTATGATCGCGGTTATGAGTTTCATTATTGTCTCCGATGTAGTGAAATGGTCTTAGCTCCGATTGGCTCGGTTCTGGATAATTTCCTCGACGACCCCGGGGTCGGCCAAGGTGGAAATGTCGCCGAGATCGCGGATCTCGTTGGCCGCAATTTTTCTAAGTATGCGGCGCATGATTTTGCCGGATCGGGTTTTCGGCAATGTCGGCGCCCATTGAATCAAGTCCGGTGTTGCAATCGGACCGATTTCCTTGCGAACCAATTGAATCAATTCCTGTTCGAGCTCGGCGCTCGGCGAGATGCCGGCGACCAGCGTGACATAGGCGTAGATGCCCTGTCCCTTGATATTGTGCGGATAACCCACGACGGCGGCTTCGGCTACGCTATCGTGCAGGACCAGCGCGCTTTCGATTTCCGCGGTGCCCATGCGGTGGCCCGATACGTTCAGCACGTCGTCGACGCGCCCGGTAATCCAGTAATATCCGTCGGCGTCCCGTCTGGCACCGTCTCCGGTGAAGTACTTGCCGGGATAGGCGGAAAAATAAGTTTCGAAGAAGCGTTGATGGCTGCCGAATACGGAGCGGGCCTGACCGGGCCAAGAGCGGGTAATCGTTAATACGCCCTCGCAGTCTCCTTCCAAAACATTGCCCTGGCTGTCGACTATGGCCGGTACGATGCCGAAAAACGGCCGTGTCGCGGAGCCGGGTTTCAGCCGCGTGGCTCCGATCAATGGTGTGATCAGTATTCCGCCGGTTTCGGTTTGCCACCAGGTATCGACGATAGGGCAGCGTTCGCGCCCCACGTGATGGTAATACCACTCCCAGGCTTCCGGATTGATCGGTTCGCCGACCGAGCCGAGAACACGCAAACTACCTCTGTCGGTGGTTTCAAGCCAATTGTCGCCCTGTGCCATCAAGGCACGGATGGCGGTTGGCGCGGTGTAAAAAATGTTGACCCGGTGTTTTTCGACCACTCTCCAGAAACGGTCGGGCGCCGGATAGGTCGGAATGCCTTCGAACATCAGGGTCGTCGCGCCGTTGCACAAGGGACCGTAAACCGTGTACGAATGACCTGTGATCCAGCCGACGTCCGCGGTGCACCAGTAGATCTCGCCCGGGCGGTAATCGAACACGTACTGAAAGGTCATGGCGGCATAAACCAAATAACCCCCGGTCGAGTGAAGCACCCCTTTGGGTTTTCCGGTAGATCCCGAGGTATAGAGAATGAAGAGGGGGTCTTCCGCGTCCATGGATTCGGGCGGGCAATCGGGAGAGGCTTCGGCGAGCTCTTCGTGGTACCACACGCTGCGGGCGTCCCAGTCGATCGTCCCGCCGGTATTTCTGACCACTATAACCGTTTTTACGTTCGGACAAGACTGCAGCGCGGTATCCACATTGGTTTTCAGCGGCACGGTCCGTCCGCCCCGATTCCCTTCATCGGCGCAAATGACGTAACGGCAGTCGGCATCGAGGATACGATCCCGCAATGCGTCTGCGGAAAAGCCGGCAAACACGATGGAATGGACGGCGCCGATCCGAGCGCAGGCCAACATGGCCACGGCCGCTTCCGGAATCATCGGAAGGTAGATGCAGACCCGGTCGCTTTTTTCGACACCATGCTTTTTTAAGACGTTGGCGAACCGGCACACTTGCTCGTGCAGCTCGCGAAAGGTAAGCGTCCTGTCCAGATCAGGATCGTCGCCTTCCCAGATGATGGCAACCTGATCACCCTTTTCGGCCAGATGGCGATCGAGGCAGTTGTAACTGACGTTCAGCTTGCCGCCTTCGAACCATCGAATGCGGGCTGTGCCGAAGTCGCAATCCTGGACTTTGTCCCACGGTTTGAACCAGTCTACGAAGCGTTCCGCCTGCTCCGACCAGAACTTGTCCGAATCCTTAATGGAACGTTCATACATCTCTCGGTAAAGCGCTTCGGTAATATGCGCTCCGGCCGCTACTTCCAGCGGTACATCGTAGACTTTTTCCAGGGACATTCGATTTTCCGTTGATTTTTAGGGGTGGGACTTGGCTATCCTGACGATGACTGATTCTACCGAATTTTCGGGCGAGTTTGACCCGCTCATCGTGCTCGACGAGCGTGGCAGAGTTCCGGGACGAGATATAAGGTCGGCAATCCCTTGCCGACGCAGACGCTCGACCGGGCCGTGACGTCGGGAAAGGATTCCCGACCTACCAGAGGCGGCACGGTGTAGGTCGGCAATCCCTTGCCGACGCAGACGCTCGACCGGGCCGTGACGTCGGGAAAGGATTCCCGACCTACCAGAGGCGGCACGGTGTAGGTCGGCAATCCCTTGCCGACGCAGATGCTCGACCGGGCGGTGACGTCGGGAAAGGATTCCCGGCCTACAGGGATCACGGTCGTAGGTCGGCAATCCCTGCCAACGGCCCCCGCCAGCCGCATGCTCTCGCACGCCCGGCGGCCGTTCCTAGGGTTATGGCAACAGTATTTGACTGGCGAGACGGGCGCCGGGCATGCGGTGTCGACGAACTTTGCAGTCGCCCGATGCGAGGCGCCGGACTTTCGGCGGTCCGGCGGGGCGGATTTATTGTACGTAAAGTAAAGTAAAGCCCTATTCGAGTCGGTCCCACCCCAACCCAATCACGCCGCACATTCCCTGTGCGGAGCCACAAGCGGCGCTCACGCGTGCACCCGTTCGCCGGGAGCGAACGGGAACGTGCGAAGCACGGCCCGAAGGGCGAGTCTCAGGGATGAGGCGAGTAAATCGGCCTCGCCACGCGACGCTGTCCCGTTTCGCTCGCGAGTCCGGGGCAGCCCATCGCTGGCCTGCCCGCTCGTCGCGTTGCGCCTTGCCCTGCCGATTTGTCCCAGAGGAAGAGGGGGCTCTTGTGGCTATACTTTCTTGATCATTAGTAATCCACCCGCCCAAAACAAATTCCAGCAGATCTGTGGGCAACTCGTTCCGGGACGCCTCGACGCGTAATGGATACGTCTACGGCAAGGCGGATATTAGTGAAAGATGGCGTCCGCGGTATAACCGTCGGTTTCCAAAATATCGCGAAGGCGATTCAGACCTTCCATCTGAATCTGGCGTACGCGTTCCCGTGTAACGCCCATGACGGCTGCAACTTCTTCGAGAGTGGCATGATCGTAGCCGCGGAGACCGTATCGGCGGCAGATGACTTCTCTCTGCTTGTCTGAAAGCTGATCCAGCCAGTCGGAAAGGTTGCTGGAAATTCGCTCGTTCTGAAGGGTTTCCGGCAGGGGGAGTTTATCCTCCTCGGAAATACATTCCACCAGGGATTTTTCCGAATCCTTCTTGAACGGAACGTCGATCGATACAACTCGCTCATTGAGTTTCAGCATCTTTTCGACCGTCTTTACCGGCTTGTCCAGATATTTCGCGACGTCTTCCGCACTCGGGTCGTGATGCATGGTAACGGCCAGCTGACGATACGCTTTAAGATAGACATTCATTTCCTTTACGACATGAATCGGAAGCCGAATCGTACGCGTTTGATTCATCAAGGCGCGCTCAATCGTCTGCCGTATCCACCAGGTCGCGTAGGTAGAGAACCGAAAGCCGCGATCGGGTTCAAATTTCTCGACCGCTCTTATTAATCCGAGATTTCCTTCTTCGATCAAGTCCAGAAGCGGCAAGCCGCGATTCAGGTATCGGCGGGAGATCTTGACCACCAGCCGCAAATTGCTCTCTATCATTTTCTTGCGCGCCGCTTGATCGCCTTTTTGAGCCAGACGACCATAGTGTTTTTCTTCATCAGCGGTCAGCAGCTGAGAATTTCCCAATTCCTTTAGATATAGGCGCGTCGCGTCGTATTGGTATTCCGAATCGATGGCACCCAACTCCGCTTCATTCCATATCGACGACTCCTCTTCGAGAACTTCGTTCGCTTCGAAATCGTCGACGAAGGTGGCCGAATCATCGTACAAGCCTGCCTCTCCAAAGGTTTTCAATTCTTCTACGATCTGTTCAGACATACCAATGTCCCCACGTAATTGATTAATTATTGAAAGCCTGTTTGATAAATAAGAATTTCCGTCATCAATAACTCTGTTAACAGCAGCCAACGCGCTCTGTTGAAACCATTTATCGTGCCAATGCGCTTCCGAAGCGCTGAGCACCGCAAAATGGCGGATTACTTGCTCTCTCGTACTTCGTCGGATCACGTGTCGTATCGGGAAAATGGCGTTTAGCCACTAATCAGGAGATCCGTACGACGGGTTTTTGACGGGTATCTTGTTTATCGGCCCTCAAATTCTTTTCTTTAGCGGCCTTTTTGTGATATTGATCGCAGTTTGTGAATTGCGGATTATTTTCGGCGACGCATTTCCCCGCGGCAGAAGCTCGGATGCGTTTCCGAACCAAAATGCGGCTTTGAAAAAGGAATGATGCAGTTCGGCCGGCGTTCACCGGGGCGAAATGAGATGAACCTGAAAACCGAAGTTGAATCCCCGAATGGATGTCCGGTTCCGCGCAGCGCCCGGACGCCCCGTTCCCGAGTTCGAGCGTAGCCGAGGCGCCCGGGTGCCTGGGCCTCGTTTGGCGGGATTTTTCTTATCGTCCGAGTAGAACGTCTTTCGCTTGATTGATTTTTGCCGCGAGATAGTCGGAGCCGCCGCGGTCGGGATGCATCCGCTGCATTAGGCGGCGGTGAGCGGCGATGATGACATCGCGCGGAGATCCCGAAGCAATGCCCAGAACGCGATAGGCTTCTTCCGGCGTCATCTTGCCATGGTCGTGGTCGGGTGCCCGGTTATCGCTTTCCTGCCAGGATTCGCCGTGGACACGCTCCATGTAGGCTTGCAACAGCGAGGCGGATTCCGGATCGTTGCGGACATATTCGGCATATAGCTCGCTCAGCTGTGCGAGGGTCATTTCATGCAAGCTGCGGCCGGCATAAAGTCCCGTCACCACCACACCGTGAATTTCGCCGGTTGCGTGGTCGAGTTGCATGCGCAGAAAACGGGATTCCACGAACGAGCTACTCCGGCCACCGTCGCTAGCTGTTTGCCGTGCCGCGGCCCGTTGTTGCTGCCAGCGGCGCAGGAGCGGCAGATATTGAACCAGGAACTGGACCAAAACCGGGGCAAGCCGGAGCACTGTTGCTATCAGCGCCCCGAGGAGCGGGAGCAGCCAGCCCAGGCGCCCTGTCGCGGCGAGTGCCAGTACTGCCAGAATTCCGGCCCATAGCAGGCCGCGCCGGATTTTCCTGGCGTGTGCTTCCGAGGGTGCGGAAGCAAGAAATCGACGCACCGTCAGCACGGCGAAGTAAACGATTAAAAGAAGCAGGATGATTTGAATCAAGGCTTTTTGATTTGATGGGCCAATTGCAGAACGACGCCACCTCGGGTGCGGCTGTAGTTTTCCAGGGCTTTCAGGCCGCCCGCGGCATAGACCGCAACGGCATTGAGCAGATCCCGGAGTTGTCGTGCGCTTCCGGCATCGAAGCGGCAGTGGGCACCCTGGGTCAGTTTGGCGATCTGTTTGAACGCGAGTTCGGCGGTCGGATCGAAACCTTCCTGGAACAGAAACGCTTTTACGCCGAGCAGGCCTAATTCGCCTGCGATTTTACAAATGAAGTCGACGTTTTCTTCCATGCTGTCGCCGACGAATACCAAGGCGTCGACCTTGCCGGTCCGCGTTTCCTGCAATGTGTGCTCGAGCACCTTGCCGATCTGTGTGTATCCTCCGACACATTGCACCAGGGCCATGCGCCGCCGCAGCTCCTCGGCACGAACCAACCAGGGGAAAGCTTCGAAATCTGCCATTCCGCGGTAATAACAGAGCTGAATTTCCAGGCCGCCGAGAGTCGCGGCGGCATCGAACATGTCCGCCTGTATGCGGCACGCTTCCTGCCATGTGGGCTCTCGGCTCGCGGTCGCGTCCAAGGCAAAAATCAGCCGCCCTTTGCGTCCGGCCGGTTTGACATTGGGCGTTTGCGCGAGTTTTTTCAGAAACGCTTGTACGTCGCTGCTGCTCGATTGTGACGGTAGCTTTTTCGAATCGTTCATGGCTTTGGTTCGAAAGACACGGTGCAACGAGGATTGTCGGGGAGATAAGACTATCGTGCCCGGACCGGACTTCACTTCAGCTCGGTTAGACAGTCCGACGCCCGGTTCGGCTCGGACCGCATGTGCGCGCATTTGTCACTCCTCGAATCGCAAATATAACCGCCAAGAGTGATAAAGTGCAGTGTTTGGTGATCGCTTCCGTGACGCTCCGCACCAGGCAAATTATCTGTTTGCAGAATGTTGACAACATGGTAATTTGCGCCTGCTCCGGAGTGTTCGTTCCTGAACCCAGGAGGCGATAAGAAGTTATAAGAGGAGGTATTACATAATGTCCGAAGATAATAACCCGAGTAAAGCCGCTGTCAGCGTTCTGGATACCTTGAAGAGCAATCCGAAGGCGCTCTACGCGGCGATCGGTGCGGCAGTGGTCGTCGTTCTTATCCTCGCAATGAGCGGCGGCGGTGAGGAAATGCAGATCACGACGGCTGTTACCGTCGGTCAACAGGTGACTTTGGATAATCCGAACGGCGGTGGATCGCATTTGACGGTCGTGCCGGGATTGATGAGCACTTCGGAAGCTGAAGACGACCAGGACCAGAGCGTATGCGTTACCAAGGCGGGCACCAAGGCAACCGTAGAAGAGGAAATGGTGGTTGGCCAGTTGCCGTTCGTAAAAGTTAAAGTGTTGGACGGAGACTGCCAGGGGAAGAGCGGCTGGACTTCGAAAGTCAACGTCAAGGGCGGCTGACGGAAACGGCGATGAGCGCAGCCTCGCCCATCGCCGTTTCATGCCTTTATAGCTCTCGCAGCACGCGCATCGGGCTGTTTTTTACGACGGACCGGGTATTCAAGTAGCCTGCCAGCCCGATCGCCAGAGCGCCCAACACGGGCGTGGCCAGCCACGTCTCCCAATGGAATCGATAGGTCAAGTCGAACACCCGGCTGAATAAGATCCACGCAATCACCTCGCTGATGGCCGATGCCAGAACGCCGGCCAGGAAGCCCAACGCGGCGAACTCCACCCACTGCGCATTCCTCAACAAGCGCCGGCTGGCGCCCATGGTGCGCAGCAGAACGTCCTCGTAAATGCGCTCGTCTAGTGTCGCCCGAACCGCGGCGAAAAGCACCGTGAACCCTGCCGCTAGGGCTAACAGCAAGACATATTCGATGGCGCTCGTCACTTGTCGCAGTATGGTCTGAAATTGTTTCAAGAGCGCGTCCACTTCCAGAATCGTCATGCTCGGGAAGGATTTGGCCAAGTCTCCGAGAACCGGTTTGCGATCGGGCGGCAGATAAAAGCTGGTGAGCCAGGTGTGAGGGTAGGCGTCCAAGCTGCCGGGCGAAAAAATCATGAAAAAGTTGGGTGTCATGGTGTCCCAGCGTACGCTACGGGTGCCGATCACGGTGGCCGCGAGTTCTTGTCCCGCGATGTTGAACGTGAGCTTGTCGCCGGGCTCGATGCCGAGGCCCTTGGCCAGTTCCGCTTCCACCGAAACGCTGAGCGGATCGGCTCCGTTTACCCATTGTCCCCGAACCACGCGGTTGTCCCGCGGTAGTTCCGATGCCCAGGTCAGGCTTAGTTCGCGATTGATGGAGGCTTCGGCCCGCGAATCCTTGTGCACGATTTCGAAAACGTCCTTGCCGTTGACGGCCGTCAAGCGACCTCGAACGATTGGATAGTATGCGCTGCTGGCGATACCTTCTTTATCCAAAGTCTCGCGAAATCTCGCCAAATCGGTATCGAACAGATTCAGGGCAAAGTGATTGGGGGTATCTTGGGGCAGCTGGCGTTTCCATTCCTGCAGCAGTTCGGTACGCACCAGAAGACTGATCTGCATCGCCACCAGGGTTATGCTGAAAGCCAGGATCTGGCTCACGCCCAGTCGCGGTCTGCGGGTCAAATGTTGCAGACCGAAGCGCCACGGCAGCGAAACGTAAGGCAGAAGCAGGCGGCCGAGGCTCAGCATCGACAAACCGAGCAGGCTGAACAGCGCTATCGCAATACCGGCTATCGCCAATATGCTGAGGGTCATCACCCAGTCGTGAGTATACCGCCAAAGCAGCGCACTCAGGGTGAGCCCGGCGAGTCCGTAGACGACCCAGGCGCTGGACGGCAAAGGTTCGAGATCGCGGCGCAGCACGCGCAGCGGAGCAAGGCGTTTGAGCCTGAGGATCGGCGGCAGGGCGAAGCCGAGCAGAATCAGGAGTCCCGTTGCCGCACCGAAGACCACCGCCAGCCAGCCGGGAGCGGCGAGAGTCTGCGGCAGCAGCGAGCGGAGCAGATGGATGACGCTCTCCTGGGTCAGGTAACCCGCGGCACTGCCCAGCGAACTGGCGATGAGGCCGATAATCAGGAACTGGCTCGCATAGATCCACAGAACGTCGCGTTCGCGAGCCCCCAGGCACTTGAGCATGGCGGTCATGTCGTAGTGTCGTTCGGTGTAGCGGCGCGCGGTCATGGCGATGGCAACGCCCGAGATCAGGACCACGGCGATGCTGGTCAGTCCCAGATAGCGTTCCGCGCGATTCAGGGCATTTCCGAGTTCGGGGCGATCCTCGTGCACGTCGAGTATGCGCTGCCCCGGATGCAGCTGGGGTTTGAGCCATTGCTTGAACGCGCGCAGCGCTCGCTCGTCGCCGGCGAACAATTCATAGTAGTGGACGTGGCTGCCGGGTTGAATGACGCGGGTTGCGGCGACATCGGCCCGATTCATCAGGACCCGGGGTGAAAGGCTGTAGAGGTCGCCGCGGCGGTCCGGTTCATGCGTGAGAATCCGGGTGATCCGAAGCGGTTTCTCTCCGACGGTGATGTCGTCGTCCAACTTCAAACCCAGTGTCGCGAGCACACGTTGCTCGACCCAAGCTTCACCCGGTTTCGGGACATCCCGTGTTTCGGCAGCGGCCGCGATGTCGCTCAGCGTCGTGCGAAGCGAACCGTGCAAGGGATAGCTTTCTTCCACCGCCTTCACGCCCACCAGAAGCAACTCGTCGTTTTCGATCAGGACACTGGAGAACTCGGTGGTGCCGGCCACTCGCAGCCCGTGCGCGGATGCTTGCCGTCTCCAGGTTTCGGAGGGCTGGTGATGGCCGCCGACCACGAGATCGGCCGCCAGAAATTCCGCCGCCTGGAGATTCATGGTGCGAGCCAGTCGGTCGCCCAGGAGGTTGACGGCGGTCGAACTGGCCACCGCGATGAGCAGCGCCGCCATCAGGATGGTCAATTCGCCGCTGCGCCAATCGCGTGCGACTATTTTCAGGGCAAGTTTGAAATTCTTGGCCACAATCGTTCCTTATCCGTGGTTTTGTTTCGGCGATGTTTAGAGCATTTTCATGCTTACTGTTTGGGCTTTCGCAAGTCGGGAATCCATTCTCGACGGTGCCGTTGGGTAAACGCGTTCGTCGGCAAAGGATTGCCGACAAATGCTCGCGAGTAGGCCGGGAATCCTTTCCAATCGCAAACGGTCATCCGGGGAGCGCCCGAATGACCCTTCCAATCGCAAACGGTCATCCGGGGAGCGCCCGAATGACCCTTCCAATCGCAAACGGCCTGGCCGGGAGCAGCGGCCAGCCCATTCCCGACGCGATGCCCCGACCGACCTACGGAGGCTTGAGTCGAGCTACCCCGGCCGAAGGCGCCAATGACTTCCACCCAGCCCGTATTGTCGTACGAGCGGGATGAAAATGCTCTAGCCGTCGTCCGGTCGTTCGGGCGGGGGAGCCTGAAGCCGCGCTTACTGCCTATTTTAAAGATAATTGAAAAGGGTGAGTCCTTGTACTTTGACGTAGGCTTGTTGCGCTGCCTGTAGCGCAAGCTGCTGAATGTTGAAGCGACTGATCGCTTCCGCATAGTCCAGATCCTGGATTTCGGAAAGGTTTGCTTCGGTGTCGATGATGAATTTGTCGTGAACATCCGCTTGTTCGTCCAGCGCGTTCAGACGCGCGCCGACGCTGGCGCGGGTATCCGAGACGCTTTGCAGGGCCGCATCGATATCCTCCAACGAGGCGCTGGCGGCTTCGTGGAAGCTCGGCCCGGCTCCGCTTCCGAGTTCCGGGTCCGACAATCCGAGATCCGTGAGGACGCCATCGGTATCGTTGCTGATGGCAACGGACGAGGTGTCGCCGGCGTTTGCCGAGACGAATTCCATAAAACCGGATCTATGCTGGGCGACGACCGTGCCGTCCAGGGCCGTTGCGCTTATGCCGGCGTTTATGGCGGCGACCAGGTCGTCGGCGCCGGCATAATTCGCCGCGGCTATGGATATCGTGACCGGCGCGCCGCCGTCGACGGCCAAGTCGAAGCTCTTTGCGCCGCCGCTGTAATCGATGCCGGACGACAGGTCTTTGGTTCCCATGAGCGCGCCATGGGATGCGGTAAATTGGCCGTTCAAGGCTTGAGCGAGGGAATACAAGGTATTGAGAACACTCTGCCTGCCGCCGGAGGCGGCGATCGCATTGGCGCCCGAATTCGAAGAAACGTTCTCGAATACGGCAAATCCGGAATCGCCGTCGGCCATGGGCCGCTGCGGTGCGATCTGCAGGAGGCGCCGATTCTTGTCGCCTTGATAGACATACGCCGGCGGCGTCCGACCGCCGTCGAATACGAAAGGAACCGTATTCGAGCGGAAGCCGGCAAAAATATATTCGCCGTTGGCATCACGCGTGTTCGCAAGTCCCAGCATCTCGTCCAATAACTGCTGCATTTCCTGGCCGATGGCCTGCCGATCGCCGGTATTGAGCGTGTCGTTGAGGCTTTCGACGGATAGTTCGCGGGCACGCTGCAACAGGTTTGCCACGCCGGTCAAGGCGGAGTCTTCGAATTCGAGTCTTGAGCGAACGGCTTGAATATTGGATTGGAACTGCCGGTTGGTTTCCAGCGATTCCTTCAAGTCCAGCGCGCGGACCGCGGCCCCGGGATCGTCCGACGGCGCCAGAATGCGCTGGCCGGTGGAGAGTTGCAGCTGGGTTCTGGCGAGCTTTGCCTGCTGTCTGTGGATGCCATCCATGCCCATCCGTTCCATAAGAGGTGTCGAAATGCGCATGCTTATCTCCTTACCGCTCCGATCAGCGCGTCAAACAGGGTGTTCAAGACTGGAATCAATTGCGCCGCAGCCTGATAGGCTTGCTGATACCGCAACAAATTCGCGGCTTCCTCGTCGAGATTCACGCCCGATACCGAATCGCGCGCCTCCCGTGCGTGATCCAGCAGTTGTTTCTGAGCGGTGCTGTCGATCTCGGCAGAACGGGTCAGCGTGCCGACGTCGCCCACGATTTCGCCATAGGCGTCCTGGTAGCCGGCTTTGCCGCCCAGGAGCAAAGGCGCGGTCTGCAGGTCGGCGAGAGCTCGGGCGTTGGTGTTGTCTCCGGGGCCTGCAAACGGCGATCCGGCTGCTGCGATTTGGCGCGGTTCGGTGAGCGTGACGTTCAGGTCGCCCGCCATGCGCCGGAACGGGCGAATCAGAAAACTGTCATTGGGCGCCGCGGAGCCGCTTTCGATGCCGATGGTCAAGCCGTCCACCGTGAAACTTCCTGCGGCATTGGTGAACTGGGCGTCGTCGCTCAGACGGGTGAGGGTGTACTGGGAGCCGTCGTAATCCAGCCGGTAATCGCTTGCCGTCAGATCGGCGGCGCCCGTGACGACACCGTTGTCGAATGCGACCGACAATACGGCATCGCCGTTGTTCGTCTGCTTCCCGAACCAGCTGTACTGGCCTATCGCCGGGTTGGTGACATCGCTGAAGAAATCGGTCCCGGCATTGCCGTTCAAATCGGAGCCGGCCGAGTGGCGGGCATTGAATGTGGTGGCGAAGCCCGCGGCGATGCGGCCCATGGCGTTCTGTGCCGGGTCGAGCACTTGGCTTTCGAAACGTAAAAGTCCGCCGATTTCCCCGCCGCCGATGGCGTCGGTAACGACCACGGTCTCGGAACCGCTGGCGCTGATGGCGATGTCCTTCTGGCCGGGATCGTAAGCCGAATTCTCGAGGCTCAGCCGGTTTGCCGTCGTACCGATGACCAGGGCCTGCCCGTTGCCGATGAAGACGTTCAGGGCGCCGTCCTTTTGTTCGAAAAGACTGGTGCCGACTTTTTGCGCCAATTGTTGCGCCAGCACGCCGCGCTGATCCAGCAAATCGTTGGGCGGCTTGCCCGCCTGGCCATAGGCGACGACGATGCGCTCGTTCAAGGCGGCGATGTTCCCGGCCAGGCCGTTGATTTCCTCGATGTTGGTGCCGAGGCTCTGGTTCACCTGGCTGCGAAGCGCGTCCATGCGGCCGTTCAACGCGTTGAAGCGCCGTGCCAGCGTTTCGCCCTCGGTCAGCATTACCCGCCGCGCGGCGATCGACGTGGGATCGTTGACCACATCCTGAACCGAATCGAAGAAGGCTTGCAGCGAGGGCGACAAACCGGTGTCGGGATCGGCGAGGAAATTGTCGACCTGCGAGGCCAGCCGGTGATGGGTCTCCAATTCTCCGTGAGCGGAGAGTGTGTTTCGGAGCTGAGCGTTGAGAAAATTGTCGTAGGCGCGGGTAACGGACCCCACGTCGACGCCATTGCCGATGTAGCCTGCGCCGGTATACGAGGGCAAGCGTTCGACTTGTTCCGTTCGCTGCCGGCTGTAACCGTCGGTGTTGACGTTGGCGATGTTGTGGCCGGTCGTCGCCAGGCCGCGTTGAGCCGCTATCAGTCCCGAGGTCGCTATGCCGAGAATTCCGCCAGCCATGATTCAACCGTTTGAATGAATGTTCTCGCTATGTCCGTTATCGGCGGCGATCGGTATAACTGAAGACCGTGTCAGGTAACGGGCAGCTTAGCAAGCGCACGATTCTCCTCGTATATGGCCAGAACCTTGCGCGCGTACCGGGGATCCGTGGCATAGCCGGCTTTTTGCAGGGAAGCCAGGAATTGGCGGGGATTATCGGCGTGTTCCAGGGCCGCGGCGTAGCGGGGATTGGTTTTGAGGAAGTTGACGTAATCCCGGAAACTCTCGGCGTAGTCCTCGTAAGCGCGGAAGGCCGCCCGGTCGCGGACGGGCGCACCGTTCACGTATTCCAGGGTCCCGGCGGTTACGTGCTCTCCGGCCCAGCTCCGATCGGCCTTGATGCCGAACAGATTGTGGCTGTGCCCATCGCTCCCGCGCGCCGCCATGGATTTTCCCCAGCCCGTTTCCAAGGCCGCCTGCGCCAGCAGCAGTTTGGGATCGACGCCCAGTTCGGCCGCCGCTTCCCGTGCATGCGGCCAGAGCGCGTTTACGAATTCTTCGGGACCGGCGAATGGCCCGGGTGGAGAGGACCGAGATTGCGAGCGTACTTTGTCGGTCAGGTGGGCGGCGTTTTCGTTCGCTGCACTCGAACCGTCCCGGGCCGTGTCTTCGGATCCTTCCTTGGCAACGCGCGGCAGGGCGTGGCTGCGGTAATCATTCAGGCTCATGGCGGGTTTGATACCGTCGGATGATGTGTCTCCGCCCAACTGCCGGACCAGCAAGTCGGAAAAGCCCAGGCTGGAGCGTTTGCCCAGTTCCACCGCCAATTGCTGATCGTACATGTCGCGGAAGGTTTGCGCCGGCTTGCCGTCCACCAGGCCGCCGTTGGGCACTGCTTCCCGCATGCTTTTCAGGGCCATCCGGATGAACAGCGATTCGAATTGCCGGGCGGTTTCGCCGAGCGCCGCCTTGGGATCCTGCTTGGCCTGGTTTCTGAGCCGGGCGGTACCGGCGAAATCGGTATACACATCGGCGAGACCGGTCTGCTTTATCATGCGGGTTCTCCTATATCACGATCAGTTCGGCCCGAAGGGCGCCGGCGCTTCGGAGAGCTTCCAGGATGGCGACCAGATCGCTCGGCGCGGCACCGACGCGATTCACGGCCTGTACGATTTCGTCCAGGGATACGCCGGGATTGAAGACGAACATGCGGTTGGCTTCCTCGTTCACGGTGATCTCGGATCGGGGCACCACGGCGGTCGAACCGCCGGACAGGGCCGGGGGCTGGCTGACGATGGGTTTTTCGCTGATGGTCACCGAGAGGTTGCCGTGGGTGACGGCAGCCGGCTGAACCCGGACATGGCTGCTGATCACCACCGTGCCGGTACGGGAATTGACGATGACCTTGGCGGGGGCTTCGCCCGGGTTCACTTCCAGGTTTTCGATAAGAGACGTGAACGAGACCCGCTGCGCCGGATCGCGTGGCGCGTTGACCTGAATGGATGCCGCATCCAGGGGGCGGGCGACGTTTCCCCCATAGGTTCGATTGATGACGTCGGCCACCTGGTTGGCGGTGGTGAAATCCGGCGTATGCAGGTTGAGCATCAGATGGCTGCCTTGCGCGAATCCGGTCGGGACTTCGCGCTCGACCGTCGCCCCGCTGGGAATTCTGCCGGAGCTGGGGACGTTGACGGTGACCTTGGAACCGGCCAGTCCTTGGGCACTCAGGCCGCCGACCACGAGATTGCCCTGGGCCACCGCATAGATTTGGCCGTCGGCACCCTTGAGCGGCGTCATCAGCAGGCTGCCGCCGCGGAGACTCTTGGCATCGCCCAGCGACGAAACATTGACGTCTATCATCTGGCCGGGCTTGGCGAAGGGGGGAAGATCGGCGGTGACCGATACGGTCGCGATGTTCTTCGATCGGAGGTCGACGCCGGGCGGTACGGTGACGCCCAGTTGCAGCAGCATGTTGCGCAGGGTCTGGCTGGTGAAGCGGTTCAGGTCGCCGGTGCGGTTCAGTCCGGTCACCAGGCCGTAACCGATCAGCTGATTGCTGCGGACGCCGGCGACCGAGGCGATATCCTTGACTCTTTCCGCCAGCGCCGGAGTTACTGCCAAGGCCAGGGCGATCAGGACGGCTTTTATGACTGCGCGCGGAGAGAATCTACCCACGGCCTTGCCTCGTTCGATCAGAAGGGGAACAGGATGCTGGTAAAGAAGCGTTGCAGCCAGCCCATGCGGTTGACGTCGGCCACCACGCCTTCGCCGTTATAGATGAAAGTGGCGTCGGCAACCTTGGTCGAGTCCACGGTATTGGTGGTGTCGATATCCACCGGCCGCACCAGCCCCGAGAGCTTGATGTACTCGTTGCCCTGGTTCAGGCCCACCCGCTTCTCGCCCCTGACCCGGAGGGTGCCGTTGGGCAGCACTTCCACGACGGTGACGCTGATGTTTCCGGTCAGCAGGTTGCTCTGATTGCTTTCGCCCTTGCCTTCGAACTGGTGGGTCGATTCGAGGCTGGTCGAAACGTCATAGCCTAGAATCTGGGCGGCTTCCTGTCCCATCAGCATGGGGGCCTTGACTTGGGTGGTCGCCGAGCGGCCGGCCCGGGTGTCGGCGTCTTTCTGGGCGTTGGTTCTTTCGACCAGCCGGATGGTGAGGGTATCGCCCACGCGTCGCGCCTTGTGGTCCTCGAACAGCCGTATGTCGTAGCCCGACTGAAAAATCGCTCCGGGATTCCGCATCGGCGGCGTCATGTCCTCGGGGCGCGCCGGCGCATAAGCCGGGTCGCGCCGCGGCGGCGGATTGAGAATGGAAGCGCAACCGCTCAGGCTCAGCAGGACGAGAAAGAGAGCCGCGTATTTCATCGGACGGTTTACAGGGTGTTGGTTGCGAATCCGAGCATCTCGTCGGTGGTGGCGATGGCTTTGGAATTCATTTCATAGGCACGCTGGGTTTCGATCATGTTGACCAGTTCCTCCACCACGTTGACGTTGGAGGTTTCCAGGGAACCCTGGACCAGCTTGCCGATGCCGTCCTGTCCCGGAATGCCCACGATCGGGCCGCCGCTCGATACCGATTCCCGGTATAGGTTTTCCCCGACCGGTTCCAGGCCGGTTGGGTTGATGAAGTCCGCCAGCTGGATCTCGCCGATGACATTGGGGGCGGCAGTGCCCGGCTGCAGGACGGAGACCGTGCCGTCGGAACCGATGGTGATGCTGAGGGCGTCCTGCGGCACGGTCATGGCCGGCTCCAGGGGATTGCCGCCGTTGGTGACGATCTGACCGTTGGCATCGAGCTTGAACGTACCGTCCCGGGTATAGGCGAGATCGCCGTTGGGCATGAGTATCTGGAAGAAACCGCGGCCGTTGACGGCGATATCCAGGGAATTCCCGGTCTGGAGTATATTGCCCTGGGTGTGAATCTTTTCCGTGGCGACCGTTCGAACGCCGGTGCCCAGCTGCAGGCCGGAGGGCAGGGTGGTGTTCTGGGTGGATTGGGCGCCCACCTGCCTGACATTCTGGTAGAGCAGGTCTTCGAACAGAGCCCGCTCTTTCTTGAAGCCGGTGGTATTGACGTTCGCCAGGTTGTGCGAGATCACCGACATATGGGTTTGCTGCGCATCCAGGCCGGTCTTGGCGATCCAAAGGGAAGGGGTGGTCATGGTCTCGAACCTCTCGGAGTGTCTTTAGCCGATACGCATGAGTTCGGCGCTTGCGTTGCCGTTGTCTTCGACGGTTTTCATCATCTTGATCTGGTATTCGAATTCCCGCGCCAGCTCGATCATCTGCACCATTTCTTCCACGGTGCTGACATTGCTGCCTTCCAAGGCGCCGGTTACCAGCTGCACCTCGTTGGTCGCCGCCGTCGGTGCGCCGTCCTTGACCCGCATCAGTCCATCCTCGCCTTTTTCAAGCCGGGATTTGTCGGGCTTGACCAGTTTGATACGGTCGAGAATCGCCAGGGCTGTGGCGTTGGCGCTCTGGGGAATGATGCTGATGGTGCCGTCGGTGCCGATTTCGACTTTTTGCGCGGGCGGAATGGCGATGGGGCCGGCATTGCCGAGCACCGCCAATCCGCCGCCGGTGACGAGCCGGCCTTCGGGCGTGATGTGCAGGTCGCCTGCCCGGGTATACGCTTCGCTGCCGTCCGCGGACTGTACCGCGAGCCAGCCTTCGCCGTTGACGGCGACGTCGAGATCGCGTCCGGTGGTTTGCAATGAGCCCGTCGACAAATCGACGCCGGGCCGCTCAGTCATGGCGTAGACCCGGCTGGGATAGCCGTTGCCGAATACCGGCATCGACCGGAGCTGCTCGAAATCCGCACGAAAACCCGGCGTGTTCGCGTTCGCCAGATTGTTGGCGTTGGAAGCCTGTGCCAGTAGAATCTGCTTGGCGCCGCTCATCGCGACATAAAGGCTGCGGTCCATGATCGTAGGTCCTCGCTATCGGGATCAGCGAATGTTGAGCAGGGTTTGAGTAACGGTGTTTTCCGTCGAGATGGTCTGGGCGTTGGCCTGGTAAGCCTGTTGGGCGATGATCAGGTTGACCAGCTGCTGCGCCAGATCGACGTTGCTCGCTTCGATAGCGCCGGCTTTGATCACGCCGAAGCTGCTGGTGCCGGCCACGCCGCTGATCGGCGCGCCGGAGTTGGCGCTTTCGCCCCAGTTGGTGTCGCCGAGCTTGGCCAGCCCTTGCGGATTCTGGAATCGCACCATGGCGACTTGGCCCAACGGCTTGGAGCCGCCGTTGCTGAAACGGGCGAACACGACACCGGTATCGTCGATGTCCACGCCGGTCAACCGGCCTATGGTCAAGCCGTCCTGGTTCAGGGTATTGACGCTGAACGCGCTGCCGAACTGGGTCGAGCCTTGCAGGTCCAAGGTCAGCTGAATGTCCTGGGCGCTGGGATTGATCGTGACCGGATCCGTCTGAAATTGAGCCGTCGCCGGATCGTTATTGACTTCCAGGAGCTTGCCGTCGGGATCGAACTCCAGCTTGATCGGGTCCGTGGTCGAGCCGCCCAGCATGTTTTGTCCGTCTACATAGACGTGCAGCTCCCATGTGTTCGGGGTCGCTGTTTTCACGTAATAGCTGGTGGCGACATGGGTGTTTCCCAGCGAGTCGTAGATCGTGACGGACGTGGTATGGGTGTAACTGCCGGAATCGGCAGGGTCGAAGGGTGTCGTCGCGGATTCCGGCTTGCGGGAATCGAGATTGACGGCCATGTCGATCGAGCTCGTGGCTTTGGGCAGGCCTTGCGTCGAATCGAGCTGCAAGGTCTGGAAAACCCCGGTGCTGAAACCTTCCTCGATGGTATCGCCGTTCGGTGCATAGACCATTAGCGGCTGGCCGAGGTGATTCACCACGTAGCCTTCGCGGTCCATGTGAAAGGCGCCGGCGCGCGTATAGACCCTTGCGTTGACGTTGTCGACGCTGTCGCCGAGAACGAAAAAGCCTTCGCCGCTGATCGCGAGATCGAGGTTGTTCTCGGTGAAGTCGAGGTTGCCCTGGGTGAATTGTTGCGCCACGTCGGCAACTCGTACGCCGGCGCCGGGCGTGATGGACGATACGCCTCCCATGCTGCTGGCGTATACATCGGCGAATTCGGAGCGTGATTTCTTGAATCCGGTGGTGTTGGCGTTGGCGACATTGTTGCCGGTGGTCGAGAGCATGTTGGATGCGGCGTTCAGTCCGCTCAGGGCTGTATTGAAAGCCATGTCTAACCTCGCTGGGATTGGGGGTGTTGAGGAAGCCCTGAATAAGTCCTCTCCCTCTGGGAGAGGGGTGGGTGAGGGCCTGTTGGATCAATCGGTTGCACAGGTCGCTTCTTCGAATTGGAGGCTTGATCAGAGCGTCCTAAAGGACGGCTCGGATATCGCTCAAGGTATAGCGTCCGAGTCCGCCGAACTGGACTTCCATGCCTTTCGATCCGCTCATGGTTACGCTTTCCACGGGGGCGACGATCTGCGTTTCGAGCGCTGTGGTGCGACCTCCGAGCACGGCCTCGGCCTTGAGCTTGTAAAGTCCGGGATCGGCAAAATGCAGTTCGTCGTCCAGCTTGCCGTCCCATTCGAAAGACAGCGGCCCTTCGGTTTGCGGGCCGAACTCCAGGGTACGGATCGAATTCCCGTTCTTGTCCATGATTCGGACGTAAACCTGGTCGGCCTGGGCCGGCACGTTCAGCTCGCCCTCGATTTTGCCGTTTGCGGCCAGGATGGCTTTGTCGGATGCGATCAGCGCGGATCGTCCCACCAGGTTTGCGGCCATCAAGGCTTGTTCCTTGCCGGCGGACGCCGCAAAGTCGGCGAATGAGGATTGCAGCTGCTGGATTCCCGTCACTGTGCTGAACTGCGCCAGCTGATTGACGAATTCGGCGCCGTCCTGGGGCTTGAGGGGATTTTGGCTGGTCAATTGGGTGACCATCAGCTTGAGAAAGTCCTCTTGCCCCAGTTCGTTGCGTTTCCGCGCCGCCGCCTGGGGTTCGGTCAGGCCTAGAGATTTGAGCGTGTTGAGGTCGATGCTCATGGTTCGTCACCTAGCTTTGTCCGAGACGGAGGGTCTGAAGCATCAGCTGCTTGGCGGTATTCGCCACTTCGACGTTATCCCGGTAGGCGCGGGAGGCGGATATCATATTGGTCAGCTCCTCGATGGTGTTGACGTTCGGCTTGAAGACATAGCCGTCGGCGTTGGCCATCGGATGTTCCGGGGCATATTCCATGTGCAGGGGCGCCTGACTCTCGATTACCCCGAGCACCTGAACGCCGGCCGGCGCGTTGCGCTTGTCCACGGCCTCCTGGAGCTGCGCCGCGAAAACCGGCTGCCGCGATCGGTAGGTTTGCTCGATGCTGCTGCTGACGCTGTCGGCATTGGCGAGATTGCTGGCCACCAGATTCAGCCGCAGCGACTGCGCAGCCATGGCGGAGCCGGCAATATCGAAGATCTTGAAGGATGACATGCTTACTCTCCCGTCAGGGCGGTTTTCAAAGAGGAGATCTTGCCGCTCAGAAAGTTGAGCGTGGCCTGGTATTGCACCGCGTTTTCGGCAAAACGCATCTGTTCCTGTTCGGTTTCCACGCTATTGCCGTCCAGGCTGGGTTGCGACGGCAGCCGATAAAGCGCTTCTCCTCGAGCGCCCGGAGCGGCCGCCGTCAGATGCCCGGGCCGGGTCGCAGCGAGGCTGAGGGGAGAAGCGCGGACGCTCTGCAGTACCGAACGGAAATCCAGGTCGCGGGCTTTGTAATGGGGCGTGTCGGCATTGGCTAAATTGGAGGCCAACAATTCGGTGCGGCGGTCGCGGAGTTTCAGGGCCAAGGGATGAATGCCCAGGGCATTATCGAAGCTGATCGTCATAAACATGTCCTCGTTGCAAGCCATGTAAGGCCAAGCATGAGGCATGCCAGACAAAAAACTGTCGTCGGTACAGTTAGTTGGGAATTAGCGGCCGTTTTGGAAACGGATTGGCGGCAATTTTTCGCCGCTCGGCGCGGCAAATTTGCCCGATGGCGTCAGAAGGTCGCCCTCAGGCGGTAATAGCGGCAAGTCGGGCCGCGAACGGTTTCATACAAATCGAGTCCGGAAGGAAGCGATTCCGTACTGCTCAGGAACAGGTAGCCGCCCGGGTTGAGCACTTTGGCTACGCGCGTCAGGATGTCGCGCTTGAGATCCTCGGAGAAATAAATCAGTACGTTTCGGCAGAAGACGATATCGAATCGACCCAGAGCCGCAAACGGCTTGAGCAGATTGAATTGCTGGAAGCGGACACGATCGGTGATTTCCGGCTTCAGTTTCCATTTGTCCTGGTAGCGTTCGAAATAACGCGACCTCAGACTTTCGTCCAGACCGCGCGACAAGGCCATTTCGCTATAAGCGGCCTGGGTGGCTTCGGCCAGAATCGATTCCGAAATATCGGTCCCTATGATCTGTACGTTGCGTCTGATGCCGGTCCAGCCGTACCGAAAAAATTCCTCGACGCAGATGCCTATCGAATAAGGCTCCTGTCCCGAGGAACAGGCTGCCGACCAGATCCTGAGGGTACCGCCGGTCGGATTGGCCGCCCAGGCGGGAAGAAGAACGTTTCGAAGTTCCTCGAAGTGAGAATTGTCGCGAAACCAAAATGTCTCATTCGTGGTCATGGCATCGATAACTCGGGTTTTGAGCTTAACCGGGACATTATCGCTTCGCAGCGCGGCGATCAACTGCGCGATGGATGAAAAATCACTTTCTCTGAGTAGGCCGGTCAATCGATTCTTGACCAAATACTGTTTACTGTCGCCGAGCAAAATCCCGCAGGCGTCCACGAGAAATTTCCGGAACACCGCGAATTCCTCGGGATTCAAATCCGAATTCATGAATTCTCCAGTCGAGGCGCCTTGTGACGGCCGCCGCGTTTTACCGATATCGCCGGCTCGCAATGTGGATAGAGTCCAATCACCGCCTAGCGCACCTCGAAACGTTCCCTGAGCCGTCTTTGCACAACCCGGGCAAGATCGTCCGGATCGTATTTGGCAAGAAACTCGTTAGCGCCGACCTTTTCCACCATGGCCTGGTTGAATACGCCGCTCAGGGAAGTGTGGAGCAGCACATAAACGTCTTTCATTTCGGGATCTTTGCGGATTCGGGCCGTGAGCGTATAGCCGTCCATCCGCGGCATTTCCACGTCGGAGATGATCATGGCCAAAAAATCGCCCAATCGCTTGCCTTCCGCTTTCCACTGTTCAAGCATGTCCAATGCCGCCTGGCCGTCCTTGGCAATCGTGTTTTCCACCTCGAGCTGGCCCAGCACGCGAAGAATCTGGTTGCGGGCCACGGCCGAATCGTCGACGACGAGCACGTGCTGCCGAGGAAGTTGGGCATTCCCATCGATCACGCCGTCCGACACACGTTCGCTCCCGCCCATGACTTCTTTCATCACTTTTTCAACATCGATTACTTCGATGAGTTCCTGGTCATGCTGAGTGACGGCGGTCAGGTAGCTTTCCCTGCCGGTACCATTCGGCGGCGGCTGAATCTCTTGCCAGCCCATATTGATAATTCTATCAACGGCGCTGACCAGGAATCCCTGGGTGGAACGATTGTACTCGGTAATGATGACATAGCCACTGCCGTCCCGCGGCTGCGGCTGTCCGCGTATCGCCATGGCAAGATCCATCACCGGGATGGTTCTGCCGCGCAGATGGGCAACGCCGCAAATGACCGGGTTCGATTTGGGTAGCTGGCTCAAGGGTGGACGCCGTATGACTTCCTGTACCTTGAATACATTGATGCCGAAGCGCTGATTGCCGCCAAGCTTGAACAGTAAGAGTTCGAGGCGATTGTGTCCGGCGAGCCTGGTTCTTTGATCGACGCCTTCGAGTACGCTTGCCATGGTGAAATTCCCGGAGAGGTGAACAGTGTCTAAAGTGTAGCGGCAGGCGCGCGGTCCGCTTGAGTCCTGACGGGCATGTTAACTGCATGTTCCGATGAAAGCTCGGAGGATATTCATGCGCGGCAAAACTCAACTCCTAATCCTGTGGGTCCTGGCGATGCCTAGGGCTTTCGCTGCCGAAGGCTTGCAGTCCCATGCCTCGATCATGGAGGCGATCACGGCGCTGGTGGAGTCGGATTTCCGTCAGAAGGCTCAGGAATTCCAAATGGAGCCGATCAAACTCGACCCGCGCCTGCGGCTGCCACTCTGTGATCGTCACCTGGAAGCCTTCTTTCTTTCAGCTCGGCGGGAGAGCGGTTTTCTTTCCTTGGGCGTGCGTTGCGAAGGCACGCATCCTTGGACCATTTACAACAAGGTTCGCGTGAAGGTGTATAGGAACGTCGTGGTTCTTAAGAACGCCGTCCGGCAGGGCGCTAGGCTGACGGAGACCGATCTCGGCCTGGAGAGAAGGGATCTTGCCGAACTGCGCGGCAGTTATTTCACGTCGTACGAACCGGTGATCAACCGGCCCGTCAGGCGGACATTGGCGGCGGGTGCGGTATTGAGTCCGGACTGGCTCACCGTGCCCAAATTGATTCGGCGCGGACAGAAGGTCACCATTCAGGCGCAGAGCAGCCACGTCGCCGTCAAAATGTCGGGACGTGCGCTCAGCGACGGAGAGGCGGGCCAGCGGATTCGGGTGCGCAACGACCAATCCAAGAGAATCGTGGAAGGCATGGTTGCGGGTCCAGGCCTGGTCCTGATACCAATCTGACTAAGTACGTTCCGTAAGGTTGTGTGGAACGCGAGTGCAGTGTGTAGGTCGCCATTCGCTTGCCGATGAACCGATTGGCCCGATGGCACCGTCGGCAAAGGATTTCCGGCCTACGAATACTCGAGTCGATTTGTCCTGGCCGGCAGCGTCAACGGCTTCCGCCTAACCTGTTTTGCATGGCAGCGAGACCAGCACGTTCCGGCAGGACAGAGGATTGGGAATTTGCGCTAAAGTCCGCGGTCGGAATGCCGATAACGGTTGAAAGGTTCTCCCAATAGGGTCCACTCATGGAAATCAAGCTTCACGATTCCGTCACCGGTTTATCCGGCAGCGGAATTCAAAAAAGGCCTAACGCTACCGGGCTCGGTGCGGCATCGGAATCAGGTGCCGGCGTGTCGCCGGAGACGTCGCTTCGGCTCACCGAGATCAAGCAGCGCCTGCTGAACGAATCCGCCGTCGACAAAGTGAAAGTGGCGAAAATAGCGGACGCGGTCGAATCCGGAAGCTACCGGGTCAACCCGCAAAGGGTCGCCGAAAAGCTGATTGACATGGAACGCATACTTCCGGATTTTGGATGATCGCTCTCACTCAAGAACTTCACGAACTGTTTCGCAGGACGCTCGACGGCCTCGGCGAGATGTCGCGATTGTTGGAGGAAGAGGCCAGGTGCCTTGCGGCGCGTGATGCTGCGGCGCTGGAAGCGGTCGCCTCGAAGAAGCAGACGCTCGCCTCCGTCCTCAACGAGGTGGCCGTCCGGCAAGACGGCGTTGTCCGCGTGGCCGCTCCCGTCGCGGCAGGGCGCATGACGGCTTTGCTCGACCGGCTCGATTCCGAACACCCGTTGGCCGAAACCCTCCGTTCCGATTGGCTGGAAATCGTGCGCCTCGGTGCGGAGTGCAGAAAGCGGAACGAGCTTAATGGAGCTTATCTTGGCCTCTTGCAACGGCATGTCGATTCCAGTTTGAATTTCTTCCACGGGGTCGCGTCGCCGGACGCGACGTACGGCCCGGACGGGGCGACACACCGCGGCGAAATCTCGCGCCGCTCGTTCTCGGTGTGATCCCCGTTAAGTACATTCCATAAAGTTATGCGGAACGGAGTGCGACACGTAGGTCGGCAATCCTTTGCCGACGAAGTCGCTCGACCGGGCCGCAGCGTCGGGAAAGGATTCCCGACCTACAGGCTGGCCGGTTGTAGGTCAGTTTTTTTCTTGCACATATAGACGACCGGTCGTATATTTTTGGCATGGCTCGCATCGGCAACAAACAAATTACTCGCGAAAGGCTCCTGGATCAGGGCGTCGCCATGATCATGGAGCATGGCTATCACGGCACGGGTCTGCAGGACCTGCTGTCCAGCGTTCAAGTTCCGAAAGGATCATTCTACAACTACTTCGCCAGCAAGGATGAGTTCGGGGCGGAAGTCGTTCGGCATTATATAGAGCCATTCATCCGGCAATTGGGCGATTACCTGGAGCGGCCCGAGCTGGACGCGCTGTCCGCCCTGAAGCGCTATTTCCGGGATCTGATCGAAGAATTGGAACGAAGGCAATTCAAAGGCGGCTGTCTGCTGGGCAATCTGATCGGTGAAATCGGCGATACCAACGAGACCTGCATGAGCGCCCTGCGGGACGCATTTCATCGGTATCGGGACAAGTACGCCGAGGGCTTGGCCCGCGGCCAGGCGGAAGGAACGATACGCGCTGACTTATCTGCCGAATCCATGGCGGATTTGTTGTCCGACAGCATGCAGGGCGCCTTGCTGCGGATGAAGGTGGACCGATCCGTGCGGCCGCTGGAGACCTGCCTGGGGCATTTGCTCGACGATTATTTCAGACCGAAGAATGACTGAAATCAAAGAAGAGGTTATGCAATGTATAAGCAGCAACTGGAAAAAAAGAGTCTGGTTCGGACGATTCGCGGTATGACGCTGGGATTGGTGTCCGCGCTGGTTTTGACGGGAGCGGGCATGGCCCCCGTTCATGCCGATGAAACCTGTTTATCGCCGTATATCGCAAAAATCACCGGCCAGGAAGATTACGTGTATGTCTGGACCCTGGGTGCGATAGGGGTCGGCGACGAACAGGACAAGCTGGTGACGGTGGATGTCAATCCGAAGTCGCCCAAGTACGGAAAGGTCGTGGACAGTCTCTCGGTAGGCGGCCGCAACGAAGCGCACCATTCGGATTTTACCGACGACCGCCACTATCTCTGGGCCGGCGGATTGGACACCAGCAAGATTTTCATCTTCGACATCCATAGCGATCCGGCGAAACCGAAGCTTCACAAGACGATTAACGATTTCGTCGCAAAAAGCGGCGGCGTGGTCGGGCCTCACTCGTTTTACGCCCTGCCCGGGCGTATGCTGATCACGGGGCTTTCGAACAACAAGGATCACGGCGGACGCACGGCAATGGTGGAATACACCAATCAGGGCGAATACGTCGCGACCCACTGGATGCCCACCGACAGCGATCTGCGCGGCGCGGTGAAGACCGGCAAGTATGCCGACGGCTACAACTACGACGTGCGCGCGCTGCCCAGGCGCAACGTGCTGGTTTCTTCATCCTTCACCGGGTGGAACAACTACATGATGGACTTCGGCAAAATGCTGTCCGACAAGGAGGCGATGAAGCATTTCGGCAATACGGTGGTGGTCTGGGATCTTCACAGCCGCAAGCCCAAGAAGGTGTTCGACGTGCCCGGCTCGCCCCTGGAAGTGCGCTGCGCCTGGGATGAAACCCACAATTACTGCTTCACCACCACGGCACTCACCTCCAAGATCTGGCTGATCTACGAGGATGACAAGGGCGAGTGGCAAGCCAAGGAAGTCGCGGATATCGGCGATCCCTCGAAAGTGCCTCTGCCCGTCGATATTTCGATCTCCAACGACGACAAGCGGCTTTGGGTGAATACTTTCATGGACGGCACTACTCGCGCGTTCGACATTTCGAATCCGCACAAACCGGTGCAGACCTATGAAAAGCGCGTCGGCGCGCAGGTTAACATGGTGTCGTCGAGCTGGGATGGGAAGCGCCTTTATTACACCTCGTCGCTGCTCGCCAATTGGGACAAGAAAGGCAAGGACAACGAGCAGTACCTCAAGCTTTATCACTGGGACGGCAAGGACCTGAAGGAGCAGTTCGCCGTCGACTTCTATAAGGAGAAGCTCGGACGTCCGCACCAGATGCGTTTCGGTGCTTATTCCCTGTACAAGAGCGTGGCCGAAGCACGGCCGGCGGACATCTTCGCGGAATTTCAGCGTCGCTGATGCGATGGACTTTGGAGCCGCCATCATGCGGCTCCGCGGTATTGACGGTTTTTTGACGACTATTACGAGAGGAGGCCGATATGCCCAAGTATCTAATCGAACGTGATATTCCCGAAGCGGGAAAACTGTCGGGTCAGGACTTGCATGCGATTTCACAGAAATCGTGCAGCGTGCTGAACCGTCTGGGACCGAAAATCCAGTGGGTGCAGAGCTATGTCACGGACGATAAGGTCTATTGCGTCTACATCGCGCCCAACGAGGAGATGATTCGGCAGCATGCCGAGGAGGGCGGCTTCCCGGCCAACCGGATTTCGGAGATCAAGACGGTGATCGATCCGACTACCGGCGAGTGATGGGGAGCGTGGGAACGGCTCCGACCGTTCCCACGCCTGTTTTGACTATTTGACCCGCATTCCCGGCTGTGCGCCTTCGTCCGGGATCAATACGAACGGTCCTCCGCGTTCGTCGCTTGCGGCCAATACCATTCCTTCCGACAATCCGAACTTCATCTTGCGCGGCGCCAGATTCGCGACCATCACGGTCAGTTTTCCTTCCAATTGCGCCGGGTCGTAGGCCGATTTGATACCCGCGAATACCGTGCGGGTTTCGCTGCCGATATCCAGAGTCAGCTTCAACAGCTTGTCGGCGCCTTCCACATGCTCGGCTTTGGCGATGCGGGCGATGCGCAGATCGATCTTGGCGAAGTCGTCGATCGTTATGGTGTCGGCGATCGGTTGAATCGTATGCTGCTGATGCTCGGCATGACGCTGCTGCGAGTGAGGTTCCGGTTGGGCGGCGGCTTGCAGATTTTGCTTGTTGGCTTCCACGAGAGACTCGATTTGTTTGGGGTCGATGCGGGTGAGAAGGTGTTGGTAAGGCTTTATTGTGTGGCCTGCCAGCGATTTATCCAAATCAGACCAAGAAAGCGACTCAATTTGCAGGAAATCTTCAACTTTCTTGGCGATTTCAGGTAATAACGGTTTTAGATATATCGTCAAAATTCGGAACGCTTCGATTGTTGCGGAGCATACCCAATGTACTTCGGGAAGATTTTCAGGCGCCTTTGCCAATTCCCAGGGTTTTGCATCGTTGAAGAACTTGTTGATCGCGTCCGCAACAACCATTATTTCCCTGATTGCTCTTGAGAAGTCGCGCCGCTCATAGGCGTCAGCGATCCATTGGGCAGTGCCTTTTACAGCGTTGCTCGTTAAAACGTTGTTATACGGCAACTTGGGAGTTAAGTCAGAATTTAATGCTTCGCCGATTTTTGGCAGAAGATTCTGGTCGAGAATGACGCCGTTAAACAGGCGATGAATGAATCCCGCCGCTCGACTCGCGATATTGATGTATTTCCCCACCAAATCGCTATTCACCCTCAGAACGAAATCGGCCAAATTGAGATCGATGTCCTCCATCGTCCCGTTCAGCTTGCAGGCGTAGTAATAGCGCAGCCATTCGGGATTTAGTCCCTGCTGGAGATAACTTTCGGCAGTGATGAAGGTGCCGCGGGATTTGGACATTTTCTCGCCGTTCACGGTCAAGAAGCCGTGCGCGAGAATCTTGCTGGGGGTGCGGAAATCCGAGTGTTCCAGCATCGCCGGCCAGAACAGGGCATGGAAATAGAGAATGTCCTTGCCGATGAAGTGGTATAGCTCGGCGTCCGAATCCTTGTTCCAGTACTGGTCGAAATCGAGGTTCAGCCGCTCGCACAGGTTCTTGAAGCTGCCCATGTAGCCGATGGGCGCGTCCAGCCAGACATAGAAGAATTTGCCCGGCGCATCGGGAATCTCGAAGCCGAAATAAGGGGCATCGCGGGAAATATCCCAGTCGGAGAGGCCTGCCTCGAACCATTCCGCCATTTTATTGGCGGCTTCGTCCTGTAGATGCCCGGCGCGGGTCCAGGTTTTGAGAAACTCCTCGCATTTCCCGAGCCTGAAGAAATAATGCACCGATTCCTTCCGTACCGGAGCCGCGCCGGAAACGGCGGAATAGGGATTGATCAGGTCGGTCGGCGAATAGGTTGCGCCGCAGGCTTCGCAGGAATCACCGTACTGATCCTTGGCATGGCACTTGGGGCACTCGCCCTTGATGAAACGGTCCGGGAGAAACATTTCCTTGACCGGATCGTAGTATTGCTCGATCGAGCGCGCCTCGATGAGCCCTCGCTCTTTCAAGCGTCCGTAGATGGTTTCGGCCAATTGCCGGGTTTCATCCGAGTGGGTTGAATAGTAATTGTCGAACTCGATGTGAAAACTGGTAAAGTCCCGGAGATGCTCGCCGTGGACCCGTCGAATCAGTTCCTCCGGGCTAATGCCCTCCTTTTCGGCCCTAAGCATGATGGGCGTACCGTGGGTGTCGTCTGCACAGACGTAATAGCAGGTATTGCCGCGCATTCTCTGGAAGCGTACCCAAATGTCCGTCTGTATGTATTCGACCAGGTGACCCAGGTGAATCGGGCCATTGGCATAGGGCAGGGCGCTGGTGACGAGGATCGTTCGGTTGCTGGTCATGAGGCGAAATTCAATGTTTTCCGAGGTCGCGGGATTATCCCACATTTCGCCCGGGCATTCAGGCGTGCAGCGGGCGGGCGAGCATTGATGTATCGCTTTTGAAACAAGCCTCCCGCCGTTAAGCTTCGTGGGCAATTGTGTAGAATATCGGCTTATTTCGCCCGAGATGCTGGAGGCTCCAATGCCGCTTACCCAATCTGATGTCGAGAGTGCCCTTAGAACCTTGGTGGATCCTAACCTTGACCGGGATTTAGTTTCCGCCAGGCAGGTCAAGAAAATTGAAGTGGAGGATTCCCGGGTCCGGGTGAAGGTGGCTCTCGGCTACCCGGCGGCCGGCTTCCATGCCGAGCTCAAAGCCCTGATCGAACAAAAGCTTCGATCGGAAATCGGCGCGACCGAAGTCGCCGTGGACGTCGTCACTGAGATCCTTTCCCACTCGGTTCAGAAAACCCTGAAGCCGATGCCGGGAGTGAAAAATATCATCGCGATCGCGTCCGGCAAGGGCGGCGTCGGGAAATCGACGACCACCGTCAACCTGGCGCTGGCTTTAACGGCCGAAGGCGCGCGGGTCGGCATCCTGGATGCCGATATTTACGGCCCCAGTCAGCCGCTCATGCTGGGAATTTCGGGGCGGCCGGACACCGAGGAGGGCAAGCGGCTGATCCCGATGGTTGCCTACGGCGTACAGTCCATGTCGATCGGCTATCTGGTCGACGAGGATGCCCCGATGATCTGGCGCGGCCCCATGGTGACCGGTGCCTTGCAGCAATTGCTCAAGGATACCCGGTGGGACGATCTGGATTATCTGCTCATCGACTTGCCGCCCGGCACCGGCGACGTCCAATTGACGCTGGCGCAGCAAATTCCGGTGTCGGGGGCAATCATCGTCACCACCCCCCAGGACATTGCCCTGCTGGATGCCCAGAGAGGGCTCCAGATGTTCGAGAAAGTGGGGATCCCGGTCTTGGGCATCGTTGAAAACATGAGTATTCACATCTGTTCGAACTGCGGCCATGCCGAGCCGATCTTCGGCGAAGGCGGCGGCGAAAAGATGGCCCGGAAATACGGCGTGGAGCTGCTCGGGTCTTTGCCGCTCGACATCAGCATCCGGAAAAACGCCGACGGTGGCTATCCCACGGTAATCGCCGAGCCGGACAGCAAGCCGGCGCAAATCTACAAGGGCGTGGCCCGCAAGATGGCCGCCCGTTTGGCTTTGAGAGCAAAGGATTACAGTGCGCGTTTCCCCACTATCACCGTTGTCAACGACTAGCATGGGCATCAAGTCAGACCGCTGGATCCGCCGCATGGTGGAGGAATATGGGATGATCGAGCCCTACGAGCCGCTGCAAGTGAGAGAGGTGGAGAATGCGCGGGTCATATCCTACGGGACGTCGAGCTACGGCTACGACATTCGGTGCTCCAACGAATTCAAGATTTTCACCAACATTAATTCGGCCATTGTCGATCCGAAGAATTTCGACGAAAACAGCTTCGTGGACGTGAGCTCGGACGTGTGCATCATCCCGCCCAATTCCTTTGCGCTGGCGAGGACCGTCGAATATTTCCGGATTCCGCGCGATGTGCTGACGATATGCCTGGGCAAATCCACCTATGCCCGCTGCGGAATCATCGTCAACGTGACCCCGTTGGAGCCCGAGTGGGAGGGGCATGTGACGCTTGAGTTTTCCAATACCACGCCGCTGCCCGCCAAGATCTACGCCAACGAAGGGGTAGCCCAGGTGTTATTCATCGGCGCCGACGAGATTTGCGAAGTTTCGTACAAGGACCGAGGCGGGAAGTATCAGGGACAAACCGGCGTAACCTTGCCCAAGACCTGATATTGCGGACGCGTGCCGGTACTTTTGTCCGAGCCGGAATTTTTTGAAGTTTAGCGAGAGTTAAGACTATGGCCGATCTGTCCGCATTGTTCGCGGAAGCTCAAAACTACATTCCGGGCGGCGTGAATTCGCCGGTGCGTGCCTTCAAGGGGGTCGGAGGAACCCCGGTTTTCGTGGACCGTGCCGAAGGGCCGTACCTGTTCGGTGCGGACGGACGGCGCTACATCGATTATGTCGGCTCCTGGGGTCCCATGATCGTCGGGCATGCGCACCCGGAAGTGTTGAAAGCCGTACACGGTGCCGTGGATCGCGGGCTGAGCTACGGCGCTCCCACGCCTATCGAAACCGTGATGGCGAAAAAGCTGTGCGAGCTGGTGCCTTCAATGGACATGGTGCGCATGGTGAATTCGGGCACCGAAGCGACCATGAGCGCCATTCGCCTGGCGCGCGGCTATACCGGGCGCGACCGGATCGTCAAATTCGAAGGCTGTTATCACGGCCATTCGGATTCTCTGCTGGTCAAGGCCGGTTCCGGCGCGCTGACCCTGGGCGTGCCGAGTTCACCCGGGGTTCCGGCTTGCCTGGCCGAACATACGATCACTCTCCCGTTCAACGACGACGATGCGGTGCGCGAAGCATTCTCGCGTTTGGGCGGCGAGATTGCCTGCATTATCGTGGAGCCGGTGGCCGGCAACATGAACTGTGTGCCGCCGAAACCGGGTTTTCTGGAGACGCTTCGGGCGGTTTGCGATGCCCACGGTTCGGTGCTGATCTTCGATGAAGTCATGACCGGATTCCGCGTTGCACTGGGCGGAGCGCAGGCGCATTACGGCATACGCCCTGATCTGACAACACTCGGGAAGGTCATCGGGGGAGGTATGCCGGTCGGCGCCTTCGGCGGCCGGCGCGACATCATGGAAAAACTGGCTCCGCTGGGTCCCGTCTATCAGGCCGGAACCTTGTCCGGCAATCCCGTAGCCATGGCGGCGGGATTGAAAACCCTGGAACTGATAGCCGTTCCGGGTTTTTTCGAGCACTTGAGCGAAAAGACTCGCTATCTCGTCGAAGGCTTGCGGGAGCGTGCGTCGCAGACTGGGATTCCGCTTGCGGCGAATTCCGTCGGCGGCATGTTCGGTCTCTTCTTTACGGGCGAGAAAGTCGTCGACAGCTTCGATCGCGTCATGGCCTGCGACCAGGAGCGCTTCAAGCGCTTTTTCCACGCCATGATGGACGAAGGCGTCTATCTCGCTCCGTCCGCGTTCGAGGCCGGCTTTGTTTCCGCCGCACATGAATTCGAAACACTGGATCAAACCCTACAGGCTGCGGAGCGCGTCTTTAGTCGACTTTGAGCTTTGAAACCATTTATGCATGGATTGCACTGCATCCCCACTATGCCGGTTTAGCGGTCTTCTTGATTGCCATGGCCGAATCCCTGGCGGTGGTGGGCCTGCTGGTGCCCGGCGTCGCCATGATGTTCGCCGCCGGTGCGCTGGTCGGGACGGGGGTACTGGCGTTTGCTCCAATCTGCGCTTACGCAGTAGCCGGGGCAGTGGTCGGCGACGGAATCAGCTTCTGGTTGGGTTGGCGCTATCGCGATCGGCTGTCGTCCTTTTGGCCGTTTTCGCGATATCCGGGAATGATCGACCGCGGTATCGATTATTTCCACCGCTACGGCGGGCGCAGCGTGTTGTTCGGGCGTTTCGTGGGACCGGTACGCGCGGTGATTCCGCTGGTTGCGGGAATGCTGGCGATGCCGGTGCGGCGGTTCATCTATATCAATGTATTGTCGGCCGTTCTCTGGGGCCCGGCCTATTTGCTTCCGGGCATGGCTTTCGGCGCATCGCTCGATTTGGCCTCGCAAGTCACAGGACGTCTGGCCGCGCTATTGATTGCGCTGTTGGCGGTCCTGTGGCTGGGTGCCTGGTTGAGCAAGCACGTTTATCTTTATTTCCAGCCCCGAGCGCACCAGCTCATTCTTGCGACTTTCGATCTTAGCCGAGAACACCCGCTATTGGGACGGCTTACGGCTCCGCTCATCGATCCCGAGCAGCGCGATTACGCCGGTCTATCCGTGTGGGCTGCGATCCTGGGCCTGACGGGGCTGCTGACCTGCTATCTGATACCGGCCGATGTGGTTCCGGTATCTCTGGAAGCCTGGCGGAATCCCTGGTCGGATTATGCATTGATGGTGTTCGAGGAATTGGGGAAGGCCGCGGCCGTTTCGGTTTTCTCGATCTTTGTGCTCGGCTGGTTGTTGATCCGAAACCACGGTGTCGCTGCGGCGCATTTTCTGGGAGCCCTGGGATTCGCGCTGGTGGTGGGGGCGCTCTGCAATCTGGCCGACGACAATCCGCCGATCGACGGTCATGTCCTGAACGCCGGCGCGGTATACGGCTTCGCCGCCGTGCTGACGGCGGACAGTGCGTCTCCGCGCTGGCGCTGGTTGATTTACTCCACGGCAACCCTGCTGGTCATCGTCATTGGCTTTGCTCGCGTGTATGCCGACACGGGCGAGTTTCTCGCGGTTTGCTTTGGCCTGTTGCTGGCCTTGGTGTGGCTGGTCCTGTTAGGAGTGGCTTATCGGCGCCATCGCCACGGCGATACACCGATCAGAGGCTTAAGCTGGATCGCGACGGTTTGCCTGGTCGGGATCGGGACATTCTTCTGGCATGAGCATTCGCTGGAGGAATTTTACTATCGGCGACCGCTGCTGAATGTGAGCGAGCAGCAATGGTCCGATCAGGCCTGGCGGTTCCTTCCGGCCTATCGCGTGAAAACGATCGGCCGACCGGAACAGGCGCTGTCAATTCAATGGGCTTCGCCGATCGACGCCATCCGTTCGGATTTGCTCAAGTTGGGCTGGCAGGAGCCCAAGCCGCTGACCCCGGCGCAGGCGCTTTATTTCCTGAATCCCCAGACCGAAATGGCGGACTTGCCGGTATTGCCCCATTTCAATCAAACCGACGTGGATAGTCTTCGCATGGTCAGGAGGACTCCTGCGGGGAGATGGCTGATCGTGCGCTTTTGGCCCAGTGGACAGCAGCTGGAACCGGAAGCCGTTCCGATTTTTCAGGGAAGCGTTGCTTTCCTGGAGGAACGCAATCTTTTCGGTATCCTGAAATTTTCCGAAGAGGCCATAAACGGCATGGATGCGCTCGGCATCTTCATTGGCGAACTTCAATCTCTGCGTCCTTTATGGCTGAGAACCGGCGAGTATGGTCAGACCGTCGTGCTGCTGCCGCCCTGAAATCATCGATTCAAATTCCGAAAGATATTCCGATGGATAAAACGTATTGGCTGGCAGATATCGATAGGTTGTCGCCTGCTTTGGCTCTGGCCATAGGCTTGGCTTTGGGACTGGCCCTGGGATGGGCGATGGCGGCTTTGCGCAATCGAGGACATCACCCGGAGTTGTGCCGGCGATCGGCGGAACAGCAGGCGGAGAGAATCGCCGAGTTGGCAAGCGAGCTGGCCGACCGCCAGGACCGTGTCTACGCGTTGAGCACCGGACTCGCCGTCGCCGAGGAGAAAGCCGCACGCATTCCGAGGCTGGAAGCCGAAATCGGGTCCCACCAGCAGACTGTTGCCGAGAAGAACCAGCAACTCGAAGCGCTTAGGACCGAGGTCGCGGAGCTGAAGACACGCCTGGAGAGCGAGCGGCAGAATACGGAAGAAAAACTGGCATTGCTTCGTAACGCCGAAGTTCAGCTATTCGCCCAGTTCGAAAATCTGGCGCAGAAAATTCTCGATCAGAAGACGCAGAAATTCACCGAACAGAACAAGAGCCAGCTCGACGGCGTTCTAACCCCGTTTCGCGAACAGCTCGGCGATTTCCGCAGGAAAGTGGACGAAATGCATCTGCACGATGCCAAGGACCGAGCGTCGTTGCGTCAGGAGATCGAAAACCTTCGTCAACAGACCCAGCTTATCAACCAGGAGGCTATCAATCTGACCCGCGCACTGAAAGGCGACAAGAAATTGCAGGGGACGTGGGGCGAGCTGATCCTCGAGCGGGTACTGGAGCAGTCGGGACTGCGGAAGGGCATCGAATACGAGACTCAGGGGGGATATCGCGACGGCGAAAATCGCTTATTTCGACCCGACGTGATCGTACACTTGCCCGAAGGGAAGGACATCATCATCGATTCCAAGGTATCGCTGGTCGCCTACGACCGGTGCTGTGCGCTGGACGACGGGCCGGAACGGGACACGGCGGTGCGCGAGCATGTTCAGGCCGTGCGCAATCACATCAAGACCCTCGCTCAGAAAGATTATTCCGGGTTGAACGGACTGCGGTCACTGGATTTCATCCTGCTGTTCATGCCGATCGAATCGGCCTTCATGCTCGCTTTCCAGCACGACGATAAGCTGTTTTCCGACGCGTTCTCCAGCAATATCGTAGTCGTGACGCCGACCACCTTGTTGGCCACCCTGCGCACTATAGAAAACATCTGGCGCTACGAGCGCCGGAACGAAAACGCCAGAATCATCGCGGACAAGGCGGGGTCGATTTACGACAAATTGCGCGGCTTGGTGGAAGACCTGGAAAAACTGGGCACCCAGCTCGGCAACGTCCACAAGTCCTACGACGACGCGATGAACAAGCTGACCCGCGGACGCGGAAATCTGATTCGTCAGGCGGAAAGTTTCGTGGAGCTGGGTGTGAAAGTGAATAAACGGCTTCCGAAAAGTATTTTGGAAAAAGTCGATCTGGCTATCGAAGACGAGATGTACGCCGCGCTCAAACGGGAAATTCCTACAGTTGGGGAAACCAGCGGATCGTCCGAAAAGTAAGTATACCCGGTGTTGGAATGAAAGCTTCGGGTCAGGTCGATAAAGTGCGGCGCCTAGTTTTTTCTCAGCGCTTCATCATGTCGAAAAATTCGGCGTTGGTCTTGGTGTCCTTCAGTTTGCCCAGCAGGAATTCGCTGGCCGCCATTTCATCCATGGGTTGCAGAATTTTCCGCAGTATCCAGCATTTTTGCAGCTCGTCCGCCGGGACGATGTATTCTTCGCGGCGGGTGCCGGACCGGTTGATGTTGATGGCCGGATATATGCGCTTCTCGGCGATTTTCCGCTCCAGGTGCAATTCCATGTTGCCGGTGCCCTTGAATTCTTCGTAAATCACTTCATCCATGCGGGACCCGGTATCGACCAGCGCGGTGGCGATGATCGTCAGGCTGCCGCCTTCCTCGATATTTCGGGCGGCGCCGAAAAATCGCTTGGGTCGCTCGAGGGCGTTGGCGTCCACGCCACCGGTCAATACCTTGCCGGAGGATGGGATCACCGTATTGTAAGCACGGGCAAGACGGGTAATGGAGTCGAGCAGAATGATAACGTCACGCTTATGTTCGACCAGGCGCTTGGCTTTCTCCAGGACCATTTCCGCCACTTGCACGTGGCGCGCCGGCGGTTCGTCAAAGGTGCTGGAAACCACTTCGCCCTTGACGCTACGCTGCATCTCGGTGACTTCTTCCGGCCGTTCGTCGATCAGCAGAACGATCAGGTAGCATTCGGGGTTCTTTTCAGCTACCGAATGCGCGATGTTCTGGAGAATCATGGTCTTGCCCGCTTTCGGCGGCGACACGATCAAACCGCGCTGGCCTTTGCCGATAGGAGCGACCAGGTCGATCACCCGAGCGGTCAGATCTTCCGTGGTTCCGTTTCCGATTTCGAGTTGCAGGCGTTCGACCGGAAACAGGGGCGTGAGGTTAGAGAATAAGATCTTGTGCTTGGCGTTTTCCGGCGGCTCGTAGTTGATCTGCTCCACCTTGAGCATGGCGAAATAACGTTCGTTGTCCTTGGGTGGGCGAATTTTTCCGGAAATCGTATCGCCGGTCCGCAAGCTGAATCTACGAATCTGGCTGGGCGAAACATAAATGTCGTCGGGTCCCGCCAAAAAAGAACTATCGGCCGACCTCAGAAAGCCGAACCCGTCGCTCAGGATTTCGAGTACGCCGTCGCCGTAGATGTCTTCTCCGCTTTTGGCCTGTTTCTTCAGAATGGAGAAGATCAAATCCTGCTTGCGCGTTCGGGCGACGCCTTCGATGTCGAGTGATTCAGCAATTTCAATAAGTTCGGAAACGGGTTTGCGTTTAAGATCGGTCAGATTCATAGACGTAAGTGAAGAGCAGAAAAAATCTTTAAGGATTGCGCTCGCATGAGAGACGAGCTCGGAGAGAACGGCCGGAACTGGCCCGGTTAAGAGGACGACGTATAGATTTTCGCCAAAATTAGCACAGGTATGCGGGACCGTCTAGTCAGAAGCGGCCCGCGCATGCCGGATACTCAAATATTGGCGTCAATGAATGCGGCCAGCTGAGACTTGGCCAAGGCTCCCACCTTGGTAGCTTCGACACCGCCGTCCTTGAACAGCATCAGCGTTGGAATTCCGCGTACGCCATACCGTTGCGGAGTCGCAGGGTTTTCGTCGATATTGAGTTTGGCGATGGCCAGCTTCCCTTCGTAATCCCCGGCGATTTCCTCCAGGATTGGAGCGATCATCTTGCAGGGACCGCACCACTCGGCCCAAAAATCGACCAGAACGGGGCTGCCCGCGTTGAGGACCTTATCCTCGAACTCGGCATCGGTAACATGAAATATGCGTTCGCTCACAATGGACTCCTCACGATCTCAACGGGGAAACTTGAAAGGACTGGGGCGCCAACGGCCCGCGCGAATGGAAATGATGCAGCGGTCCCTTGCATACATTCATTTCAGCCTAAAAGGAGAACAATTTCAAGTCCTGCGAATTCCTACGTACATCGCCGTCTGTACACTCAAGACGCGGCGTCTTAACCCGCGGGTGAATGTCCGCCGGACCGCCGGTTTCGTGAGTGCGGCGCCGCAGTCGATTTCAGCCCGAAGGCATCAGCTCGCGAAAGTCATGAATGGCGTCGAACTCGACGATAGTCTTCGGAGGTTGCCGACTATCCGGCCTTTTCATGGCAACCAGATGGCGGATCCCGAACTGCCGGGCAGCGCGCAAAACAGCCGGGCTGTCGTCTACCAACAGCGTCCGTTCCGGCGAAAAAGGCTCAATGGCACTGAGTTCCCGCCAAAACGGGGCTGCTTCCTTAGGAAAACCAAGCGCATGCGAGGAGACGATCTCATCAAAAAACGCGTTAAGGCAGGTGCGCTCCATTTTCAGTCCCAGGCTTTTCGGGTGGGCGTTGGTTACCAGAACCAGGCGCCTTTCGGCTTTGCGCACGGCATCCAGGAACTCGGTCACATGCGGCAATACCGCTATCAGCCCGGCGATTTCCGCCTTCAACTCGGCGATGTTCAGGCCCAATCGATCGCTCCAGTAATCCAGGCAATACCATTCGAGCCGACCTTCGGTTTCCTTGAAACGGGGCATCAATTCCGCCTTGGCTTCGACCAGCGAAAGACCGTGCCGTTCGGCGTAACGTAGCGGTACGAATTCACGCCAAAAATGGTTATCGAAATTCAGGTCCAACAGCGTACCGTCCATGTCGAGAAACACGCTGCTAATGTTTCGCCAATCGATCATGGTTTAATATTCGTTCGATTACTTCGACTTTAAAATTGATTTTTTCCTGAACATATCCAGTGAGTAGCTGCGGATTCCAATCCATGCCCATCAGAAAAGAACCATCCCACTTCCTAGAATCCGTAGTCGCACTTGCCAGGGAGGCGGGGCGCCGTATCCTCGAGATTTACGGATCGGATTTCCGGGTCGCTGTCAAAGATGACAGTTCACCGCTCACGGCGGCCGACCTCGCCTCCCACCATTGCCTGGTCGAAGGCCTCACCGCTTTGCGTCCGGCCTATCCGATCATTTCGGAAGAATCCAAAACGCTGCCTTTCGAGGAGCGGCGCGGGTGGGAGACCTTCTGGCTGATCGATCCGTTGGACGGCACCAAGGAGTTTATCAAACGAAACGGGGAATTTACCGTCAACGTGGCGTTGATTCACCGTCATCAGCCGGTACTCGGCGTCGTATACGCACCGGAGAAAGAGCTCTGCTACTTTGCATCCGAAGCATGCGGTGCTTTCAAGCAGACCGGCGATTTGCCCCCGCGGAGCATCGAAGTCACACAAAGTGCGCACTATCCGCTCCGGGTGGTCGGCAGCCGTTCTCACCAGACTGAGGATCTGGCCGTTTTCCTGAGCCGGTTGGGCGAGTATGAGCTCATGTCGATCGGCAGTTCATTAAAACTCTGCCGGGTCGCGGAAGGGGTGGCGGATCTCTATCCCCGTATCGGCCTGACCTCGGAATGGGACACGGCGGCGGCGCATTGCATCGTCAAGGAAGCCGGCGGCGAGGTGACCGACTTGCGCGGACAGCCATTGCGCTACAACACCAAGCCATCGCTGCTCAATCCATATTTTCTCGTGTTTGGCGACAAATCCAGGGATTGGTCCCGATATGCGGACGGCATAGAGGGCTGATGCGTACTCCGCTCGGCCGGATGCCGATACCATTGCCGGCGCTAACAAAAACTCCTCGGTACATCACCGTTCAGTTAATGTTACTGAGATAGCCTTTCATGCGGCGGATGAGATCACCGGCCTGGTGCGGGCCAATGCTGATCGATGGCCGCCGTTTCCGCTCGATGTTCCACTTCGGAAGACGCCGAGCTGCCATCAGGCGGTGTGATGCCGGCGATGCTTCCATCTTCATAATTCCCGGCGAGACCAGCTAGCCGACGCCGGCAGCGACATTATTTTTTGTGATCTCAGCAGCAGCATCGACTGAATCGACGACTTCGTTAAGCCGCAGGGAGCGGCCGGCCGATCGGCAATGCTTTGAGCTTCGGCACCGGGATCGGGCCATCCGACCTCCATCTGAGCTTGGGCTCGTTGGCGATCCATTTGCCGGACGGCGGCGCGATCCATATCGAGGGCTTCAACGCCGGCGACCCGTTCCCTATCAAATTCCCTTTCTGAGAAGCTGATCACAGTTCCCAATTCAGATTTATGGCTATTTTTGAACCCACCTGCATTCCTTGCGTGGCAAAGGGATTGATGCGCCACCCACAAGTCGATCGTACTCTATCGCATCGCCTACCTCTGGCCTGGTGTAAAAATACGCGTTCAACCTTGCCATCGCATCCCCGCAGATGCTGCTCTTAGATGACAGGCAAAGCAAGCGGTTGATAGAGGTAGCTGGATCGAAGGATAGGATTGTTCCCGGACTGTTCCTCGAGAGAGCTGAAATTTCACCTCGGCTTGATTTTATTTACCCTGAGTAAAGCGGACCTGTGAATCAGTATGAGGTTGTTCGTCAATCGAGCATGTGAAAAACCCATCCGCCAGAATGCGTGGTCGCTATTCCATTCTATGCGAGCTTCAGCCGTTCTGTTCAGCCTGCTTGCGGTCACTGTTAGCCATACCGCGAGTGCGGCAGGTTATGTGATCAAGCAAGGCAAAGGCTATGCGATTTGCGAAGCCTTCAAGAAGCGCCTCGACAAACTGGGGTCGTTGAAGGAACCTTTTTGGATACCTGACATGGACTATAAGCGCATCATTTGGGAAATCCCTGGCATCAAGGAAGCGGCTTGGCGAGACTTGGACGTAGATGCCCACATGGACCTGTTCGAGACGTTGATTCGTTACGACATGCTGTCGTTTCGAGAGAAGATGTCCCTACGCATGACACAACGATCTTCTTGGAATCCCGGCGCTGAGGCCGAGGAAAAGCGTCCGCTTGCCGAGATCACTAAGCCCTTCATTATTCCGACGCGGGACGAAGTTAAGGCCGGTAAGGCAAAACTTCAGGTATTGCGTGCCAATATCCAACTGGTCGACGAGGCGCCCGAAACCCTTGCTAGGATTTGGTGGAAACGCGGCCCTGGGAAATATGAATACGGCGTAATCATGTATCTGGTCACCGATGATCTGAAGAGTATCAATGTGGCGAAAGAGAAGATTGCCCATTACGGCAGCGGAGGCGATGTAGTGGTGTACGGTGGCAAGCATTACATAGTGGATTGGGAGGGGAGAGCACTTATCGCCCGAGATTTCGGCAGCGGACTAGTACCATTTTGTGCAATTGAATTTGACTGGATCACCCGACGCAAGGAGATGAAAAAATGACGACGAACTGGCATGGCGCAGCAAACTTTCCGCAACAACTGCTCGACTTCCTGACCAAGGTGGAAGGCAAGCACTATGAGGCAAGGGACGTGGGGGATGGGAAAGTCACGATCGGTTCCGGTTTCAATATCAGTGAGCCAAGTGTGAGGGATAAGGTATTCATTACGTTAGGCATTACAGACAGGAGAGATGTGTCTAAACTTGCCACTGCTGCTGCCAGAACCGCCGAGGCGGCTTACATCAAGGAGTTGGATGACGCCATCAACAGCCACAACATCGCCACCCTAGACGGCATCATGGCGCAGCGGGCGGTCGATACACAGCTAGACGGAGTTGGAAACGTGCCTAACCGCCGCGCCGACTTCCGCTTCCATTCCGACGCGGAAATTATCGACACCCTCAATGCCTTGTTGCCTGATTATGACCGGCGTTTGTGGGACTGGCTGCCAGCCCTGCAAAGTTACGCCAGTTTCCAGAACTCGCTCGAACACATCGCGTTGCTGAGTCTGAGCTTCAATACGAAGAGCGGTTCCACATCACTTTTGGGCCCAGGATTACGCAATGCAATCGAAATGGGCAACCGCGCCGAAGCTTGGTTTGAAATTCGCTATGGCTCGAATTCCGCCAATCAACCGGACAATATCCGCGACGGCGTCGCCAAGCGCCGCTACTACGAAGCTGAAATTTTCGGCCTGTACGATAACCCCAACAATGTCAGCGTAGCCGAAGCCAAACAGGTGTTGCAAATGTACACCCGGCATCGTGATGCGATAGCCGATTATGAAGCCCGTTTCGGGGTTGGGCTGGATGGTCAGGTTGGGGCTGTCAACAACATTGACCGGGCTAACAACGACTATGGACTTTCGGTATTCGACGGTGTGGATACCCTCGCCCAAGCCTTGAAGCCGGCCCGTGACCTGTTCGTCTACAACTATGTCACGGCTAAGGGGTACACCACGGACATCAACGGCGAGGTGCTGGTCGGGGATTACTGGTTCGACTTGCGCGACCGACTGAACGCCCGCGATCTGGTTTCACAAGCCTACCAACCCGGCCACGACCTGCTCGTGGGGGGGCAGGGCAACGACGACCTCAAGGGCGGCAGAGGCGATGACGTGCTCTATGGAGAAGCCGGCAACGACACGCTAGAAGGCGGCAAGGGCGACGACATCCTGGTTGGCGGCGAGGGCTTCGACACCTACGTCCATCAAAGCGGCGACGGCAGCGACCGGATCGTCGAAACACGTGAGGCCGACGGCACGTTCCATGGCCTGATCCGCATCGAAAGCACGGTTTCCCACCAGCTCGCCACCGGTTACTTCAAACCGGTTGACGATCAGCCGGACACATATACCTCGGCGGACGGGCTGACCCTGATCCGCGGCGCCACCTGGCGGCTGCAAACGCCGGACGGCGCTTCCATCGAGCTGGGAGCGGATTTCCAATCGGGCGATCTGGGCATCCGCTTGGGTGCCGCGCCGCCTACGACCAGCACTCCGCTTAGCGGCGGCGAAACCGGCAACTATCTCAGCAGCACATCGACCAGCTCAGTACGAGTCGATGGCCTGGACGGCAAAGATATGATCTGGGGTTCGACCGAAGCCGACGTTCTGAACGGCGGCGAGGGGAACGACTGGATCGTGGGTGACGGCGGCGCGGACCATGTCGACGGCGGGTTGGGCAATGATTACATCACCGGCTTCGGCGACGGCAGTTTCGTCGACGCCGGCGGCGGGGACGACATCGTCTCCGCGATCGGTGCCGAGTTCATGGTCATCGGCCAGCCGAACTCGGCGATCACGGCGGACGCCTTTTGGACCGATGTCAGCCAGCACTGGAACAGCGGGCACAGCGCCCCCTATTTGCATGGAAATGGGAACGTCACCGTGGACTACTACGGCGGGATTCGTCCCGGGGAAACCTACTTCGGCGAATCGGTGCTCGGCGGAGGCTGGACCTACGAGTTCACCATCACGTCGAGCAATGTCTTCAACGTCAAATACATGCATCCTACCCTCGCACCGATCGGCATCGCGCCGGCAACCTCTTGGCAACATTCCATGGCGAGTATGCCCGCCCATACCGGGGGGTGGCCCTGTGGGGCGGAGACGGAGACGATTTGCTGATCGGCCATGGTGCGAAGGACGACCTGGTGGGCGGCAAGCAGAACGACATATTGCTGGGCAATGGCGGAGACGACGACCTCAAGGGAGGCGTGGGTGAGGACATCCTGGTCGGGGGAGCCGGAATCGATGTGCTGGACGGCGGTTCCGAGAACGATCAGTTGTTCGGCGAAGCCGGGGGCGACGTCATTTTCGGCGGCGGCGGAAACGATGATATTTGGGCGGGCCCGCTATCCGCGCTCGCCGGAGCGGACGGCGACGACTACGTCGACGGCGGCGCGGGTGACGACTATATCGAGGGCGGGGAAGGCAACGACACCCTGCTGGGCGATGCAGACAACGACACGCTGTTCGCCGGTGCGGGCTCGGACGTCCTGGCAGGCGGAACCGGGGTGGATTATCTCGACGGTGGCGCGGAACAGGATGTTTTGCACGCCGACGACGGCGCCGACGTCCTGGTCGGCGGTATCGGCGACGACACGCTCGAGGGCGGGGCCGGGCGCGATACCTATGTCTACAACCTGGGCGACGGCATCGACCGCATCGACGATTACGCCGAGCCAGGGGCGAACGGCCTGCCGATCGGCAACATCTTGAGCTTCGGCGCCGGGATCGGGCCATCCGACCTCCGTCTGGGTTTGGGTTTGGGCTCGTTGGCGATCCATTTGCCGGACGGCGGCGCGATCCATATCGAGGGCTTCAACGCCGACGACCCAGGGGCGAATCCGGTGATCGACACGTTCGAGTTCGCCGACGGCACAACCCTTTCTTACCACCAACTCATCGAACGCGGTTTCGATATCGTCGGCACAGTTCAGCATCCTCAGTTGCGCGAGAAGGCCGATAAAAAGCCACGGCATTGGCGCACAATATTGTCATCGTCGCTGTAAGCCAAAACGGACAAAAAAATCCGCTATGGCTGACAGAAAAATCAGTCAATGTCTCATTGTAGAGACAGTACCTTGCTAGCAGACTTGCGCAAGCGAATCGACAGAATCATTCGGTACCGTTCTGGTGTCAGGTCCCGCGTGAAGATAAACCCTCTTGCGAAGGAGATGGGGATGGGACGTTTGCCAGTTTTTGAGAGCCTGAATCGGGGTGAGATGGCCCAAGGCCCGTTGGGGAATATGGCGATTAGACAGGGCGACATAGCGGTGCAACGTGGTTTCCAGGTCGGCCGTGGTGTCGAAGTAATGGGTTTGCAACACCTCCTCGATGCGGCCATTGAAGCGTTCTACCATGCCATTCGTTTGGGGCCGACGCGGCGGAATCAGGCGATGTTCGATGGCCTGTTGATGGCCTGTTCGGCACAGAGTCGGTCAAACTCATGCGTTCCGGAGGGCTGGCGAGTCCGGGTGAGGAAACGGTCGGTGAACTCTGAGCCGTTGTCGGTGAGGCATTTCTGGATGCGGAAAGGCGCGGCCTGAATCACTTCTTTGAGGAAGGCCTTGGCGCTTAAGGCGGAGCGGTTGGGCTTGAGGGCGACATAGACCCAGCGGGTGGCACGGTCGATGGCGACGAACAGGTACCGGCGAGGTTCGCCCTCAATGGCCGGCAAGTACTTGACATCCACGTGAAGGAAGCCGGGCTCGTAGGCCTTGAAAGGCTTGTATTTAGTCTTCTCCACAGGAGGGAGCAGGGCTTTGAGAGACGCGACCCCATGACGGCGCAGGCAGCGGTTCAACCCGGACCGGGAGACGTCGGGATTGAAAAATTCCCGGGTGACGGCCAGGAGATCATCCAAGGGGAGGAGCAGGGATTGGCGGAGATAGACCACGATGGCTTCCTGGGCGGGCGTGAGTGTGGTCTTGAGGGTGTGAGGCCGGTGTGAGGCATCTTCGACCGAGGAGCGGTGTTTCCACTTACGGATGGTTGTCCGGCTGACGCCGTACTTTTGGGCCAAGGCGCGTTCGCTCAACGTGGACTCTTGAATGGCCTGTCGCACGGCCGGTGTGGTACGGGCATTTTTATGAAGACGAATCTGCATGGAAAGGAACCTCACTTGGACGGACCGAAGATCTCCTGGAGAAGGCTCCGGGCTTCGAACAGAGCATAACTCCTTCTCGGTAAATAATCACACGGAACGCGACACTTTTTTTTAATCCAAATTAACTCAAGAGGAATTATTTCGTGACTATTGGATCGTCTGTGTTAATTCCGATCTATTTTTGAGTTGAAAAAATGTTTGATGCCGTAATTTCATTTTTAATTGACTTTTTATTTTATTGGATTGGAGTTGCAACACTGAGGCTCATTAGTTTTGGAAAATACCGTCGAAAAGACTCTGGGGCACCTCGAAAAACCTCCTTGGTCTGCGCGCGCCCGGTAAAATAGGACCTGTAGCCAATCAGTGTGTTGAGTCCCAGACATGACCAAACCGAAGATGCCAAAGTCTCCGAAGAGCGCGATCAAACCCGATCTGTTTGCGGCCGATTTGCGCAAGCAGAAGATCGACCGGATGGGCGATCCGCTGGTGGCCTTCGAGACCCACATCGACTTTGCGGCGCTTGCCGCGGACGTGGATCAGGCGGCGCCCCGACCGGTCAGCCCGCAAGGCGGTCGTCCGCCGTTTCCCACCGAAACGATGGTGCGCATCCTGTTTCTCAAGCGGGTCAACAATCTCTCGGACGAGCAGATGGAATACCAGTTGCTTGATCGGATGAGTTACCAGCGCTTCTGCGGGCTGATGGACTCGGCCAGCATCCCGGACCGCACCACGATGTGGACCTTCGAGAACCGCATCGGCGAGGTCGGCGCCCAGGCGCTGTTCGACGGCATCGAGCGGCAGTTGCTCAAGCATGGCTACATCGCCCGCGGGGGGCATATCATCGACGCCACCCTGGTGCCTGCGCCAAAGCAGCACTTCAGCAAGGACGATAAGGAGATGCTGAAGGAAGGCGCGATGCCGGCGGACTGGAGCCCGGCCAAGCGGCGGCAAAAAGACCTGGACGCCACCTGGACCAAGAAGCACGGCAAGAGCCACCACGGCTACAAGCTCTCCATCAACGTGGACAAGCGCTACAAGGTTATCCGCAAGATCGAGACCGGCACCGCCGCTACTCATGACAGCCAGCACTTTGAGGCGGTGTTGAACACTAGCAACACCAGCCGGGACGTCTATGCCGACAAGGGCTATCCGAGTGCGGAACGGGAAGCCCAGCTCCAGGAAGCGGGTTATCGCAACCACATCCAGCGCAAGGGCCAGCGCAACCATCCGCTGTCCGAACGGCAGAAACAACGTAATCAACGCATCGCCCGGGTCCGAGCACGGGTCGAGCATCCCTTCGCCGCCATCGCACAAATGGGCGGCAAGTTTATTCGCACCATCGGCCAGGCGAGGGCGAACTTTGCCATGACGATGATGGCGGCCAGCTATAACCTGAAGCGGCTGGTTTACCTGAAACAGGCGGGTGTCGTGGCCTTTTGAGGCCCACCCTCGCCCGAAAGGCCCCCAACGCGGGCGATTCGGGGAAAATGAAAAGTGAAATGGCGACAAGAGCGTGAGGGAGTCGGCTCGTGTGCCCGCCCGGTCAAAAAATTAGAGCCGGGTTTTCATCAAAATTCAGGGTTTTTCGAGGTGCCCTCTGATAATCCATATTTCATTGCTCTTCTTGGATTGCTATCTGTTATTTTAGTCATGTTTGTTTTAGTCCTAATTATCCGTAAGCTTTAGATATAAAAGCAAAGGAGTGACTGTGAGTGCATAATGAGATTAAAAAACTGCGCGAGTTTCATAATTATATTAGAGTTGTACCTGATGCCAATGCATGGTATTGATAGCCCAATTGTTTCTCAAACAAATCCGAATATAAAAACCTTCCGTGATCTACGACAAATTTAGCAAAATAACCGATGACCGCATCGTGGCATCGTTGATTGGAATGCCCAAGGCGAAGTTCACAGCCCTCGTCAAAGTATTCGAGTCGGCCGCTCTCGCCATCGATCGAGAGCGTGTCGAAAAGGGCGAAATAAAACACGTCAAACAGGGCGGCCCTAAGGGTTATCTTGATTCTTACGAGAAAAAGCTGTTTTTCGTTTTGTACTATTTGAAAACCTATCCCACTTTTGACGTTCTGGGCTTTCATTTCGGTTTTAGTGGCGGACATGCCCATGCCCACATCGACCGGTTGCTGCCGGTTTTAGTGCGAGCGTTGACAAGCCTCAACGTCATGCCGGAGCGCACGCTAACAACCCCAGAAGAATTCTCTCAACTCATTGATCAATATAAGAACATAGCGATCGATGGCGTGGAGGTCGCTTGCGTTCGACCCCAAGATGAAACTGAACAGGAAAAGCATTACAGCGGAAAAAAAAAGACATACGCTCAAATCCCTCGTAATCTCCGACTTTAACAGGCTGTTGATTTTCTCGGCCCCGGAAGCCGCATGAATTCGTTGGATGGATCGCATAAAATAGGCATAACCGATTGTTTGTCATGGCAAAATGATATCATTTCAAGATACTTTGGACTCTTTCATGCGCGGCGCCGACATCACCCAGCAAGAACTCTTCAGCTACCGAACCTTGGAAGACCGGATTCCCAAGGATCATCCCCTTCGGAAGCTCCGGGCCGTGGTCGACATTCTGCTGACCACGCTGGACTCGGAATTTGATGCCCTCTATGCCCGGACCGGCCGGGAATCGATTCCGCCGGAGCGGCTGCTGCGCGCCAGTCTCATCCAAGTCTTGTTCTCTGTCCGCTCCGAGCGGCAGTTGGTCCAGCAGATCGAATTCAATCTTTTGTACCGCTGGTTTGTCGGGCTGACCCTGGATGCCGAGGTCTGGGACCACTCCACCTTCAGCGCCAACCGGGATCGGTTGCTGAACGAGCGGATTTCCCGGCTGTTTTTCGAGCGGGTCGTGTTGCTGGCGGAATGGCAGGACCTTTTGTCGGACGAGCATTTCTCGGTGGACGGCACGCTGATCCAGGCGTGGGCCTCCATGAAGAGCTTTGTGAAAAAGGATGGCAGCTCGCCTCCGCCGGAGGACGGCGGCCGGAATCCGTCCGTCGATTTCAAGGGCGAAAAGCGCTCCAACGCGACCCACGCCTCGACCACTGATCCGGAGGCTCGCCTTTACAAGAAAAGCGAAGGGGATAAAGCTCAACTGTGCTTCATGGGCCATGCCCTGATGGAAAACCGGACCGGCCTGGTCGTGGATGTCGAGGTGACTCACGCCACCGGCACGGCGGAACGGGACGCGGCCAAGATCATGATCGGTCGCACCGTCACGAAGCCCGGCGCGACGGTCGGGGCGGACAAGGCTTACGACGTGCCGGAGTTCGTGCAAGCTCTCCGGGAGCAGCGGGTCACGCCGCATGTCGCCCGGAAGGAAAAAGGCTCCGCCATCGATGGCCGCACCACCCGACACGCCGGCTACCGGACCAGCCTGAAGAGGCGCAAGCGGGTGGAAGAAATCTTCGGGTGGTCGAAGACCGTGGGCGGGTTACGCCAGACCCGGTTCCGGGGTTTGAAGAAGGTGGCGGCCCAGACCGTGTTCACTTTCGCCGCCTACAACCTGACCCGGTTGGGTGGGCTGTTCGGCTGGCGATGGTCGACGGCCTAGGCGGGCGTCTGCCCAAAATTCGCCGAAAGGCGGCAAGAACCCCCAAGCGGGGGGATGAAAACCGGCTAGAACCGGGATTTCAGAGCTAAAAGGACCTTCAGCACTAAAAATTAAGCCGCCGATAAGGGGTAAAGCCGAAGGCATGGAGGCGAATTTCAACAGCCTGTTAATCGAAGGATATTGTTTTTGTGTTGCATTGTGGCAGGCAGCGTACATGACTACACACTCATGAAAGACGTCTTCACGCCGGATTCAGCGTGGTTCGAGAAGGTCAATTTATGGCTTGACTTAGGATTTCTGGGCGCGGACAAAGATTATCAAAGTACCCAAATATATCTACCCCACAAGAAACCTAGAAAATCCAAGAAAAACCCTAATCCGACATTGACGCCTGAGCAGAAGAAACAGAACAGAAAACAAGCCGCCACGCGGGTCATCGTTGAGCATGCCATCGGTGGCATGAAGTTCTTCCACTGCATGATGCATCGGATTAGAAATCATCTGGATCACTTCGTGGATTATTTCTTCTCACTTTCCGCCGGGCTTTGGAACTACAAAATCTGTTGATTTACAATTGTTTAGCATCTGAAACAACTCTAATATTTATGAGGCAAATGGGTTTTATCCTTCTGTTAATTGCTGGGTGGATTTATATTATTATAGCGATGGCGGCGGTTGATGAGTTTCTGGAGTCGAAGCGTCGGCTTCCTAAGTTGTCCGAGTTCTTCTATTATCTTAACGCGTTAGGCGGCAAAGAGCGTAGGCGGAGTTGGCGCGCGATCCTGATTACCGCGCATATATTATTTGGTTTATCAGCTTTGTTATTTTATCTTTATTATGCCAGCAATCCTGAATCCGATCTGGTTGGCTTTAGATTACATCGGAAAGATTTGCCAAAGATATTAATAGTATTTTGCCTTATTGTTGAGTATGTAGTCTACTTAATCAAGAGAAAGTCTGAGTTAGACTACCATGGAATGCAAGAGATTGTTCCGCGTAATCTATATAAGACCATAAGCATACCATACCGATATATACACAGCAGAAGACTTCGGACGGCTGTGATAATGGCTGATATTTTTCTAATGATTGTCATTGTCTTGATTTTAATATTTCCCTTCATCAACGCTTAGCATCGTGGGGGTGCGATATGGCAGCTTCAAATTTTCTTAGTGATAGCCTGAACCTGTATCAAGCATACGATGGTGGTAATCAGCTTGGTGACGCCATGCTTCAGCCAGACTTTTTCGATAGATTAACAGCTTCCTATAGTTTGGCTGCGACTTTGCTAAGCCCAACCCCATTTGGAGTTGGTGCTAATCTAAGTGCAGCATCAATAGACGTTATTGGAAACTGGTTTTCATATACTTTTGGGACCGCGGCTACCGTCAATAACTGTGATGGCGGCAGTGGCTTCTATAATTGTGCAGGCCGCAGTCAAGTTCTATGACGACATCGTCGAAGCCGTGCTTGGTATTCCTGAACACGTCCTTGACGATGCGGCAACGCTTGACCCCTGCGATGATGTGCTCGATGACTACGCGGATGCTCGAGATGAGCCGGTTGGCCTCCTTCTCCTCAGCCGAGAGCGTGCCGCCGCGTGGCTTCTTCTTGGGCTGGTAGATCGTGACCCCGGGCAGTTCGTGTCCTTGGAAGGCGCTGTCGCGGTAAAGCTCGGCCTCGTCGGGGAGGCGCATCCCTTCCTCGTCGCAAATTTTCTGGTCGTGCTTCTTGCCTTCATGCACGGCGCCGAGGTACTTGACTTGCCTGTCCTCCAGGCCGCCCACCAGGTTGTTTTTCACAGTGTGGCATTTTTTTTACCGCTGTAGTGGACACGCTGACCGAGCTTGTCGGCGGGGCGGTTAACGCGCCGTTCCGTACCGTCGATGCCAAGGTCCTGCGGCCGTTCCTTCGCCAGCCTGGACAGCATCTCCTCGGTGAGGCGGGCGGGCCTGTGATCACTAGCCGCAAGGGTCTTGCCAAGCACGGCGGCTAACCGGTGGATCAGGAAATGGGCTTGAGGCTGACTGAGGCCGAACAGATGCGCGATGACCTCCTGCAGGGGGTAAGTCTTCAGGTAGAACAGGATGAACAACAGCCGGTCGGCCATGGTCGCGATCACCGGGGGACGCCCGCCCTTGGAGGCGTCTGTTCCGGTCATTTCTTTCCAGGCGGCCGTAAAGTGGACCAATAGCTCGTCGAATTCGGAAGGCTTCAGGCTGGTCATAGCCATCAAGGTCTTGGGTTTCCCCTTGAGATCTTCGTAGCAAAGCATCGTTCAGGTTCAATCGGTGTTGTAGTCAGTGAGATACGATTATACCGGTTTCCGATAATGTCTAATGAGCATTGCTGGTAATATTAAATCTTATGCGGAAGGTAATTTACAGCCACAAGGCATATTAACCTCAACGTCGGCGATAGTATCAACTATGGCTGCGGTTGCGATCACAATAGGGGCTTCACCTTGGATTGCAGTTGCTGCAGGTCTTTTTGCCGTAGGAACGAGTCTAGAAGGGACGCAGAAAATTTTCAATGAATTACGTGATTATTGGTCTGATCCTTCAAATCTCGAAAACTTAAGTCAAACAATTGACGAGTCAGTATTAAGTCAAATAGGACACTGGCTTGGTCAAAATATACCTACAGCATATGATGTTCAGAGTTGGTGGGAGGGTTTTCTAGAAAGTGGGATCGTTCTAGGGCAGTGGCTTTTAGATTTTCTTATCTCTCCTGCTTATGGCATGGACGAGTCAATCTCGTCCGACTTCCTCGCTGCCCGTGGCTGGGTGGCCCCCCGCCGCGACCCGTTGGTCTTCGACCTGGACGGGGATGGCATCGAGACGGTGGGTCTCAGTGCCACCAATCCGATTCTCTTCGACCACGACGGCGACGGCATCAAACAAGGGACCGGCTGGATCCAGCCGGACGATGCCTTTCTGGTCCTGGACCGGGACGGCAACGGCACCATCGATTCCGGGCGCGAGCTGTTCGGCGATTCCACGCCTTTGAGTACCGGCGGCACGGCGGTCGATGGCTTCGCCGCCTTGGCCCAGGAGGACACCAACGGCGACGGGACAGTCAATGCCAGCGATGCCCGTTTTAGCCAGCTCCGCCTGTGGCGCGACCTCAACCAGGACGGCATCAGCCAATCGGGCGAGCTGTTCACCCTGGTCGAAGCCGGGATTGCCGCCATTCACGTCGCCAAGACGGAGAACAGCCAGGTGTTGGCGGACCGCAACCAGATCGCCGACCTCGGCACCTTTACCCGCACCGACGGCACGGTGGGCACTCTGGGCCAGGTGGCGGACGTGGACCTCGCGAGCGATACCTTCCACCGCACCTTCACCGATCCCGTGCCCTTGACCGAAGCCGCCCTGGCGCTACCGGACATGCAGGGGGCGGGGCTGGTGCGGGATCTCAGGGAAGCGGCGAGCCTCTCCAGCGAAGTTGCGGCGACGCTGTCGGCGATGACGACCGACACCACCCGAGCTCAGTTCATCGCCCATGCGAACACCTTGATCGACCAATGGGCGGCGACTTCGACCCTGCAGAATTCCTACGACCTCGCGACCCAGCAAAATCTCGATCTGACCTTTCTGCCACCCGGGGTTACGGCGGAAGAAGCGTATTTCGTCCTGCATGAAGACGACTTTGGCGGTCTTGATACCGGTACTCCAACCCTCGTAATCAGCGATGAGCGCAAGGCGGAAATCCGGGCCCAAATCGCCGAGATCGAACACCTGATCAAGGTGCTCGAACCATTTAACGGCCAAAACTTCATCCAATTCGCCGACGGCCAAGCCACGGATACCACCGTGGGGGTTGTCGCGTGGATCGACGGTGGGTCGGGCGGCAGTTCGATTGGCTGGGCACCGGTCCCCGGCGGCCGTACACCAGTTTTTGGCACATTCGAGCAAGGCAGGCTGGATCTCCTGAGGCAAAGCTACGAGGCGCTGAAACAATCGGTGTACCAAGGTTTGGCCTTGCAGACCTGGCTCAAGCCGTATCTCGATGCGGTGAGTTTCACGGTCACCGAGACCGGGTTGACCCTGGACTTCAGCGCCCTGGATGCCCGGCTCGACACACTCTATCAAACCGATGCCGGCAACGCCCTGACCGATCTGATCGAACTCAACCGCTACGCCGGCGACAGCTTAAGGAACTCGGGCTGGATCGGGCTCGAGACCCTGCGGACCTGGGTCGATGGCGCGGTCGGCAATGCGGGGCTTGAAGCCATACTCCAGAATCTTCATGTGGCCCGGGGTAGTGGCAACGTCGCCGGTACGGCCACGGGCGATATCCTGTTCGGTGGGAGCACGAATGATGTGCTGGATGGCCAAGCCGGCAACGATATTCTTGAAGGAGGTGGCGGCAACGACACCCTGTACGGGCGGGGGGGTAACGACACCCTGCTGGGCGGCGAGGGCAATGATTATCTCTATGGCGAGGCCGGCGACGACGTCTTGGAGGGCGGGGCGGGCACCGACACCCTCTCGGGCGGCCTGGGCAACGACACCTACCGGTTCGGTTTGGGCGATTGGCAGGATACGATCTATTCGGATTACGACACCACGGCGGGCAAGCTTAACGTGCTGCAGTTCAAGGAGGGGGTGGCGGCCAGCGACGTGCGGTTGAGCACCTCGGGCGACTCGCTGGTGATCAAGCTGGCGGGCACCACCGACCAGATCACGGTGCAGAACTTCCTGTACCAGGACGATCCCAGCAACGCCTACAACCCGCTGCAGCAGATCACGTTTGCCGACGGTACGGTCTGGGGTCTGGCCGACATCCAGGCCAAGCTGTACGCGGGCACGGACAACGCGGAGACGCTCAGCGGCACGGTGGAGGCCGACACCATCACCGGTCAGGGTGGTGCGGACAGCTTGTATGGCCAGGCGGGCGACGACACACTCGACGGCGGGGCGGGGAACGACTACGTTTACGGCGGTGCCGGCAACGATCGGCTGTTGGGCGGCGAGGGCAATGATTATCTCTATGGTGATGCCGGCGACGACGTCTTGGAGGGCGGGGCGGGCACCGACACCCTCTCGGGCGGCCTGGGCAGCGACACCTATCGGTTCGGCCGGGGCAACGGCCAAGATACGATCAGCGATTACGAATCCTCGGCTAATACGGATCAACTGCTGTTCGGTGCGGACATCGCTATCGATCAACTCTGGTTCCGCCACGTGGGGTCAAATCTCGAAGTCAGCGTGATCGGCACTGACGACAAGGCCACCATTTCCAATTGGTATTCCGGATCGGCCTATCATCTCGAGCGGTTCCAAACGGCGGACGGCCAAGCCTTGCTGGATAGCCAAGTGGAAAATCTCGTCACGGCGATGGCGGCCTTTGCTCCGCCTTCGGCGGGACAAACCACGCTGCCGCAGAACTACCAGGACGCCCTCAATTCGGTGATCGCCGCCAACTGGCAGTAAGTCAGAAAGGAGCCCATGGCCTTCGCCGTCTGGCAGTGAAGGCCATTCTTTCGAGTGACTTAGTGATTGTTGAATACAGCTAAAGGACTCCGTCTTACCAGTATTCAATAACGTGAATATAGCTATCCTTGATTTTTAAACTTCGGTGTTTTTTGCGGAAACGCCAGGAAATCGACATGGTTCCCTTCGAGCCCAAAGATGCAAAAAGAAGAACAATCCACGCCAAAGGTGCCGGACACGGGTCTGGTCTGTCTTGTGATGCTGGCCCGCTTTCACGGGATCGGGACCGATCCCGGCCAATTGAGGCATCAGTTCGGGGAAGGCAGTCGTCCATTCGGGATCACCGAGATCTTGCTCGCCGCCAAGCACTTGGGGCTCAAGGCCAAGCGCGTGACGACGGACGCCTCGCGCTTGGCCAACACGCCGCTGCCGGCGCTCGCTATAGCTCAGAACGGTGAGTTCTTCATTCTCGCACGGAGTGAGGCCGAGAAGATCCTGATCCACGACCCCCGAGTCGAGCGGCCGGAGGTTATCGCCCGAAGCGAACTGGAATCGCGCTGGACCGGGACTTTGATACTCTTCACCTCGAGGGCCTCCCTGGCCGGAGAGTTGGCCAAATTCGACTTCACCTGGTTCATTCCGGCGGTGGTCAAATACCGGAAGCTGTTGGGTGAAGTCCTGCTGGTGTCGTTCGTCCTGCAACTGTTCGCCCTAGTAACCCCGCTCTTTTTCCAGGTGGTCATGGACAAGGTGTTGGTGCACCGGGGCCTCACGACCCTAGATGTGATCGTCGTCGGTCTTCTGATCGTCTCGATCTTCGAGGTGGTCTTGAGCGGCCTGCGCAGCTATGTGTTCGCCCATACCACGAGCCGCATCGACGTCGAACTCGGGGCGCGACTCTTCCGGCACCTTTTGAATCTGCCTCTCGCCTATTTTCAGGCCCGGCGGGTCGGGGATTCGGTCGCCCGAGTGCGGGAGCTCGAACATATCCGCTCCTTCCTGACCGGCAACGCCGTGACCCTCGTACTCGACCTGTTTTTCGCGGTGGTGTTCATCGCGGTCATGCTGTACTACAGCGGCTGGCTGACCCTGGTCGTGGTGGGCTCCTTGCCGCTTTACGCCCTGCTTTCGCTGTCGGTTACGCCGCTGCTTCGGGCGAGACTCCACGAGAAGTTCAATCGAGGCGCGGAAAATCAGGCGCTGCTCGTGGAAGCGATCGCCGGCATCGACACGGTGAAGGCCATGGCGGTGGAACCTTAGATGACTCGCCGCTGGGACCGCCAGCTCGCAGCGTACGTTTCGGCCAGCTTCAGGACCGCGACCCTGGCCACGGTCGCCCATGAAGGAGTTGCGTTGATCGGGAAGCTGGTGACAGCGGCCACCTTGTGGCTGGGCGCCCGGCTGGTCATCGATGGCGAGTTGACCGTCGGCCAGCTCGTCGCTTTCAACATGTTGGCGGGCCGGGTGTCGCAGCCCATCATGCGGCTGGCCCAGCTGTGGACGGATTTCCAGCAAACCGGCATCTCGGTTCAACGGCTGGGCGATATCCTCAATACCCGCACCGAACTGTCGTCCGGCAACCGCTCGACCCTACCGCCCGTGCAGGGACGAATCGAGTTCGACCGGGTGAGTTTCCGCTACCGGCCCGATGGCCCGGAAGTGCTGCGGGAGGTGAGCCTTTCAATTCTGCCGGGACAGGTCATCGGCATCGTCGGTCGCTCCGGGTCGGGCAAGAGCACCTTGACCAAACTCGTCCAGCGCCTTTACGTGCCCGAACGCGGTCGTATCCTCATCGACGGCATGGACCTGGCGCTGGCCGATCCGTCGTCCTTGCGCCGCCAGATCGGCGTGGTCTTGCAGGAGAACGTCCTTTTCAATGCCACGATTCGGGAGAACATCGCCCTGGCCGACCCCGGAATGCCCATGGAAGCGGTGATCGGAGCGGCGAAACTGGCGGGCGCTCACGACTTCATCCTGGAATTGCCCGAAGGCTACGATACGGTCGTGGGGGAGCACGGGGCGACCCTGTCGGGCGGTCAGCGCCAACGGATCGCCATCGCCCGGGCTCTCGTCGCGAATCCGCGCATCCTCATTTTCGACGAGGCCACCAGCGCCCTGGATTATGAGTCAGAGCGCATCATCCAGAACAACATGAAGGCGATCTGCCGGGGACGGACCGTCATCATCATCGCTCACCGGTTGTCCGCCGTGCGCCAGGCCCACCGCATCCTGGTCCTCGACCACGGTCAGCTCGTGGAAGAGGGCACCCATGACGAACTCCTGACCCACCAGGCCGGGCACTATGCCCGGCTGCATCGCCTGCAACAGGCTTGACCGGCGATGCGGCTACACGCCATGTCGGATCTGATCCGGCGCTACGGACAGGTGTTTCGCCAAGCCTGGGCGGAGCGCAAACGGCTCGATCCGCCGCCGCGGCTTCCTCACGAGGCCGAATTCTTGCCCGCCGCCCTCGCCTTGCAAGAAACGCCGGTGTCTCCGGCACCTCGTGTTTTCATGTGGCTGATCATGGCTTTTGCGGCGACCGCGTTGTTGTGGTCCATCGTCGGACAGGTCGATGTCGTGGCAAGCGCGGAGGGCAAGATCATCCCCGATGACCGAACCAAGATCGTTCAGCCGATGGAGACGGCGAAGGTGACGGCCATCCATATCAGGGACGGCCAGAGCGTCGAGGCCGGCGAAGTGTTGATCGAACTGGATCCCACCATGGCGCAAGCCGACACCGACCGCATCGCCAACGACCTGCTGACGGCGCGGCTGGACGCGGCCCGAGCCAAAGCCCTGCTGGAGGCCATAGAAAGCAAAAGGCTGACATCGATCGGGATCGAAGGCCTCGATGAAAGCCGGCTGGCGGCCGAGCGGCGTCTTCTGGAAGGGCAGTACCTCGAATACCGCGCGAAGCTCAAGCAATTGGAAGCCGAGATCGCCCGGCGAACGGCCGAGGAACGCGCCACTCGGGAACTCGTGCGGAAACCGGAACAAACCCTGCCGATCACGCGGGAGCGGGCGGAAGATTACCGGGGACTGCGGAAGAGGAATTTCGTCTCCAAGCATGCTTATCTCGAACTGGAGCAGGTCCGTATCGAACAGGAGCGGGACTTGGCCGCGCAACAAGCCAAACTGGCGGAAATTCAGGCCGCTCTCGCGGAAAGCCGGCAGCAGCGGGAAGCGCTCATCGCCGAAACGCGCCGTGTGGCTCTGGATAAGCTCCACGAGGCGGAGCAGCGAGTGACCGATCTGACCCAGGAACTCATCAAGGCCGAAACCCGCGGCGCTTCATGACCCTCGCGGCTCCCGTCGACGGTGTGGTGCAGCAACTGGCGGTGCACACGGTGGGCGGCGTCGTCACGCCGGCCCAGCCGCTTCTCGTTATCGTGCCCCGCGACAATCCGCTGGAAGTGGAAGCGTTTATCCAAAACAAGGACATCGGCTTCGTCAACGCCGGGCAGGAAGCCGAAGTCAAAATCGAGACCTTTCCGTTCACCAAGTACGGTACAATTCCGGCAAAGGTTATGCAGGTGTCCAACGATGCCATTCAGGACGAGAAACGGGGGCTGATCTATGCCGCTCGAGTGGCTTTGTCGCATGCCACGATGGTGGTGGAGGAAAAGGCGGTGAACCTGACCCCGGGTATGGCGGTCACCGTAGAGATCAAGACGGGCAAGCGGCGCTTGATCGAGTATTTCCTGAGTCCGTTGTTGCAGTATGAGGACGAAAGTCTCAGAGAGCGTTAGGCTTTCATGTTGCGATCGACCGTATCCCATCCGCCGCGGCTTGACGGGTTGTGTGAATCCGAGTACCGTTATCGGCTATTTTAATTTTATTGTCTTGATCGGAGCGGGCGTTTTCGAAACGCCTAATTCTTTTTTGGGGTGTTAAAACCGTGGAGCTCAGCGGCGCGGAAATCCTAGTCCAAAGTCTTAAGGACGAAGGAGTTGAATATATTTTCGGTTACCCCGGCGGGGCCGTATTGCACATTTACGACGCCCTGTTCAAACAGGAAGACGTCAAGCACATCCTGGTGCGCCACGAACAGGGCGCGACCCATGCCGCGGACGGTTACGCCCGCTCGACCGGCAAGCCGGGCGTGGTGCTGGTGACCTCCGGTCCCGGCGCCACCAATGCGGTCACCGGGATCGCGACGGCCTATATGGATTCGATCCCGATGGTGATCATCACCGGCCAGGTGCCTCTGCCGGTTATCGGCAGCGACGCTTTCCAGGAGTGTGACACCGTGGGCATCACTCGGCCTTGCGTAAAGCATAACTTCCTGGTGAAGGACGTGCACAAGCTGGCTGAGACCATCAAGAAAGCGTTCTACATCGCCACCACCGGCCGGCCCGGTCCCGTCGTGGTCGACGTTCCGAAGGACGTGACCGACCCGAATATCAAGATTTCCTACGAGTACCCGAGCTCGGTCTCGGTCCGCTCCTATAACCCGAACGTCAAGGGACACCGCTGGCAGATCAAGAAGGCGGTCGATCTTTTGCTTTCGGCGAGGCGGCCGATGATCTACTCGGGAGGCGGCGTTATTTTGGGCAATGCCTCAGAGCAGCTGACGGAATTCACCCGCATGCTCGGTTTTCCCATCACGAATACCTTGATGGGGCTGGGAGCCTATCCGGCCACCGATCGGCAGTTTCTGGGCATGCTGGGCATGCACGGAACTTACGAGGCGAATATGGCGATGCACGAATGCGATGTGCTTTTCGCCGTCGGTGCTCGCTTCGACGACCGGGTGACCGGCAAGCTCGCTCAGTTTTGCCCGCATGCGAAGATCATTCACATCGATGTCGATCCGGCGTCGATCTCCAAGACGGTGCGCGTCGATATTCCCATCGTCGGTGAAGTCGCCCCGGTGCTCGACGACATGATCGAGATGCTGCGGAGCAGCGACAAACGGCCCGACGAGGCAGCTCTCAACGCGTGGTGGGAGCAAATCGCACGCTGGGAATCCCTGGACTGCTTGCGTTACGACCGGAACAGTCAGCTGATCAAGCCGCAGTACGTCATCGAGCAGTTGTACGAAGTCACCAAGGGTGATGCGTTCGTTACGTCCGACGTCGGACAGCATCAGATGTGGACGGCTCAGTTCTACAAATTCGACAAGCCGCGCCGCTGGATCAACTCGGGCGGCCTCGGCACCATGGGATTCGGTCTGCCGGCGGCCATCGGCGTGAAGCTGGCTCACCCCGATGCGGACGTGGCCTGCGTGACCGGGGAGGCGAGCATTCAGATGTGCATTCAGGAGCTGGCGACGGCTCTGCAATACCGGACGCCCATCAAGATCGTCAATCTCAACAACGGTTACATGGGCATGGTTCGCCAATGGCAGGAATTCACCTACGAAAGCCGCTATTCCCATTCCTATCTCGAGACCATTCCCGATTTCGTCAAGCTGGCTGAAGCTTACGGCCATGTCGGCATGCGCATCGAGAATCCGGCGGACGTGCGCCCGGCGCTGGAGGAGGCGCTCAGGCTCAAGGACAGAACCGTTTTCCTGAATTTCCTGACCGATCCGACCGAGAACGTTTATCCCATGATCGAGGCCGGAAAGGCTCACCATGAAATGCGCCTCGCTCCCGGTATGGCCGCGGAAAGGGAGCTCGCCTGATGCGCCATATCATTTCCATCCTGATGGAGAACGAATCGGGGGCGCTGTCGCGGGTGGCTGGGCTTTTTTCCGCGCGCGGATACAACATCGAGTCGTTGACCGTGGCGCCCACGGAGGATGCCTCGTTGTCGCGGATGACGCTGGTTACGACGGGCAGCGACGAGATCATCGAACAGATCACCAAGCAACTCAACAAACTGGTCGATGTGGTCAAACTCATCGATATTTCCGAATCCTCCCACATCGAGCGCGAATTGATGATGGTGAAAGTGCGCGCCGTCGACCGGGCTAGGGAAGAAATCATACGCTTGACCGACATCTTTCGCGGAAAAATCATCGACGTCACGCCTGTGAGCTATGTCATCGAAGTCACCGGCGAAAAATCCAAGCTGGACGCGTTTCTGCAGACGCTCGATCAGGATTCCATCATCGAGGTTGTGCGCTCCGGCACCACGGGCATTCTGCGCGGCGACCGTGGGCTTCATGTCTAGCCGCAATATGAGTTTTTGTTGATGAAATCTCAATGCGTTTCTGGGTGGCTCTGTTGTTTGCAGGGATGAGAATTAAATATTAAAATCCAGGGTTTTCTTTGGGTATTGTCCAGGTATGAGTTCTGAATGATAAGGAGATATCCTTGACCATACAGAGCGGTAAATTTCTTTTTTTGGTATTTGCTGTCCTGTACTGTTTTTGGTTTTCAATACATGCCGCGGAAAAACAAAATACGCCAAAAAATATCTACGATATCGTTTCTAAACTGTCAAATTCCAAGTTGGTTTTAGGTGGTGACAAAAATTACATTGTGACGTCAGCTGCTGAAGGCCCGGCTTGGAAAATAATCTTTGCCGACTGTGATAGTAAGTATACCTGTCGGAGCATGACTTTCTACGCTTCCCTTTCTGTCGCAAATGCCGGTTTGGAGGACGTGAACAGGTTTAACGAATCGGTAAGATATACGAGGGTCACCTTGGATTCGGTAGATCAAATAGCGTTGCAAATGGATGTGTTTCTGGGAAACGAAGTCAAGGAGGATGTGATCGCTTATCTATTCGAAAGATGGCTTTACGATATTAAGAGGGTCACGGAAATATTTGGGAGAAAGCAATAACATGCCGACACCTAAAGAGTTCTTGGAAGATGTTATTCGTCCGACCCTCATGGGTATCAACAAGCATAGCATTGTTGCTGAACAGTTACTGCTTGGAACCGCAATTCAAGAAAGTAGACTAAAGTACTTAAACCAGCTTGGTGGTGGTCCTGCCTTGGGTTATTTTCAAATGGAGCCGAATACACATGATGATATATGGAAGAACTACTTGGCTTATAGAAACCATCTAGCTGCAAAAGTTTGTGCTGTTGGAGAGATTTCGACAACGAATTTGCCCGACAGTACTATTTTGGCTTCTAACCACAGGTATGCAGCCGCTATGGCGCGCGTCCATTACCTCAGGGTTCCCGCAACATTGCCTTTGGCTGGCGATATAAACGCTATCGCTGGGTACTGGAAGCAGCACTATAACACCTACGGTGGCAAAGGGACTATCGACGAATTTGTAATTAATTGGCAAAAAGCCGGAGCTGGTGCGCTTTTCTAAACTAAAAAGGTTTCTACTCCGATCATGCCTGATACGGTAGATAGACAGTCCGTCCGCCTACAAGCTTGCATTGCGTGCTGTTGGGCGACGATTTAACCAATTAGCACGACAAATCACGAGGACCATTCATGCAGGTTTATTACGATAAAGATGCCGATCTTTCGATTATTCGGAACAAGATGGTCGCCATTATCGGCTACGGCTCGCAAGGCCACGCTCATGCCAACAACCTGAAAGATTCCGGTGTTTCGGTCATCGTCGCTTTGCGTCCGGGTTCGGCGTCCGCCGTGAAGGCCGAGAACGCGGGATTGACCGTCATGTCGGTGGAAGAGGCGGTGAAACAGGCGGACGTGATCATGGTACTCGCTCCGGACGAACACCAGGCCAAGCTCTATTCCGAGCAGATCGAGCCGAACATCAAGCAAGGCGCGGCCTTGGCGTTCGCCCACGGGTTCAACATCCATTTCGAGCAGATCCAGCCGCGCGCCGACTTGGACGTGATCATGGTCGCGCCGAAAGGCCCCGGCCATCTGGTGCGCTCGACCTACACCCAGGGCGGCGGCGTACCGTCGCTGATCGCGGTTTATCAGAACGCTTCGGGACAGGCCAAGGAGATCGCCTTGTCCTATGCTTCGGCCAACGGCGGCGGACGCGCCGGCATCATCGAAACCACCTTCCGCGAAGAGACCGAGACCGACCTGTTCGGCGAGCAGGCCGTGCTGTGCGGCGGAGCGACGGCGCTCGTGCAGGCCGGGTTCGAAACCCTGGTGGAAGCCGGTTACGCCCCGGAGATGGCTTATTTCGAATGCTTGCATGAACTGAAACTAATCGTCGATCTGATGTATGAAGGCGGCATTGCCAACATGCGCTATTCGATCTCCAATACCGCCGAATACGGTGATCTGACCCGTGGTCCGCGCGTCGTCACCGAGGAAACCAAAAAGGAGATGAAGAAGATTCTCGGCGAAATTCAGCGTGGTGAGTTCGCCCGCGAATTCATCCTGGAGAATCAGGCGGGTTGCGCCACGTTGAAGGCCAAGCGGCGTCTCGGGCGCGAGCATCCGATCGAGCAGGTCGGCGCCAAGCTGCGCGACATGATGCCCTGGATCAAAGCCAACAAAATCGTCGACAAGAGCAAGAACTGAGTTTTGCCACGGATCAGCGCGAGCCGCCCGGCTTGCGCCGGACGCCGGATTGGCGGCGGGTTGTGCTATGCTAGCCCGCACGATTGCTAGGTTCAACGTAAAGCGGGACTATGGAAGAACAAATCCCTCCTGCGAGGCGGCGGCGCGGTATTTATTTGTTACCGAATCTGTTCACGACGGCGGCGCTTTTTGCCGGCTTTTACGCCATCACGGCCGCGTTTAACGGACGCTTCGAACTGGCCGCCGTATCCATTTTCATCGCCATGATTCTGGACGGTCTCGATGGCCGGGTGGCGCGTCTGACCAATACGCAAAGTGCATTCGGGGCCGAATACGACAGCATGGCCGACATGATTTCCTTCGGCGCGGCCCCGGCTCTGGTTGCCTATATCTGGTCGCTGGCGACCCTGGGCAAGATCGGGTGGGTTGCGGCTTTCGTGCACGCCGCAGGCGCCGCTCTCCGCCTGGCGCGTTTCAATACCCAGATCGCGACCGCGGACAAGCGGTATTTCCAAGGCCTGCCGAGTCCCTCGGCTGCGGCGATTCTGGCCGGCTTCATCTGGTTTAGCGAAACCTTGGATTTGAGCGGCGAGGCCATGCGCTATGTTTCGCTCGGACTGGCCCTGATGACGGGTTTGCTGATGGTCAGCAACTTCCGTTATTACAGCTTCAAGGACGTGGATCTCCGGGGGCGGGTGCCGTTCATGTGGGCCATACTCGTGATGCTGGTATTCGCCTTCATCTTCACCAATCCACCCCTGATGCTGTTCGTCATGTTTACGGCTTACGCAGTTTCGGGGCCGGTGCTGACCCTGATCGGGCGGCGCAAGATGCGGAGCGAGCGTCGAACCTGAGAGTGGTGGATCTGCCGGACCCGGAGTTCGGTTGGATGACAGGAAAGCTATCCCCGTGGTGGTGCTTGTACGATGTGGGGATGAGTAATATAGTTGCTCAAAAGGCAGCCCAAATCCATGTATCCGATCGCCAGTCCCGAACGCTGTAAACTGCACCGAACACTCGGTCCTGTCAGCGCTTTTTGCCGCTCTGAATTCCTCGACTTTCGGCGTCTCCGCCTCCTGCCCTGAGGGGCAGCAGACTCGACGCATTCCAAAATCCTTGGCGCGAAAAGACACGGTGGTCCTCCCGAAGAGAGGCCGTGAAAGATTAACGAGGTTTTATCATGAGCGACAAACTCATCATTTTCGATACGACGTTGCGCGACGGCGAGCAGAGTCCCGGGGCCTCCATGACGAAGGAGGAGAAGGTGCGCATTGCCAAGTCGCTGGAACGTTTGCGGGTGGATGTGATCGAGGCCGGATTTCCGGCGGCCAGTCCCGGCGATTTCGAATCGGTGCAGGCCGTGGCCCGTACGATCAGGGAAAGTACCATATGCGGATTGGCGCGAGCTCTGGATCGAGATATCGATCGGGCCGGCGAGGCGCTCAAGGAAGCCAGCCGGGCGCGCATCCATACCTTCATTGCGACCTCGCCGATTCATATGCAGCAGAAATTGCGCATGGCACCGGATCAAGTGATCGAGTATGCGATCAAGGCGGTAAAACGGGCAAGGCAATATACCGATGACGTCGAGTTTTCTCCGGAGGATGCCGGGCGCTCGGAAGAAGATTTTCTGTGTCGGATACTCGAAGCCGTCATCGACGCCGGCGCAACGACCTTGAACATCCCGGATACCGTCGGCTACAGCGTTCCGGAGCAATTCGGCGCGACGATCCGCCGGCTGAGGGAGCGGATTCCCAATTCGGACAAGGCGGTTTTTTCCGTGCATTGCCACAACGATCTGGGCTTGGCGGTCGCCAACTCGTTGTCTGCCGTCATGAACGGCGCACGGCAGGTCGAATGTACCATCAACGGCCTGGGCGAGCGCGCCGGCAATGCGGCTTTGGAGGAAATCGTCATGGCGGTCAAGACCCGCAAGGACGTTTTTCCCTGCAGGATCGCGATTGATACCCGCGAGATTGTCGCCTGTTCCAAGCTGGTTTCGAATATTACCGGCTTTCCGGTACAACCCAACAAGGCCATCGTCGGCGCCAATGCGTTCGCGCATGAATCCGGCATTCATCAGGACGGTGTCCTGAAGAGCCGGGAGACTTACGAAATCATGAGCGCCGAGGATGTCGGCTGGACCGCCAACCGCATGGTTCTGGGCAAGCACTCCGGGCGCAATGCGTTTCGGACGCGCATGCAGGAGCTGGGGATCGAATTCGGGTCGGAGACGGAACTGAATGACGCATTTCAGCGCTTCAAGGATCTGGCGGACAAAAAACACGATATTTTCGACGAAGACCTGCAAGCCTTGATTACCGAAGCAGGCGTCGAGGCGGAGGACGAGCGGATAAGGCTGGTTACGCTTCGGGTATGCTCGGAAACCGGCGAAATTCCGTGTGCGCGAGTTGGCCTCAGGATCGAGAACGAGGAAATGACCGGTACTGCCCATGGCAGCGGTGCCGTCGATGCAAGCTTCAAGGCCATCGAGTCCCTGGTCCGTACCGATTCCACCTTGCTGCTGTATTCGGTGAACAACATCACGACCGGCACCGACGCTCAGGGTGAAGTCACGGTTCGGCTGGAAAAAGGCGGCCGTATCGTGAACGGCCAGGGTGCCGATACCGATATCGTGATTGCTTCGGCCAAGGCATACGTCAATGCGGTCAATAAACTGCTGGCGCCTCGGCAACGCATGCATCCGCAAGCGGCCGGTGACGTGTGACGATGTCCGCGTTCCGCGAACATACGCTCTGATCACCGTTCCGCATTCCGCCATGTCTTGCGACGAACGACGCTTGGAGTATCTCCGTTCGATGGGAATTCAAGTGTGGGTTTCCAGGCAGGGGGAGCGACCAGCGCCGACCGAAGACCCGGGCCGCGCCGACCCTGCGCCGGATGACGTACCCGCTAGCGCGGGCCGGGCACAAACGGCGGCGTCCGTCGGCACACCTTCGAATTGTGTTCTGAGCTGGGAGGATCTGGAAGCCCGGGTGGCGGGATGTACCACCTGCGCATTGCACCAGGGCCGTACCCAGACCGTTTTCGGGGTCGGCAATCGCGAAGCCGGATGGATGGTCATCGGCGAAGCACCGGGAGAACAGGAAGACCTGCAGGGCGAACCGTTCGTGGGCCGGGCGGGCCAATTGCTCAACGAAATGATACGGGCGGTCGGTCTTAGACGGGAAGCCGTTTACATCGCCAACGTGGTCAAATGCCGTCCGCCCAGGAACCGCGATCCGGCCACCGAGGAAGCCGCGGCCTGCGAGGAATACCTGAAGGGACAGGTCGCATTGCTGAAACCCAAGATCATTCTAGCCGTGGGACGCGTCGCTGCCCAGAACTTATTAAAGACTACGACGCCCATAGGTAAACTACGGGGCCAGGTGCATTATTACGACCGGATTCCGCTGGTTGTGACTTACCATCCCGCTTACCTGCTGCGCTCGCAAACGGAAAAGCGTAGGGCCTGGGAAGATCTCAAACTCGCCATGCGGGCTTTTCGACAACAAAATACATAAGCATGTCCGTCATGTTCGATTTGTTCGACTTGTTCGAGCGCATCAAAAGATTCATCAGTTATGATGCCGAAACCCAGTTTTATTACCGACATTTTCCCAGCCTCGTGAAGAATGCCGAGCTGATCATTCGTCCGATGCGGCGATCCGATTTGAAAATAGTGGCCGCCATTGAGCAAAGTGCATACGAATTTCCCTGGGAACCCGCCACATTCCGGGATTGTTACACGGTAGGCTACTGCTGCTGGGTGGGGGAAAAAGCCGGCCAGGTCGTGAGTTACGGGATTGCGTCGGTCGGCGCCGGCGAGTCGCACGTGCTCAATCTCTGCGTATCGCCGCAGAACCAGGGGAGGGGCTATGGGCGACTGATGCTTGAAAAGCTCATGGAGGTTGCGAGACAACACAAAGCGGAAACGATTTTTCTCGAAGTGCGTCCCTCCAATAAACCCGCCATCAAACTTTACCACCAACTCGGATTCAACGAGATTGGCAGCCGCAAGGGCTATTATCCGGCACACAATGGCCGCGAAGATGCCTTGGTCATGGCGCGCATGCTGTAGGGGGCATCTTTGTCCGCCGCGCGCGAGCGGCCTCTATTGCCGCCGGCCGACAGTTTCGAAGCGGCCGAACTTCAGCAGTATCGTCGGCAGCAGCAGCAGATTCAGGATCGTGGAGGACACCAGCCCGCCGATAATGATTGCGGCCATGGGGCCCATGATCTCACGTCCCGGATTGTCGCTGTCGACGGCGATGGGCAGCATCGCCAGCGCGGTAACCAAGGCCGTCATCAGAATCGAAGGCAGCCGTTCCTGCGCTCCGCGAATCGCCGTTTCCAAATTCCACGGGCAATTTTCGATTTCGACGAGATGTCGGTAGTGGGAGATCAGCATGATCGAATTACGTACCGTGATTCCAAATAATGTGACGAAACCCACCATGGATCCGATCGAAAGCGTGGCGCCTGCCAGAACGGCCGCTGCCACGCCTCCGGCCAGCGAAAAAGGCAGATTGATCAAGGCCAGGAACATGTGGCGCACGCTGTCGACGGCCAGAAAGACCAGCAATAAAACGCCGGTGCCCGCCAACAGCGCGTGGATCGTCAGTTCCCAGCGCGCCTTGCCTTGTTCCACGGCGGCACCGGTAAACTCCGGATAAATTTCCGGCGGAAAGTCGATGACGTCGAACGTTCGCCGGCGCAGTTCTTCCATGAACGTGCCCGCAGCCCTTCCGGTCACGTTCGCGGTGATGGTCTGCACACGCTGTCCACCTTGGTGAAGAATGTTGTAACGTCCCCCAACCTGCCGGATGTCCGCGATTCGGCCCAATTCCACGACCAGGCCGTCCGCGGTCCGGAGCGGCAGGTGCGCTATCGCCTCCGGTCGGCGACGGAGATCCGGCGGCAGAATCACCGCCACCTCGTAAGCTCGATTGTCCAAATAGTAAGTGCCCGCCACCCGGCCTTGTAATGCCGTTTGCAGAACATCGGCCACTTCCAGGGGACGCAAGCCGTAACCGGCCAACTCGTCGAGTTTCAGCCTGATTTGCAGCTGGGGCGTGCTCGGAGGCGAGCGTAGCTGCACGTCGATCGCGCCGGGAATGGTTCGGATCAGACCGGCGACCTCCCGCGCCTTCCGATCGAGCAGATCGAGATCGGTCCCGTAGAGATTGATCACCACTGGTGCGGTGTAGCCGGAGATGGTTTCGTCGATCCGTTCGGTCAAAAAAGTGTTCGCTTCGAACAGGATTCCCGGAAAATCTCCGAGGACTCGTCTGAGACGCTCCAGAACGGCCTGTTGGTCTTCGCCGGACAACGGCTTGAGCCGAACTTCGTATTCGCTGTAATGGCTGCCGTAAGTATCCGCTCCGCGCTCGGCCCGGCCGGCCCACTGCGAGACCGATTCGACTTCCGGCATTGCCAGAAATTGCCGGGTTAGCAGTCCGCCGATTCTGAGCGATTCGTTCAGCGAGGTGCCGGGCAGGCTGCTTGTGTGGACGATGTAGTGGCCTTCCCGAAGTTGTGGCAGGAACTCCCCGCCTAGGGTCGTCAAGGCTAGAAAGCCGCTTCCGCAGACGGCAGCGCTGATCCACGCGGCAGCTTTCGGCCGCTGTGCGACGGACCTCAGCAAGGCGGCGTACCGAGGCTGGAGCAGTCGAATCAGCGGCGGCGCTCGATCGGTCTTGCCGGTTTTGAGCAGCATGTAGCAGAGTGCGGGCGTCACCGTCAGCGCTACCAGCAGGGACATGAGAATCGCCAGGATATAGGCGTAACCGATCGGGGCAAACAAGCGGCCGGCAATGCCGCCTAGGGTCAGGAGCGGAACGAATGCCAGGGCGACGATGAAACTGGCATAAACCACCGAGCTGCGCACCTCCATGGAGGCCTGGTAGACGATTTGGAAAACCGGGCGTGGATTCGGACCGAGCCGGTTTTCACGGAGGCGGCGAAAAATATTCTCGGTGTCGATAATGGCATCGTCCACCACCTCGCCGAGTGCAATCGCCAGCCCACCGAGGATCATGATGTTGAGATTGACGCCCAGATTCAGCAAAGCGACCACCGCCGCAACCAGGGAAAGCGGAATGGCAATGGCGGAGATGAACGCGGTCCGGAAATCGAACAGAAAGACGTAGAGCACCAGCACGACCAGGAGCCCGCCGGCCAGCAGGTGAGCGGCAAGATTGCTTAAGGATCGTTCGATGTAATCCGCCGGCCGGAATAGATGGGGATGGAAATCGATCGCCTGTTTCGAGAACAGCTGCTCGAATTCTCCCAGAACGGTTCCGACGTTTCGTGAAACGCGCAGGGTATTGGCACCGTACTGAGCGATCACCATCATGACGACGGCGGGCTTTCCGCCGACGGCCGCGGCGCCTATGGGCGGCCTGGGCGCCGTGGCCACGGTCGCCACATCCGCCAGGGTTATATTTGCGCCGTTCCTGCGCATCAGCACGACTTGTTTCAAGGCGTCCTCGGCCGCCGGCAGCCCGGCGATATTCAAAACGATCCGCTGGTTATGGTTTTCCACGAAACCGGCCCCGGGCATACCCGTCGCCTGTCGGGCCGCCAGCACGACGTCACCGGCTGCCAGGCCGTAGCGGCGCAGCTTGTCCGGATCGATTTGAATCTGCAATTGGCGGATTTCGCCGCCGAATACGTTCACGTCCGCAACCCCCGGTACGGCCAGTATTCGCGGCACGATGGTCCAGTCCACCAGATCGCGGAGCTCCATGAGGCTGTGGGAAGGCGAGCTGAGTCCGATGGTCAGAACCGTCGCGGAAGACGATGAAAGCGGTACCATCACCGGAGGACCGGCGCCGGGGGGCAGTTTGCCGGCCAGCAGGCTCAGCCGCTCGCCGACCAATTGCCGATTTCGGTAGATATCGGTGCCTTCCTCGAAAACCACTGTCGCCACCGACAGTCCCTGGATCGATTCCGAGCGGATGCTGTCCAGGCCGATCAGCCCCGCGAGCTGCTTTTCGACGTGTGATGTTACGAGGGTTTCCGTCTGTTCGGCTGTGAGGCCCGGTGCTTCCGTCTGGATAACGATGCGGGGGGCGGAAAACTCGGGAAAGATGTCCAGGCTCGCCTGTCCGAGACGGAGAACGCCGTATACCAGTAGCAGGAGGGCGAGCGCAATGACCACTCCGCGCCGGTGCACGGCGAAGCGAACGATGGCCGACAGCATCAGTCGTCGTCCTCTCCCTCGTCCTCGCTCGGGATGTCTCCCCGGAATTCCTCCGAGAGTAATAGCTGGCCGCCGGTAACGACAATCCGGTCGCCGGCGGCAAAGCCCCGGTCGACGAACCAGAGATCGCTTTGTTCGCGGTACGCGGCAATTTCCGTGCGTATAAACGTGCGTTCGTCGGATTGGCGGTAAACCCAAGGCTTCCCGGTATGCCAAACGATAGCCGACGGCGGAATGGCAACGCCGCGGATAGGTTCTTCGGAAGCCGGCAGCCAGGCATTCACCCGCATTCCGGCGCGCAGTCTAACGCTGGGCGCATGAAAGAAGTAAGTTTCGCCCTGTACGAGATCGTCGGTTCCCGGGGCCGGAGAAATGAGTTCGGCCCGGCGTGCCGAACTCCGGTCGTTTTCACGAGCGACGAAGAGCGAATGCACATCGGGTGGCAAGGATAGCCCGCTCGGCAAGGCGATCAGAACCAATACCCGGTTCCGGCTCAAGAAGTCCTGAAACAGGTGAGATGCGCCGTCGAAGGCGATGCCGGTCAGGGCACCGCCCCAGGCCTGCCGAGCCTCGTGCCGGATTTCCCCCATCTGCCGCCGCGCGGCCTCTAGCCTGGCACGGTCGGCCTGATATTGCGCCTCGGCCTGCGCCAGGTCACGACTGGCGACGATGCCTTCGCGGTGCAGGGTCGCGAGCCGGTCACGATTCTTTTGCGCCAGTTCGACCGCGGCAATCGCGATTTCGACCTCGGTGCCGGCCGCTCGATAACGGACGTGCAACGCCAGCAAGGGCTGAATATCGACCACCTTTCCGTAAGCCGCGATCTCCGGCTGAAACGTCGAAGCAGCCAATACTTCGATGCTCAGACCACCGATTTTTTGCTGCTCCTTGCTGAGACGGACCGTCGCGGCATTCGGGAACTCGGCTTCATGCTTTCGGATTGGCTTCGGTTCGGCGGAAGAGGTTTCCTTGTCCGCAGCGCCGTCAGCGGCGAATCCAGGAACGACGGAGACCGTAAAAGTCAGAAATGCCAGGACGGCCGGACACCAGTTGGGTCTCATTGAAAACGTCGTGACTGCGCGGGTTCAAGAAAAGTTAGTACGTGTTCGGAGCCGCGAGACTATAACCCAGTCAATTCGTTAAATACAAACGATCGGGGCAAATCTACGAAGCAACCGTTCCAAGCGGGCGATTTCCACCGAAAACGATTTGACATCGTATCGACCGAAAACCACAATGGAGGGCGAGAGCTTTCCCGTCATGGCCGGGAAGGTTCCTCCCAGCGATGCGTTTGGCATTGCTAACCCGGAGTTCAAGCAATTCCACAATTTCATAATAAAGAGGAAAAGCCAAATGAATCTCAAGAATCTTCTTTCTGCTCTGATATTGGCCGGCTTTGCGGGCGCCGCGTCCGCCGAAGAGGATCCGGCCGTCGCACGCACGGTCGAACAGGTCAAAATGCTCGATGCCTTGTATAAGACCGCCATCGTTCTGATCACCGAGCATTATGTGGAAAATCCTTCTTCCATCTCTGCAGCCACCGCGTCGAAGCTCTTGTTCGCGGAAATGAAAAAGAATGGGTTTCATGACATCCGCCTGTTAGGGTTGACGGATCAACTGACCAACCCCGAGGAAAATACGCCCACCGGCGATTTCGAAAAAACAGCCGCGGAAAGACTCCTGGGCGGCGACGAACATTACAAGCGCGTCATCAAGGAAGGCGACAAGCGCTATCTCTATATTGCTACCGGGGTTCCGGTGGTGATGGAAAAGTGCGTGATGTGCCACGCCAACTTCAAGGATAAGACTGGTCCTATCGGCGCGCTGGCGTACAAGGTCGCGGTCATCGAATAATTTTTCATAGGCGAGGAAACACGGCCTCGGGCCGCGTTTCCTTTCCGGCGCTTCGCTACCTCGATCCTCTTCATGCATCGGCTTCGGTGAACTGTTGCGGTGCTTCTTCCGGATCATTTATCCTGGAGCGAACTGCCAGGGAGTCCGTGTATGTTCGATCCAGCGCAATACGGTTCTGTTTTTCAGGCTTTGTTGGCCGAAGAACGTTTGAACGCTCTCGGTCCGGGCACGCCTAACCGCAAGGTTTATTCCGCGCTTCAGGCACTTTCGCCTGAGCAAGCGTTTCTTCCCCATTCGATTAGGGACGCCGGCATGGCGCAATGCAGTTTGGCCGGTTTATGGCTGTATCACGACTATCTCGAAGAAAGCCATCACATCAGTCAATCCGTCTCGACCTCCACCGGCAGCTATTGGCACGGGATCATGCACCGCCGTGAGCCGGATAGCTGGAACAGCAAATACTGGTTCAATAGGGTCGGGCAGCATCCGGTTTTTCCCGGGTTGTGCGAGGCTGCAAACAGGATTGCGGAACAGGAGTCATCCTTGCCGGAGACGCAATTCCTGCGGGAACAGAGGCAATGGGATCCGCATCGGTTCATCGATCTTTGCGAAGCCGGCCGGACGGGAAAAAGCGAGGCAGAACGCCTGTGCCGAATGATTCAGCTGCGGGAATGGCAGTTGTTGTTCGATTATTGCTACAGGCAGGCGGTTGGGGCGTGATCACCCCGGCCGGCCAGAGCGCCTTGCTCTGCCAAGTACATTCCATGAAGTTGTGCGGAACGCGCGTGCAAGACGTAGGCCGGCAATCCTTTGCCGACGAACCCATCGGCCGGCTTCGAACACTCCCGCGCATAGCCGACGAGTCCGCCAGCTCATGTCGGCGATCCGTTGCCAACAAACCTGCTTTCACGCTACCCGCAGCACTTTGGCTCCACGAATCCGGTGCATTTTGAGGTCGAGCAGCGCACAATTAGCGTCCTCGAGCGCGTATTCTTCGATTTCGGGGCGAATCGGGATCTCCGCAGCCAGGGCGAGAAAGTCTCCGACGTCACTGCGCGCGACATTGGCCACGCTCTTGATTTCCTTTTCCATCCAGAGATGACTCGGATAGTCCAGGCGCAGCAGGTAATCCTTGTCGGATGCCTCCTTGCGGATGGCATTGATGACCAGCCGTCCGCCCGGGGCGAGATGCCTCAGGGACGCGACCACGGGTTCCCAGGCGGGTGTGGTATCGATGATGGCATCCAATTTCGCCGGAGGCTCATCGTCCGTATCGCCGGCCCAGATTGCTCCTAATTCCAGGGCAAAGGCCCGTTCCTCGGGGTTTCTGGCGAAGACGAAAACCCGCGATCCGGGAAAACGGTGGCGCACCATCATTAAAACCAGGTGGGCCGATGCGCCGAAGCCGGTGAGCCCCAGGTTTTCCCCATTTTCGAGCCGAGTCAGCTTGAGAGAGCGATAGCCGATCGCTCCCGCGCACAGCAAGGGCGCCGCCTCGAGGTCGGAGAACGGTTCGGGAATCGAAAACACGAACCCTGCCGGCGCGGTCATGAATTCGGCATAGCCGCCATGAGCGTCGCGCCCGGTCGCCTCGAACCGTTCGCACAGATTCTCGTTCCCCGACCGGCAATGGCCGCAGACGCCGCAGGCCGAGTGAATCCAGGCGACGCCGACTCGATCGCCGACGGAAAAGCCCGAAACCGAATCGCCGAGTTCATCTACCCGTCCTACGACCTGATGTCCCAGGATTACCGGAAGCTTCGCCGGCGGCATACGGCCTTCGATCTCGTCGAGTTCGGTATGGCAGACACCGCAAGCGATGACCTTGATCAGCAACTCGCCCGACTGCGGAACCGGTTTAGACCATTCCGCCGGGACTAGCGGCGCCGGGTTGTCGCTCAGTTTTGCCACACGCTCCAAAATCATCGCTTTCATGAATCCCTCCTCGGAGAAACGCCGGCAGGCCTCATCGACGCGGGTCGAATTCGTTGAGGTAAGTCGTGATGCCGTACCCGATGGGCCAGGTCACGGTCTCGATGGCGGCCCCGAAAGGCAGCACGAGGCCAGCTATCGCACGTTCGCTGATACTCGGCTCGATATGCATGTCGAAATCCTTGCCGAGCACTTCCTGATCGTTCGTCAGAAGAGCGTACTGCAGACGCGTATCGTGAAACGCCATGGGCCGATCGGTTCCGGTCAGGCTCAGCGAATTACAGCCGGCGGCGGTCATCGCCATCGTCGAAACAAGCAGCACTCGAATGGGAAGAGCATTCATTCAGCCTCCGGTCTCTTGTGGAGATTGTTGACATCCTCCGCAGCCTCAAGGCCGAGGATTCCTGGTTGTCGCCTTCCAGGTTCCTGTTTCATCGCCCGATGCTCCTTTGGGATTGGCCCTCCGGAGTCTTACTCAAGCTCCGCAGGCTTATGGTTCCGCGTGCCCCGCGGTACTTTTTCGTGCAATCTGAGCGCATCTGCCCCGGCGAGTATCGCCAATCCGGCGCTCAGGATATTCTTGGCTGCGTTCGCGTCCCGACAATGCTCGGCTCCGCACTCCGGACAAGTCCAGGAGCGCACGTCCAGCGTGAGCGATTCGAGGATATGACCGCAGGTCGAACAGCGTTTGCTCGACGGATAAAACTTGTCGATCTGAACAAAGGTCCGCCCGTACCCGTTGGCTTTATATTCCAACTGACGGGTAATCTCGCTCCAGCCAACATCCGATACGGCCTTGGCGAGACAAGGGTTCTTGACCCTGTTTTTGACTTGCAAACTCTTCGCAGCCAGCACTTGGTTCTCGCTCACCAGACGGGATGTGAGTTTGTGCGTCCAGTCCTTGCGACTGTCCGTGATCTTGACGTGAATCCGGGCCACTTTTGAGCGCGGGCCAGTTTTCGTTCTGCTTTGCGCAACTGGGTAGGATTGGGGATTTTCTCTCCATTGCTCAGTATGGTGGCATCCTTCAGCCCAAAGTCGACCCCGACCATCTTGTTGATGACCGGCAGGACCTTGGCTTCTTCCTCGACCAGAATCGAGATGAAATACCGCCCCGCCGCATCTTTGCGGACCGTGACGGAGGAAGGTCTGCCCGAGAATTCCCGGCTCCATCGGATATTCAAAGGTGCGTCCATCTTGGCGAGATAAACCTTGCCATCCTTCCAACGGAACCCGGAAGTCGTATAGCGGGCCGATTGCTGGCCGTGCTTCGTCTTGAAGGATGGATATTTCGCTCGGCCCTGGAAGAAATTCTTGAACGCTGTGTCGAGATTCCGAAGGGATTGCTGCAAGACGACGTTCGAAACGTCTTGAAGCCAGTTTGTTTCCGATTGCTGCTTCAAGTCCGTGAGTAACTTGGCGGTCTCGTTGTAGCCGATCCGCTTGCCGTTTTGATAGAAACCGTCCGTCCGCACTCGCAGAAAATGGTTGTACACAAACCGAGCGCACCCGAACGTCTCCGACAGGATGGTATCCTGTTTCGCAGTTGGGTAAAAGCGGTAGCGGTAGGCTCGCTGCACGGTATTCATGATGTGCCAATTTTCACACTTCAAAAACTCCAGCTTCAAGAATTTAGTCGTTTCTTCCGGGCCTTTCGTCGGCATTGAACCGACCCAAGGCCGCGCTATCCTCCCCCACCTGCCTGCCGGCAGGCGTGAACGGCCGGGGTCTGTCGCGCGTTCCGATCAAAAAATAGTCACGCGCCGGAGTGAACCGGGCCTGTTCAGGCGCGATGGGTGCTCTCGCCGCGAGCAATGCCGCCGGCGATGATGTGAGCGGAACGCAAGGGCTCCGGAAGCCGCTCGTGAGCGGCATGTGTTCGGATCAGATCGGTTCTGTTCACATTTCATGGGGTCCGGATGCGGCGGGCATGCGAATTCAATCCGCGACCTGCTCGCCGACGGCTGTGGATCACCGGGTATGGTCTCCATACGCAAAAGCGGAGGGATTGAATCCGGTTCAGTTCGGCGCTCAAGCCAGATCGGTTTCGTTGACGACCAGGTTGCGCCCGCTGTCTTTCGCTTTATGCAGGCAGCGTTCCGCCCGCTGCAGCAGATCGGACAGGGTGTCGCTGGGATGCATCTCGGCGACGCCGGCGCTGATCTTGACCGGAATGGTTTTGCCGTTGTACCGCAGCGGAATCCGGTCGAGCACGTTGCGCAGACGGTCTACCGCGAAGGTGGCGCCGGCCGCGTTGCCGCCCGGGAAAACGGCGACGAATTCCTCATCGCCGATGCGGGCGAAAATGTCCTTCGACCTGAATAGTCCGCGGGCAGCGGTGACCACGTGTATCAGCGCCTGGTCGCCGGCGTCGCGGCCATGCTCATCATTGATCCCGGCGAGCCGGTCGATATTGATCAAGCCTATCGACATCTGGTCTTTACGGCGGCGGCTCCGGGTGAATTCGCGCGTCAGGACGACATCGATACCGCGCCGGTTCAGTACGCCTGTCAGCGGGTCGTTTTGCGTCAAGCCGGGGTTTTCTTTCAAGTCCTCCCGCATGCGTTGAAGTAGCTGCTGGGCTTCCCTCAAATCCGCCTGGGAATCGGCAACCCTCTGCCGGAGCAGGGACAGGGTCTTCATGATCTGGCTCCGGGTCTGTTCCGCGGAAAATGCATTCGGAGCGGCGTTCTGCTCGTTGAGCAGGATCTGGAAATGCCCGTCGAAAGTTCCCAACTCGACCGCAAGACCGAAGGTCGTGTCGGTAAGAATTTGCAAGATCGCTTCGACGGCAGCGGTCACCTCGACTCCGGGGGTAGGTTCCCGGGCCAATGGTTCGAGTTTTCGCCCGCTCAGTTCGCCGGCGATCAGATAGTAGTGTTCGGCATAAAGGTCCGGGGTTGGCGGCAAACCGGATTCGGTCAGGCGGCGCAAAGTTTGTCGTGCTACCGCCACGGGCTGTGGGGAGAGGAAATCGACGGTCATTTTCGGCACTTTGTCGGGAGGTGCGTGGAAACTATAGAAAAAAGTAGACCAATTTCCTTGGTTTAGTAAGTCTTGCTTGACAGGCATCCGACATAAAACCGGTTGACTGCGGGCCGAAGACTCGGACGATTAAGCGGCCGTCACCGCGGGCTTTTCCGGGTAACGGCGGCTCACGAAACCGAATATGATCGCCGTGGCGAGCATCAGCAAGGAAAAAAACCAGAAATAATCGGCTCCCGCCAGCTTCGATGTGCCGTCCGGGTTCTGAATGAAAAAATTGACCGCGCTGGTGAACAGATTTCCGGCGGCTACGGAGACCATGAAGAAGGACATCACAAACGACTTCATCTTCGGCGGTGCCTGGGTGTAGGAGAACTCCAGACAGGTTATCGACACCATGACCTCGGAAGAAGTCAGAACAACATAATTGAGCAGTTGCCAGCCTATGGACATCGAAACGCCGGCATCCAGGGCGCGCTGAATCCAGGCCGCAAACGCAAACGAAGAAGCCGCGAGCACCATTCCCGCGCCGATTTTTCCCAGCGCCGTGATACGCATGCGGCGTTCCAGCCGGGGATAAATGCCGTAGTAGAAAAGGGGTGTCAGAATCATGATGAGCAAAGGATTGGCCGCCTGGATCTGCGAGGGCAGAATCCGGTACTCAAGAAAGGTCTGATCCATTTTTTGGGCCTGTAGCACCCAGGACGAGCCGGTCTGATCGAACAGCGCCCAGAACACCGCCACGAATGCATAGATGACGGCGAGCCTGCCCAAGGTTCGCAAACCCTCTCGGCTCAGGGCTTCACGCAAGAAAGCGGCGCCCCCGGCCGGAATATGCGCGAAGCGGTAGCGGCCAGCCCAGAAAATGGCGGTGGCGGCCAACATCAGGATGCCGGGAACGCCGAAGGCCAGCGAGGGTCCGTAGTTTTCCAGCAGCCAGGGCGTCACCAGCATGGACACGAATGCGCCCGAGTTGAGGGCGAAATAGAACCAGCCATAGACCCGGCTGAGCAAATGGCGATTGGTTTGCGCGAACTGGTCGCCAACATGTGCCGAGACGCAGGGTTTGATGCCGCCCGCGCCCAGCGCGATCAGGCTCTGTCCGAGCAGCAGGCCGGTACGGGTGTCGTCCAGCGCGAGGGCCAGGTGTCCCAGGCAATAAACCAGCGACAACAGGATGATGGTCCGGTATTTCCCAAGCCATCCGTCGGCGAGCAGTGCACCCAGGATCGGGGTGAAATAAGCCGCTGAAACGAATAAGTGGAAATAGCCCTTGGCTTCCTCTTCGCTCATGGGGTCGGGATAGCCGGCGGAGCTCATGAGGTATTGGCTCATGAACACCACCAATACCGCCCGCATGCCGTAATAGCTGAATCGCTCGGCCGCTTCGTTGCCGATGATGTAAGGAATGCCGGGCGGAAGCCCTGCGATGGGAAGGGGGTTGCTGCGGTACTGGGTCATGCCTGCCATTCCATTTCTACATTGTTTTCCGATACTGCCTAAGCGGGGGAGGTGGAGCGGCACGCCCCTAAAGTGTGATGGAGCTCCGCCGATCTCGGCATTTTTTGATCCAAATCAAGAAACATTGCGTTTCCTTTAGTTACCGTATGTCCGCACGCCGATTCCGGCGTAGGTATAAAAACGATCATTCGCACATAACGATTCTGAGGAAGCTGTAATGGAAAAAGAGAAAGACTATTTCTGGTTCTATATTGGCGGCGTCATCATTGCCGTTGCGATTACCCTGGTGATGGTCAAAGGAAGCGAACACGAGAAATACGCAACCTCCGCAAAGGCGATCGCCGAGGATTCCGCCAACTCCTCATACCGGTAAAGCCCGGAACGAGCTGCCTTCACCGGATTTGATGCTATCGCCGAAGTCTCTGGCAGCCGAAATGCAACGCGGGACGGAAGAAAAACTTTGTTCGTCCCGCGCTGCTCGTCTCGGGGGCATCAAAATGGGATTAGCAGGTAACAGCCCGAAATTCTTCCAAAAGCAGCCGTCGGACGCTCAGGACAAACTTTTCATCGCCACTTCGTAGACATCCTTCGAAACTTTCTCGAGTCCGGCAATCCGCTGAAGTTGCCGGCGCATCAATTGTTGCCGATCCTCGTCGTAGCGCCGCCATGGCGTCAAAGCGGTCAGCATGCGTGCGGCCACCTGCGGATTCAAGGAATTCAATGCAATGATCTGGTCGGCGAGAAACTCGTAGCCCGCGCCGTCGCGAGCGTGGAAATTGACGGCGTTGTTCTGGGTAAATGCGCCGATCAGACAACAAACACGGTTCGGAATCTTCAAGTCGAAAGCGGGATGCGCAAGCAGCTCTTTGACCCTGTCCAGCGTCCCCGGCAAATGGCAGGTAGCCTGCAGGGTAAACCATTTGTCGATCACCAGGTCCTCTGCTCGCCAGCGCTCATAGAACTCCGTCAGGCAGGCGGCCTTTTCCGGATGGTGGCCGTTGACGATGACCGCCAGCGAAGAAATTTGATCGGTCATCGTCCGCGCACTGCGGAACTGGCGAACACTGAGCCGATACGCCTCTTCGCTCTCCAGCATGCCCAAGTATGCCAGGCAGGCATTTTTCAAGCGGCGCCGGCCTACGGCTTCGGCGTCGAAACGCCCCGCCTCGTCGACATGATGAGTCTCGTAGAGGCGGCGGAATTCGGCTTCCAAAGTGCGAGCCAGCGCCAGTTTGGCCGTCTGCCGGGCACGGTGAACGGCATCCGGATCGATGACCTTCATGGCAGCACTGATATATTCCTCCGAGGGCAAGGTCAGGAGCAGGGCGAGATAGGACAGATCGGGCCAGTTGCCGGAAAGTACCCGCCGATAAGCTTCGGTGAGAGGGCCGTCTGCGGCCGCCGGCGTTTCTCCCTCGGCGTACTGGTCAACCAGATCGAGGATGACCTGGCTGGCGAGTTGTTGTCCCGCGTCCCAACGGTTGAAGGGGTCTGGATCATGGGAGAAGAGGAAGGCGAGTTCCTCGACGCTGCGGTCCAGGTGCAGCCGGACCGGGGCCGAGAATCCGCGCAGGGCGGAAACCACCGGTTTCTCCGCCAGACCGACGAAGCGGAAGTGCTGCTCGGACGCTTTAACATCCAATACCCGGGTTTTCTGGGCAAACGGCTCGGTTTCGCCATCGAGCCGCAGGGGCAATTCGGTCCCGTCCGGTGCCAATAAGCCTATCGCCAAGGGAATGTGAAACGGGGCCTTGACCGGCTGTCCCGGTGTCGCCGGACAGCTTTGTCGAACGGTGAGATTCAGCGCACGGTTCGTCGCATCGTAATCCGCGCTGATGCGGACTTCGGGCGTTCCGGCCTGACCGTACCAGAGCCGGAATTGCGCCAGATCGACGCCGCTGGCGTCCTCCATGCACTTGACGAAATCGTCGCAAGTCACGGCTTGGCCGTCATGTCGCTCGAAATAAAGATCCGTTCCTTTGCGGAAGCCTTCCTTGCCGATCAGGGTCTGAATCATGCGGACCACTTCCGCGCCTTTCTCGTAAACGGTCAAGGTGTAGAAGTTGTTGATCTCGATATAGGATTCCGGCCTTACCGGGTGGGCGAGGGGGCCCGCGTCCTCCGCGAATTGCCTGGTGCGCAGCATGTTGACTTCGTCGATGCGCTTGACGGCGCGGGAGGTCCGGTCGGCGCTAAACTCCTGGTCGCGGAATACGGTTAGGCCCTCCTTCAAACTGAGCTGGAACCAATCCCGGCAGGTAATGCGGTTGCCGGTCCAGTTATGGAAGTACTCGTGGCCGATGACGCCCTCGATGTGTTCGTAGTCGGCATCCGTCGCCGTGTCGGGCCGGGCCAGTACGTACTTGGTGTTGAAAACGTTGAGGCCCTTGTTTTCCATGGCGCCCATGTTGAAGTGGCCCACTGCCACGATCATGTAAAGATCCAGGTCGTATTCCCGCCCGAAGTTCTCCTCGTCCCAGCGCATCGCGTTCTTGAGGGATTGCATGGCGTGATCGCATTTGTCGAGGTCGTGCTTTTCGACGAAGATCTGCAAGGTCACTTCCCGGCCGGAACACGTCACATAGCGGTCTTCGAGACATTCCAGCCGTCCCGCCACGAGTGCGAACAAATAGGAAGGCTTTTTGAACGGATCCTCCCATTTCACCCAATGGCGGCCGTTCTTGAGCTCGCCGGTAGCGATCCGGTTGCCGTTGGACAATAGCACCGGATAACGCGATTTGTCGGCGACGATGGTCGTCGTGTATTTGGCCATCACGTCCGGGCGGTCGGCGAAATAAGTGATTTTCCTGAACCCTTGGGCTTCGCATTGAGTACAGAGCATGTCCTTGGAGAGATACAGCCCTTCCAGGGCAGTGTTTGCCTTGGGATTGATGCGGGTGACGATTTCCAACTCGAAGGGGCGGTCGGGTACGCCGGGCAGAACCAGGGATTCGTCGCCGAGCCGGTAGTCCGCGGCGTTCAGATTGCGGCCGTTGAGCCGGATCGATTCGAGCACGAGCTGTTCGCCGTCGAGTTCGAGCTCTCGATGCTCGCCCGGCGATTCCGGGTTGCGCCGTATCCGAAGCTTGGACGTGACGCGGGTATTCTCCTCGTCCAGTTCGAAAAAAAGATCGACCGTTTCGATGAGATAGTCGGGTGGCGTGTAGTCTTTCAGGTATACGGTATTGGGGGTGTGTTCGCGCATTGTGGTATGAGCCTTCTGTCGGTGATGTCGGAATGATAAGGCTTAGACCGGGGAAACGGGAGAGCTGTCGACGTCCGATTCGTTCTCCGATTCCGCTCGATGGCAGAATGCGGGGCAAAGCGGTTAACATGAGCGGATGACACGTTTGATTTACCAGGTTTCGGCCGTTACGGTAGCGCTGCTGCTTTCCGGTTGCGGACAGGATGAAGCGAATTCCCGCGTTGTCGGCATTCTGGAATGGGATCGCGTGGAGCTGATCGCGGAAGCATCCGAGCCCATCGTTGAACTTCCGGCGCAGGAAGGCGATTGGGTGGAACCGGGGCAGATTCTGGTACGGCTCGACCCGGCCAGGCGACAGGCTTGGCTGAACGATGCGGCAGCGAACCGGGATCGGGCTCTGGCCCGGCTGCAGGAGCTGGAAAGAGGTCCCCGGATCGAGCGGATCCGGGAGGCCCGGGCGCGCTTCCAAGGCGCAGAACAGGTTTATGAAGTGCGCCGGCGCGAATTCGAGCGGGTGGAAGAGTTGCTGCCGCGCAAACTCATCAGCCCGGACGAAGTGGACAGAGCGAGGAGGGAGGCAAAGGCGGCGCTCGCCGAACGCGATTCGGCTTTGGCCGTACTCCAGGAGCTCGAAGCCGGTACCCGTGTGGAAGAAGTGGAGCAGGCGCGCCAGGCCTTGGCCTCGGCTGAAGCGGCCGTGGCAGTCGCCGCAACCAATCTGCAACGCCTCACCGTGAGAGCTCCGGTGGCCGGGCGTCTCGACAGCCTGCCACTCAAGCTCGGAAATCAGCCTCAGGCCGGAGCGGTGCTGGCGGTCCTGCTCTCGGGCTCCGCGCCCTATGCGCGGGTCTACATTCCCGAACCGATCCGGGTTCATGTCATGCCGGGAGACGCGGCTCGGGTTTGGATGGACGGGGTCGCAGAGCCCTATGAGGGAACTGTCCGGATGGTGAGTTCGGATCCGGTGTTTACACCGTTCTTTGCCCTGACCGAGCGCGACCGGCGGCGCCTCAGCTATGTCGCCAAGATTTATCTGAGCGAGACGGTTCGAAACGTGCCGGCCGGCCTTCCGGTCGAGGCGGAGCTCTCGGGCCTTAGCCGCTTCGAGCGGCCATGACCGGCAGCCTTGCCGTCGCGGCACACGGTCTGACCCGGCGCTTCGGCGCGGTTACCGCCGTCGACCATGTGAATTTCGCCATTTCCCGCGCTATGATCTACGGATTTCTCGGTCCCAACGGCTCCGGAAAATCCACCACGATCCGCATGCTGTGCGGCTTGCTGACGCCGTCGGAAGGGGAGGCGGAAGTCCTCGGCCATCGGATTCCGGGCGAAGCGGAGGCGATCAAGCGAAAAATCGGTTACATGACCCAGCGTTTCTCGCTATACGAGGATCTCAGCGTTCTCGAAAACCTGGAATTCATGGCCGACATCTACGGCCTGCCGCGCAAAACCGCCCGGCAGCGCATCGACCAGCTACTTGAAAAATACAATCTCGCCGACCGCAGGCGGCAGTGGGCCGGGACGCTCAGTGGCGGTCAGAAGCAACGCCTGGCCCTGGCTGCGGTAACGGTTCACGGTCCGGAGCTGCTGTTTCTGGACGAACCGACCAGCGCGGTCGATCCTCAAAGCCGGCGCGATTTCTGGGAAACCCTGTTCGAGCTCTGCGAGAAAGGGACGACCATACTCGTGTCCACCCACTACATGGATGAAGCGGAGCGCTGTCACGGCCTCGCCATTCTCGACCGGGGACGGGTGGTCGCGGACGGCGCGCCGCAGGAATTGGAAAGGCGCATCGACGCCACGGTCGTCGAGGTGGAAACCGGGGATTCGAGGAGCGCGCGCAGGGTGCTGAGCGAGCTGCCCGGCGTGCTCAGCGTGACTCAGCTCGGCATGCGCCTCAGGGTGCTGCTCGACCGCTCGGTTTCCGATCCGCTGGCGGAGATCCGTGCCGGACTCGCCGAGCGGGGGCTGAGCTTCGATGCCCGGCTGACCCATGCAAATCTCGAAGACGTCTTCGTCGCCGCCACCCAGAGCCGGTATCTCAAGGCGCAGGCGTGAAAGGCCTGCAGCGTCTTTTTGCCATTTTGCGGAAAGCGGTCCGACAGCTGCGGCGCGATCGCTTGACCTTCGGCATGATCGTCGGCATCCCGCTGTTGCAGATCACCCTGTTCGGTTTCGCCATCAATACCGATGTACGGGATTTGAGCGCCGGGATAGCCGATCAGGCGAATACGCAGTTTTCGCGCATTCTGGGCAGCGACGCGCAAGCGTCCCAAGTGGTCAGGATCACGCGCCGGGTGGAAACCGCGGAGCAATTGGAAATCCTGCTTCGACGCGGGGAAATCTCGGTCGGGATATTCATTCCGGCGGATTTCGAGCAGCGTTTGACGCGGCGCGATCGACCGGCGGCTCAACTCATGATCGACGGCTCCGACCCTCTGATTCTGGCCGCCGCCCGCCAGCTCACCGGAATGAGCCTGCGCTACGACACCGCGCCTCAAGCGGGCGCCGACGCTGCCTTGTTCGAGATTCGCAACTATTACAACCCGGAGAGGCGCTCGGCCGTCAATATCGTGCCCGGATTGATGGGCGTGATTCTGACGATGACCATGGTGCTGTTCACCGCCGTGGCCATCGTGCGCGAGCGCGAGCGGGGCAATCTCGAATTGCTCATCAATACGCCGGTGCGGAACCTGGAACTGATGGTGGGAAAGATCGTTCCCTATATCGTTATCGGTCTCATCCAGGTGAGCCTGATTCTGCTGCTCGGCGTTTTCCTGTTCCAGGTGCCGATCCAGGGCCGAATCATCGATGTCTACCTGGCTGCGCTGGTGTTCATCGCCGCCAATCTCACCATGGGGCTGGTGATCTCGACGCTGGCCAAGACCCAGTTCCAGGCCATGGAGACGACGTTTTTCTTTTTCCTGCCGTCCATTCTTATTTCCGGTTTCATGTTTCCCTTCGACGGGATGCCCAGGGCGGCACAATATATCGCCGAGTTCCTTCCGTTGACCCATTTCGTGCGCCTGATCCGGGGTGTCATGCTGCGCGGCGCGGAACTGTCGGAGCTTCTGTCCGAAATTTGGGCACTTCTGGCATTCATGTTCATCACCCTGGGCCTCGCGATACTGCGGTTCAAGAAACGGCTGGATTGATCGTGCAACACCGGCTCCGAAGAACCAATGTGGTTCGCTGTTTGCAGGATATTTCGAGACCGGAACGTGTCTTATCGGAAACCCGTTCGAGTATTTCCGCTGCCTGGAGTCGTAACATAGACATTGTCAGCGGACGGCATGGCCCATATCCGATTGATGAGTGTTACTTCAGAATTCAGGGAACTGGCGTCCCTTTCGGTCGCTCGAACTCTCGCGGTGGCCGCGAACCGGTGTGTCTAAGATTCGAAGTCGGATATCGGATATGAGACTTTTTGACTGCTCCGGGTACGGCCGGAGGGAGAAAAACTCCGGCCATGCGGAGGAAATACGGGCGTCGCAGACGAGATTGCTGTATCAACAGCTTCCGGCAGCCCTGATCGCCACGGCGGCCAACAGCGCGATCCTGGTGTTGATTCTTTGGCCAGAGATTCCTCAGCGGCTGACGTTCGGGTGGTTTCTATCCGTCCTGGTTCTGGTATCGGGTCGTTACGGTCTACTCCGTGCCTATCGCCGAACCGATCCTCCGAGTGCCGATTGGCCCCGGTGGGCGTGGCTTTTCTTGCTCGGTGTCGGCGCCAACGGATTTCTCTGGGGCTTCGCCGGATATTTCCTGTTCGCCGAGCACAGCTACGTCCATCAGATATTTCTCGGCTTCGTGCTCGGCGGAATGGTCGCCGGCGGCATGTCGACCCTCTCTTCCTACCGCCACGCCTTCCTGGTTTTTCTGCTGCCGGCTCTACTTCCGTACACGGTGCAGGTCGTCCGCCACGGCGGCGACGTGCATCTCGCGATGGGTGCCATGTTGTTGCTGTTCGTGACGATGATGTGGATGATTTCCGAGCGCCTTTACGCGACCGTCTCGGAGTCCCTGCAGCTTCGCTTCGACAAACTCGATCTTCTGGACGATCTCAGGTCGGCGAGGGATCGTCAGGTGGCGATCAATCGTGAGTTGTCGGCTCAGATTGCCGAAAAGCAGAGGGCCCAGCGTGATCTGCAGGAGTCTTGCGAAAGGCTGGAACAACGGGTCAGGGAACGCACCGAAGAGCTTGCCCGATCGGAGACGGCATTGCGGGATGCCAACCGCCGAAAAGACGAGTTTCTGGCCATGCTGGGACACGAACTCAGGAATCCGCTCGCGCCTATCCGCAACGCCGTGCACGTCATGCGAAAACTCGAGCCGGAAGAGCGGAGGCTCGGCTGGGCGCGCGACATCATTGATCGGCAGGTCGATCACTTGTCGCGTCTCGTCGATGATCTGCTCGATGTGTCCCGCATCGTGCAGGGAAAGATCAGCCTGCACCCGACCACTCTGGATCTCGCGACGGTCATTGATCAGGCCGTCGAGGCCAGTCGTCCGCTGATCGAGGCACGGAATCACGACCTCCTCATTACCCTGCCCGGCCATCATGTACAGGTTCGGGGCGATCGGGTGCGATTGGCGCAAGTGGTTTCCAATCTACTGAATAATGCCGCGAAATATACCGATGTGGGCGGAAAAATCTGGCTCGCGGTGGAAGCGTCGGATCGTCGCGTGAGCATCCGCGTCCGGGATAACGGGGTAGGCATCGCCGAAGAACTTTTGCCGCACGTCTTCGACCTGTTCAACCAGGCGGAGCAAAGCCTGGGAAGCGCCCAGGGCGGACTGGGCATCGGGCTTACCTTGGTCAAGCGGCTGGTCGAAATGCACGGCGGAAACGTCGAAGTTCATAGCGAGGGCCCCGGTCAGGGTTCCGAGTTCTCGATACACCTGCCGAGATTCCTGGACCCTGCCGGCGAAATCGATGCCGTCCGTTCGAATACGGGTTAAGGCCGAATCGGCCGAAATTCCCGCCCGAACGGAAACAGTGACAAGGGGATGAGCTTGATGTGCTGCAAGGCAAACGGAATGCCGATGATCGTGATGACCAGCAAGCCCGCGCCGAGAAGATGAGCCAGCGCGATTTCCCAACCGAAAAGCACCAGCCAGATGACGTTGAAGATGATCCGCAGCGGGGTGTTGGCCTGGTCGAGTTCCACCACTGCCTTGCCGAAGGGCGTGAATACGGCAAACCCGAGTTTGATCGACTGAAGACCGAACGGTATGCCGATCACGGTCAGGCATAAGCCGATGCCGCCCACGATATACCCCAAGCCGGCGATCAGCCCGCCGAAGATCAGCCAAATGATATTGCCCAGTAAGCTCATGATAACGATGGTGTGATTCGGACTCTGTCCGGTTCGAGTCGTAAAGTATACGCCCGATTCACTTTGGATTCACAAAGAGGGACAGTAAGCCCCGCAGCAAGTCGAGCGGGGTCGGAGGACACCCGGGAATCGCAAGGTCCACCGGGATGACCTCGGAGACCGCGCCGCAACTGGCGTAGGACACGCCGAATTCGCCGCCGCATACCCCGCAGTCGCCCACGGCGATGACCCACTTGGGATCGGGTGTTGCTTCGTAGGTCCGTTTCAGCGCGGCTTCCATGTGGCGCGAGACCGGCCCCGTCACCAGCAGAATATCGGCATGGCGCGGAGAAGCCACGAAATGCACGCCGAAACGCTCGACGTTGTAATAGACATTATTAAGGGCATGAATTTCCAGCTCGCAGCCGTTGCAGGATCCGGCGTCCACCTGGCGGATGGCGAGGCTGCCCCGAAAGCGCTTGTCGATCACCGCCTTGAGTCTGGCACCTTCCCGTTCGACAGCCTCTTCTCTCGGGACCGTTGGGACGCGCTCGGTGAGCATGCCGGTGCGGAAAATCTTGCCATAGAGTCGCAGCATGGGGGCCTCGCTAGAGATCGTGACCGGAATAGGACCCGTTGACCGATTTATTGCACACCGGAAAATCGGGCACGATATTGCCCATGACCAGCTTTTCCAGAGCCGGCCAGTTGATGATGCTGGGATCGCGCGGCCAGTAGCGGCTGATGCGGCCTTCCGCGCCGAAACGGACGTAGCAGAGAATTTCGCCTCGCCAGCCTTCCACTGCAGCGAAACCTTCGGCGTCTTCGGCCGGCGTTTGCCACTCGGCGGCAAGCTTCCCGGAAGGGAGTTCGGCCAGCATCTGTTCGATCAGGCGCAGAGCGGCGCGCAGTTCCTTGTAACGGACCCAGAACCTCGACGCCACGTCGCCCTGGGTTTCCACCGGAACACGGACTTTCAGTCGGTCGTACGGCGAGTAGGGCGCATCGCGGCGCGCGTCGAAAGTCTGTCCGCTGGCTCGGCCCACAAAGCCTAAAGCACCCAGAGCCGAAGCCAGTTCGCAGGAAAGCACGCCGGTGGTGAGGAAGCGGTCCTCCAAAGACGAATTGGCGTCAAGTATGGGCAGCAGTTCGTCCAGCTCCCGGCGCAGCGAGACGGTTGAATCCCGCATGCGGCCCGCCGCCTCCGGGGGGATATCCGCGGCAACGCCGCCCGGAACCAGCTTATCCATCAACAAGCGGTGACCGAATAGCGCCCGGTTTTCTCTGAGCCACAGCTCGCGGAGGCGGCCGAACTGATAATAGCCGGCGGCGAATCCCACGTCGTTGCACAATGCGCCCAGGTCCCAGACGTGATTGATCACCCGTTCCCGTTCCGCCAGGATGCCGCGGATGTACGCGGCGCGCAGCGGAATTTCGACCCCCGCGGCACGTTCCATGGCCATGCAGGCGGCCCAGGCATGGCCGACCGTGGTATCTCCGGACACCCGTCCGGCCAGTTTGAGGAGTCCGACCGGGTCGCGTCCTTCGGCGATTTTTTCGATACCCTTGTGTACATAGCCCAGCCTTTCCTCCAGGTGCAGCACGGTCTCCCCGACCGCCTGGAAACGGAAGTGGCCGGGCTCGATGATCCCGGCGTGGACCGGGCCGACCGGGATCTCGTAGACGCTCGCTCCCTGGGCCTTGAGAAAGGGGTAGTCGTTGTCCGGCGGAGTCTCCGGAGCCGGGTGCCCTTGCGCCGGGAAATCCTTGCGCAAGGGATAAGCGGTTTCACCCCAGGCCTTGTGGCGGGTCCAGCGTTTGGGATCGGGATGATCGGTGAAGCGAATGCCGAACAGATCCCGGATATGCCGTTCCATCCGGTCCGCGGTCCAGTAATACGGTGCATGGGAGGGAAGGGCCGGGTTGTCGGCCGGCAGATCGGTTCGCAGTATGAGGTAGCGCCCTTGCTTTTGGAGGCAGGCACACATCGAAAACTCGGTGCCAAGGTCTTCCGCCCAAGCTCCCGCCCAGCGCCAGTTCTGGGCGCTCGCCAGTTGTCCGAGCCGGCCCCAGTCGTTTTTTTTTACTTCGATCAGATCGGCCGGCGCCAATGGACTCGGCAATACCGACAAGGCTTCGATATCCGCCGAAACCAGCGCCACGCGAAACATCTGGTTCGGATCGACGGTTTCCGCGGGTGGCTGAGTGTTTTCCATGCTGATCGATTCTTGGTGCCCGGAGATCTTCGAGTCTAACGCCTTAGAGCGATTCACCGCGCCCCGTTTTCCATCCGAACAGCTTGCGGCGGCGTGCGGCCAAGGGGTGATCCGAATAAGGCTGGTACCGGTCCAGCCCTCGAACCTCGCACCTCCCGCCCGATGCCGTGTAGTCGTGACTGAAGCGTTCGATGAACTCCATGACGGTATGGTCGACCAGCGAGGCGTAGGTCAGATCGAAAACGATGTTTGCGCCGGCCGGCAGCTCGGCGAGTTCGTCCTTCAATGTCAGAAAATTGGAAAAAATGGCCGCGCCGTTGAGCCTGATTCGGAAGTCGCTGTTCGCTTCCTGCGTAATCCGGTAGGAAAGCTGGAACAGATTGCCCAGCTTTACGCCGCGCCAGCGGTGGATCACCAGCTTGGCGGCGATAGCGAGGGCGACCCCGACCAGGAGGTCCGTGCTCAGAATGCCGATGATGGTGATGACGAACAAGGCCAATTGCTCGAACCCGATATCCAGGGTTTTGGCGAAGGCCTTGGGCGAGGCCAGGCGATATCCGGCGTAGACCAGCAATGCCGCCAGCGACGCCAGGGGGATGTCGCGAATGAGGTGCGGGAACAAGGCCACGAATACCAGCAGAAAGAGGCCGTGGAAAAAATTGGACCAACTGCTGCGCGCGCCGTAGCCGACATTGGCGGAACTGCGGACGATTTCGGAGATCATGGGCATCCCGCCGACCAAGCCGGAAAGCACGTTGCCGGCGCCGATCGCGGTGAGGTCGCGGTCGAGATGGGAGCGCCGGTGCTCGGGATCGAGGCGGTCCACCGCCGAGGCGGTCAGCAGCGATTCCAGGCTGCCGATGAGCCATAGGCTCAATACGGTATTCCAAAAGGCGGGCGCAGCGATTTTCGAAAAATCGGGGAAAACCAGGCTGTCCAAAAAACTGTCCGGGATACCGGCAAGAAATTGCGGCGCATTCACGAAAACATGCTTGTGCCAGGCTTCGTTTTCAGCTCCCTCGGAAAGGAGATAAAGTTCGGCCCGGTTCAGATCGAACGCCTGTCCCAGTAGGAACCCGGTCAAAACGACCAGGATGGGCGCGGGAATTCTGCCGATACCCTTGTTCCCCAGCAAGGGCCAAGCGAACAGGATTAGGAGGCCCAGACCGCCGATCAGGAAGATTTCGGGATGGTAATGCAGCAAGCTTTCGGGAATGTGCAAAAGACTCTGCAAGGAAGTTTCGACCTCGGGTCTAGCGCCGACCAGGACATGAATTTGCCTCGCGATGATGATGATCCCGATGGCTGCCAGCATGCCGTGCGCGATGGCGGCCGGAAAGAACGTGGCCAATCGTCCTCCCCGGAAAAGGCCCAGCAGGATTTGCAGGGTACCAGCCACGACGATTGCGGCCAGGGTGTAGCGATAGCCGGCGAAAGTATCGCCTTGCCCCAGGGTGTGAACCGCGGAGAACAAGACGGTAATCAGTCCGGCGGCGGGACCCGTGATGGTCAGGCGGGCGCCGCCGATCCGGGAAACGACGAGGCCTCCGATGACCGCGCCGAGAATCCCCGCCATCGGGGGAAATCCCGAGGCCATGGCGATGCCGAAGCACAAGGGCAGGGCGATCAGGAAGACCAGAAAGCCGGAAACCGCGTCGGTGCGCCAGTTTTCGGCGAGTCCGGCCAGGTCGCTCGAGATTGAATGTGAAATTCGCTTCAAAGGGGCGATGCTCCTGAAATGAGTTGAGTCGCCTGGCTGAACCAGTTGCCCAGGAAGCCCGGAATGGATAATCCGAGCCAGAGCACCAGCGCCAGGTGGATCATCACCGGCAACAAATTCGCCGGGATGGCGTTCTGGCCCTCGGGGATATCCCCGTAGACCATGGGGTGCAAATGCCGGAACAGGCCGGCGAAAGCGACGCCGATGCCGATCAGGAGCAGCGGCGTCAGCCAGGGGTAATCGCGCATGGTGGCGATGAGCACCAGGAATTCGCTGGCGAACACGCCGAAAGGCGGGAACCCGGCGATGGCCACGGTACCGATCAGGAGGCCCCAGCCGATCTCCGGCTGGGTCAGGATCAGGCCGCGAATTTTATCCATGCGCTGGGTGCCGGCGAGCTGGGCCGCGTGTCCGACGGTGACGAAGATCGCCGATTTGGTCAACGAGTGGGTGGTCATGTGGAACAGGGCGGCAAAGGTGGCCCATGGACTGCCGATGCCGAAGGCGAAGGTCATCAGCCCCATGTGTTCGATCGACGAATAGCTGAACAGCCGCTTGATGTCGGTCTGGCGATGCAGAAACAGGGCCGCCACCAGAAAGGACAAAAGACCGAAACCCATCATCAGATAACCCGCTATCGGGGTTCCGAGCGAGCCGTCCACCAGCATCTTGCAGCGCACCACCGCGTATAAGGTGTCGTTGAGCAAGAGTCCCGAGAGAATCGCCGACATTGGGGTCGGACCCTCGGAATGGGCGTCCGGCAGCCAGTTGTGCAGGGGTACCAGCCCGATCTTGGTCCCGTAGCCGACCAGCAGGAATACGAAGGCCAGTTTCATGATGCTGGGTTCGAGCAGCCCGGCATTCTCGTGCAGCACGGTCCACAGCAGCGCATTGCCGCCTATGCCCAGCTTTTGTTCGGCGGCGAAATAAAGCAGCACCGTGCCGAACAGGGCCAGGGCGATGCCCACGCCGCACAGGATGAAATACTTCCAGGCGGCCTCCACCGACTCGGGCGTGCGGTAGAGGCTGACCAGCAATACCGTGGCCAGGGTTGCGCCCTCCATCGCCACCCACAGGACGCCCATGTTGTTGGTCGTCAAAACCAGGTACATGGCCAGCATGAAGCCCTGGTACATCGAATGGTACAGCCGCAGGCGCCCGGCGTTGACGCGCCCGGTTTCCTGCTCGTGCGCCATGTAGGGGCCGGAGAAGATGGACGTGGTCAGCCCGACGAACGCGGTCAGGACGATCAGGTAGACATTGAAGGAATCGATATACAGCAGCTGGCCCGAAGATAGCCGTGGTCCGTGAACCAGCACGTCGGCGGCGAGCCAGATCGAGGCGGCCAGCGCCAGGGCATTGCAGCGTACGTTGATGCGCCCTGCGTGCCGGGTGTCGGCCGCGAGACCGAGCACCGCCATGCCGGCGAGGGGAATCAGGAGTACCAGATAGACCGCGATCATGTTCGGTCCGTCTCGCTTAGTTTGCTGAGCCGGTCCACGTCGAGAGAATCGATGCTTTCCCGGATTTGGAAGAAGAACACGCCGAACACGACGGCGGCGACCAGGACATCCGCCGCGACCCCCAACTCCACGACCATGGGCATGCCGTAGGTGGACACCACGGCTGCGAAGAATAGTCCGTTCTCGATCGACATGAAGCCGACCACGTGGGCCACCGCCTGCCGCCGGGTGATCATCAGTAGCATGCCGAGCAGGACCACGGCCAGGCTGACCGCGATGGCGTTGAGTGTCACCAGGGGCGAGTGCGCCACTACCGGGAGACTCACGTAGTAACTGAACACCATCAGGAACGCCCCGCCCATCATCACCCGGGCCGGATGCCTGATGGTGTCGAGTTCCCGGTGCAGCCCAAGGCGATGAATCAGGCGGTGCAGCATCACCGGAATGAGGATGCCCTTGAGCAGAAAGCTCAGGCCCGCCGAGACGTACAAATGAGGAAAATCCAGAGCGCCGGCGACCATGGCCGTAGTCGCCGCGAGCAGAATACCCTGCAAGGCAAACACCAGAACCAGCCGCACCAGCCGGGACTGGCCGAGCATCAGGAACGAGGTCAGGGCAATGAGCCCCGCCAGCAGCAGAACCGCCTGGCTATACAGACTGAGTCCGGAGAAAGCCATCAGCGAACCGCCTCCAGAATGATGTGGCTCAGAAGGCCCAGCACGCTGAGGAGGTAAGCGAAGCTCAGATATTCCTGCACCCGGAAAATCCTCATCTTGGCGAACAGCACCTCGGAAAAGGCCAGCACCACCGCCAGCACGGCGAGTTTTAGGGCGATCATGGCGAGGCCGAAGCCCAGCGCATCGGGGGTGAAGGTTTGGGCGATACCCCACGGAAAGAAAATGTTGGCTATGAGCACGCCGTAAAGCATGAGCTTGATCTGGCTGGCCCATTCGATCAGCGCCAGCCAGCGTCCGCTGTATTCGAGAATCATGGCCTCGTGAATCATGGTCAGTTCCAGGTGGGTGGCCGGATTGTCGACGGGAATGCGGCCGGTCTCGGCGATCGTCACCAGGATCAGTCCGCCCATGGCGAAAACGAAGGAGGGGCGCAGCACCAGTCCGCTGTCGAGGACGAAGCTGACGGCCTGGGACAAATTGGTGGTATGCGCACTCATGGCCAGGGTGAATACCGCCATGAGCATGGCGGGCTCGGCCAGCGACGAGATCGTCATTTCGCGCGACGATCCCATGCCGCCGAACGCGGTGCCGATATCCATGCCGGCCAGAACCAGGAAGGTTCGCCCCAGAGCGAAGAAACCCACCAGCACGATGACGTCGGCGATGCGCGCGGTGGGCAGATGTATGGCCACCAGCGGCACGGTGGCGGCCGCCAGTACGGTAGACGCGAACACAATGTACGGGGCGGCGCGAAAGATCCAGGAGGCCGGATACGGCATGATGGGGCGCTTGCGGTAAAGCTTGCGCAGGTCCCGGTACGGCTGAAAGAGGGATGGAGCCTTCCGGTTTTGCAGCCGGCACTTGACCCGTTTGATCCACCCAGAAAGCAAGGGTGCCAGGGCAATGAACAGCAGAGTCTGGAATATCGCCACCAACCAGGCCATCAGCTGACCACCCAGAGCAGAACGATCAAAGTGCAAAAGGAGTAAGCCAGATAAGTGCGGATGTTGCCGGTTTGCAGGCGTCCGACCCAGCGTGCGAGGCGGGTGACGGCCCGTCCCGATGGCTCGTATAAGGCTACCCAGGCGCGGTCGAAAACCTGGAATTGGTAGCGAAGCCGGGTGATACGCGTGTTCGCAGGACCTTCGCGCTGTTCTTCGACTGTTTCCCGAGTATCGAACACCGGCTCGAAGATACGGCGTATGGGCATGCTGAAGGCGCCGGACGTATATTGCGTGCGGGGCGTCAATCCGCCGAAACCGCAGTCCCAGGGTTCGGCGCGGCGCGGTTCGAGGCCGGTGCGGCGGTAAAGAAGGTAATAGCACAACCATCCGACCGCCACGATGCCCAAGGTGACCAGCGCCGGAGAATAGGCCGCCACGTCGGGGGACACCGGCGTCAGCCATAGCCATCCCAGAACCGATATGTTCGGCAGCACGAACCCGGTCAGCGACTGCGTCAAGGGACCCAAGGCATTAATGAGCGGCATCGGAAAAACGCCGAACAGGACGCAGCAGGCGGCAAGCAGGGCCGGGCCGGCCAGCATGCCCGGATGTCGAATTTCACGGGTGCGCGCGATGTGGCGGGAACGCGGCAGTCCCAGGAAGGCGACGCCGTACACCTTGACGAAGCAGGCGGCCGCCAGGGCGGAGGTCAGGGCCAGCACCGCGCTGGCGGTGGGAATCAGGCTGCGGAGTATGCCGCTCTGGATGCTGCCGGCCTGAAGTGCGGTCTGGAAAATCAGCCACTCGGAGACGAAGCCGTTGAAAGGCGGCAAGGCGGCGATGCTCAGCGTACCCACCAGGAACAAGGCCGCCAGTTTCGGCATGCGGTGGACCAGCCCACCCATGTTTTCCAGGCTGTGTTCATGGGTTTGGTGCAGAATGGCGCCAGCGCCAAGGAACAGAAGACTCTTGAACAAGGCGTGGTTGAGCCCATGCAGCAGCCCCGCCACCAGCCCCAGCGTTCCCAGCTGCAATTGTCCGCTGCTTTGGAAAATCAGCGCCAGGCCCAGGGCAGTGAAGATAATCCCGACGTTTTCCACCGACGAATAGGCGAGCAGCCGCTTCAGGTTCTGTTGCTGCAGTGCGTACAGAATGCCGAGCACGGCGGAAGCCGACCCGATCAGAAGGACCAGCACACCCCATTGCCAGAACAGCGAGGGCAGCAAATCGAAAGCGAAGCGAATGAAGCCGTAAATGGCGATTTTCAGCATGACCCCGCTCATCAGGGCGGAAACGTGGGAAGGGGCGGCGGGATGGGCTTCCGGCAGCCAGGTATGGAGAGGAACCAGACCGGCTTTCATGCCGAAGCCCGTCAGCGCCAGCACGAAGGCGACGCTCGCCCACAACGGGTTTAGTACGGCACCGCGAAAAGCCCCGAACGTCAATTCCCCGGTGAAGCCCGCGAGGACGCCGAATGCCAGAATGATGGCGATCGCTCCGATTTCGGCCATCAGCAAGTAAAGAAACGCCGCCCGGCGATTGGTCGGATTCTCGTGTTGGTAGGCGACCAGGAAATAGCTCGCGACCGACATCAATTCCCAGGCGATCATGAAAAGCAAAGCATCGTCGGCGAGCAACACGAGTTCCATGCCGGCAACGAACAGGCCGGTGAATAACCCCAGGACCGAAAGCGGGTGTTTACCGTGTTCGAATTCACGAACGTAGCCGGGTCCGAACAAGCTGACCGCGATCAGGGGAATACCGAGTACGCAAAAGAAGAAACCGGCCAGGGGATCCAGCGCCAGGTGCCAGTTCAGCCAGGGCAGACCGAACGGCAGAACGGCCGTACGAGTGGAATTGTCGTGGAGAGCGAGGAGTCCGGCCAAAACAGCGAAGCCGCCGGAAACGCCCAGGAGAGCGAATGGTATTGTCCTGGCCAGACGCGAGAAGCGACCGGGCGTCAGCGATGGATTTACCCGGGCGTAGTGGGAGGAGAATGCCTGCCCCCACGCGCGAATTCCGCGTCGCAAAAGACCGTTCGGCCCGGCAGACAGCGCCGCAAGGCCGGACAGCAAGGATGCCAACACCGAGATGGCGGCTAAGAATAGAGACATACGGGCTGGGTCTTTGCAAATTGCATGGGGGAAGCTACAAGCAATTCCGTTGCCAACAGTCATTCATCCGTCAATCAAGCTCCTCCGCTTATTCAGCCGCCACCATGGGTTGAAATGAACCGCGCCGGGTGGGGGTGCGGGGGCAATAGCACCACCGAAAGGCCGCAAAACCGTCTAGACTTTCGAACGCTGCCGCACGAGGAGCGTTCGAGACTCACATGCTATCAGTGCTAAATGTTTTGTAAATGCTAAAACAGACGAGATCTCGTGAGCCTATGAAGATTCCGCAAAGGAGAGCCGCGCGTTTGACACTACTCATGGATCCCGATAAAAAAGCCACTTTCGAGCGTTTGTGTACGGATGAAGTCCTCTCTGCTCGCAAATGGTTCGGAAGCCGATTAAGATGCCGCGCCTTCCGTCCAGCTCGATCACGATTGACTGCCGGGCCTGAACTCGTTGCGAAGTTTCTGAGACGACAGGGTAGCGCCCCGGGGGAGGAAGTTCGTGATAGACGCGAGTCGGAATGACAGGAAGCCGGGAAGACGCAGCGACTGATCGTGATTTCCGGCGGAAGCGGAGTGATGGGGCGCGACCGGGTGTGGGCCGAATTGTGGCGTGGCCGGAAATCGCCCCTGCCTGGAGCGCGCCGGAATGCCTTCCAAGCCAATCCGGATCTCTTGTCCGGCTAAGTCGCCGGCATACGCACAATCGGCTGGTCTCGATTTCCGGAGTCACCTGGCAACCGATGAGACGTTGCGCGACGGGTTATTGGTCTTTTGCGTGCGGGCACCAAACGGCAGAATCAAAGGCGTCTGCTAAAGTTTAGACCGACCGAAGCAAAGTCGGTCTCCTCTTCAGAATAAAAACATGTGGGTGATGCTTGAGGATGACGTCTAAATCCGCCGCTCGTTTGCACCGATCACTCGGGAGCTGGTGGATTAGCTTTCTCCTATCGTTCGCCGTGGCGCTCGCCCTTGCCGGAGAATCCGTGATGGCAGGCGAGCCCGGCCCCAGAGTTTTTTCGGCAGACGGACGGGCCGATTCTCTGTCCGCCGACACCCTGCGCGAAATCTTCTTCATGCGCCTGACCAGTTGGCCGGATGGCACGCCTATCCGCGTTTTCGTATTGCCGGACAAGCATCCTCTCCATGTTCGTTTTTCCAAGGAAATTCTGGGTGTTTATCCCTTCCAGCTCCGGGCGGCATGGGACCGGTTGGTTTTTTCGGGGACTGGTTTGATACCGCATGTGGTCGAGACGATCGGAGAAATGCGCGAGCGTGTTCGGGTGACGCCCGGAGGTATTGGGTATGTTGAGAAATAGGGGACGTCTAAGGATGGGTCTGATCAGGCGGATCGTAGATACTCGAACGGTAGCGTGCCCGCTTGCCGCGGCTCTCCTGTCCTTGTCGGGCGGGGCGGAGGCGCTGGATTCAAGCACCATAGACTGGCAGTTGCACGGTTTCGCAAGTCAGGGATTCACTTATACCACGAGCAACCAAGTGTTCGGCGCTAGCCGCGGCGGCAGTCTCGATTTTACCGAAATCGGCGTCAACGGCTCGGTGCGGCTGCTGCCGAACCTGCTGTTTTCGGCCCAAGGGCTGTTTCGCAATGCCGGGGGCTCGGATCGCGAAGACTTCCGGCTGGACTTCGCACAGGTCGATTACAACGGCACCTTTTTGGACTCGGCTTTAACGCTCGGATTGCGGGCAGGGCGAGTCAAGATTCCGTTCGGACTTTATAACGACACTCGAGACGTGGTCTGGACCCGGCCTTCGGTGATTCTGCCGCAGTCGGTATATTACGATACGCTCGGCCTGCGCCAGGCCATGATCTCAGCCGACGGCGGGCTGCTGTACAGCCGCTATAACTGGGGTGATCACCGCTTCAACCTGGAATTCATGGTGGCGGAACCCCAAGACGATACGGGCGATGCCACCGGTTTTCTCACCGGTAGGCTCGACGCCTCGGGGAGGATGGAAGGGCGCCCCTTGTTTCTGGGACGTGCCGTTTACGAGTGGATGGGCGGGCGGGCGCGAGCCATGTTCAGCGTGGTCGACCTGGACCGCGATTTCAATTCCGGTGCTCCCGGGCTCGAATCCGGCAAAATTCAGGCGTTATACCCTTTATTCTCGCTGCAATATAATGCGGAACGCTGGTCCCTGACCGCTGAATATGGCTGGGTCAATACTCGCCGCAGCGGTTTTGGGGACGTGCCTGTAGAAACGACCTCGGAGGGATTTTATGTGCAGGGAGAGTATCGATTGAGCGAAGACTGGTCGGCCGTACTTCGCTATGACGTTTTCCATGCGGACCGCGACGACCGTAGCGGACGTTCACTAGCCCGTCGAAATAACCAGCCGCGCCACCGCTTTTATGCCCGGGATCTTGCCGTCGGACTTCGCTGGGAATTCGTTTCGAACTGGATGGTCGCCGCGGAATACCATAACGTCGACGGTACGGCGTGGCTGTCTCCACATGACAATTCCGACTTGCTAAAGGGTGGAGGCGATCCGCACTGGGATCTTTTTTCTCTGATGGTATCGTTCCGTTTCTGAGAGTTTTTGGACAAGGATAAATGAGGAATGACACAAACCGTTTTTGGACGCTGCGCCGAAAAGGGTTTGTCCTGCTAAGCCTGCTCCTGCTGACGCTAGGCATTACATTCGGCGCGCTGAATCACTGGAATTTAAGCACTCAGTTCAAGGCCCAGCAGGCCGTGCGCAATGCCGCTCTTCGCACTGAATTCAAGGAACTGATAGAGCGGTCGGCCGACCGCTTGCAGCGGCTGGGCGTCGTGTTTTCTTCACTCGGCAGGCTGGATCGGATCATTACGGCCCCGAACGAGAATCAAGCCGCCGTCCGCTTGCAGGGTTTTTTTTCCAGCGTGCGCTACGAACTGGACGTCGAACGGATCGAACTGTTCGATGGCAGGGGACAGCCGGTGCTCAGCTGGTCTTCTTCAATGGCGAACCCGGTTCCGGAAGATCAGTTGCGCGAAGTTTTAAGCCAGGTTCTCGAAGCGGAGCAGCCTCTGGCGATCTTGACCTGCCAGCCGGGGTGCAGTCTGCACGCGTTCATCCCGCTGCTTTCCGGGGGGCGAAATGTGGGTGTCCTGTCGCTTACCCAGATGATTACCGACCTCGTGCTGGACTTCTCGGCGGGGGCCGGTACTTCGGTTGCGATTCTCGTGGCCTCTCCGGGAACCGGCGAAAAGGTACTGGAAGGCTGGGGACTGCGTGTTGCGGCATTATCCAATCCGCAACAAATGGAATCATTTTTGCGGCATCTCGGCGAGCGTTATCCGGGACCTGACGCGATCGCAACCGATCAATGGCTGGATTGGAAAGGAAAAAAGTTCGCCGTTTATGCCTCGCCTCTGAACGAGATTCTAAAGGGCGGCGAGACGGGCTATCTCCTTTTCATCGTCGACACGAGCGCTTCTGCCGCTGCGCTTGCCCAGGCCAATCGGGATACCTTGGTTGTGGTCACCCTGTCCCTCGGGATTGCCGAAGTGCTACTGCTGGTATTGCTGCACGCGCCGCTCAGGCGCATTCAGCATCTGGCCACTACCTTACCGCTGCTCGCGCATGGAAACTATGACAAGGTCAACGAGCGGCTGAAAACGCTCAACCGCCTTGCCGAATGGAAGGACGAGATCGACATACTCTACGCCACGTCCATCCGTTTGGCTCATCAGATCGAAGAACATCAAACCACTCTGGCGGCGGAGAGAGACTTTATCCAGGGTCTTCTGGACAATGCTCAGGTATTGATCCTGACGCAGACGCGCGACGGCCGGATTCGTACCGTGAACGAACTGACCTCCCAGATTTTGGGGCGGCCCGGGGAAACGCTGAAAAATGCCAGATTTATCGAATTGATCGAAATCGACAGCGAAACCAGCGACATCGCCCGGAATCTCGAAAAACTGTTCTCGAATTTGTTGAACCGCCTGGAGCACGAGTCGGTCCTGACCTGCAGCGACGGCAGCAAGCGGCATATCGTCTGGGTGCATACGCGCTTGGGTCTGGAACATGAGAACGGTACCGCCGTACTCTCTATCGGACTGGATGCCACCGAACGGATGGAGGCCGAATCCCGCATACGCTGGCTGGCAAACCATGACTCCTTGACCGGGCTGCACAATCGCCTGTGGTTCAAGGACGAACTGGAGAGAAGTTTTGCCGAGGCGGAAAGGAACGGAATTCCGGCGGCGCTGCTTCTTTTCGACCTGGATCATTTCAAGGACGTCAACGACAGCAGCGGGCATGCCGCCGGAGACGCTCTGCTGTGCCTGCTGGCCAATGAGCTGCAGACGCGGGCACGCAAGTCGGACGTTCTGGCTCGCCTGGGCGGGGACGAATTCGCCGTATTGATGACCGGAACCGACCGCGTGGGAGCGGAGTTCTTTGCTCAGGATCTCAACCAGCGCCTAACCGAAAAGCCCTTTCGCTTCGGTGAGCGAAGCTATCGCATTTCCGCCAGCATCGGTATCGCCCTGATACCCGAGCACGGAAGAAACGTGGAGGAACTCATGGCCAACGCGGATGCGGCCATGTATCAGGCAAAAAAAGCCGGGCGCGGACGATGGCATCTGTTTTCACATACCGGGGGAGAGCGGGCCGAAATCACTCACCGAGCGTATTGGCGCAACGTCATTGCCCAATCCTTGGATCAAAATCGTCTATTTTTTCATTATCAGCCGGTCGTCGACGTGGCTAGCGGCCGGGTCGCCTACCACGAGGCGCTGCTTCGACTGAGCCTGGATGACGGACGGATCGTACTTCCGGGCGAGTATATGGATGTTGTTTTGCGCTCCGATTTGATGAGTGCTATCGATTCGTACGTCACGCGAGAGGCGATCGATGTTCTCGGCAGATATAGGTCGGCGCGGCTATCGATCAATCTTTCCGCCGCCGCGCTGACCGATCCGGGCTGGGCCGAGCCGCTCAAACAGGCTGTTCGCGACGGTCGATTGGCTCCGGAACGTTTATTGCTTGAAATAACGGAAACGGCCGCGATCGCCGATTTGGAGGCAGCAAGACGGATTATGGACGAGTTGACCGAGATTGGTTTCGGATTTGCAATGGATGACTTCGGAGCGGGGTTCGCCTCGTTTCATTACCTTCGACACTTGCCGATCAAGCATGTGAAGATCGACCGTTCGTTTATCAGCCGTTTGGCCTATGACGACGACGACAAAGTATTCGTCAGCGCTTTGACGACACTTGCTCATGGATATCGACAAAAAATCGTCGCGGAAGGAGTTGAAAATGAAAAGACGTTGATTCGGCTGAAGGATTTGGGAGTCGATCTGGTGCAGGGATTTTTTATCGGACGTCCGGATCGGCACCTCAAGCCCATAAACATATCCGTGATCGATCTGCCCATGATCGGATCGTAAAGGGACATTCGCCTACCATTTTTACCTACTTATCCATATGAATACGATCACGCCCCCCGAGTTCTACTGTCCGTTTCCCTCACGCCTGAATCCTCACGCCGGGGATGCAAACAACCATACTCTAGCGTGGGTCAGGCGTTTTAATCTGATTTCGGACGAGCATGAATGGCAGCGGCTGGAGGCTTCGAAGTTCAGCTGGTTGGCCGCCCGTGCGTATCCCGATGCGCCGCTGGACGGACTTAATATCGTCTCGGATTGGAACACCTGGCTGTTCATACGCGACGACCAATGCGACGAGTCCGGTTTCGGGCGGAGTCCTGACAAACTCAACCATTTCCATGAGCGGCTGACTGAAATGCTGGCCGGGCTCGAACCGGACGAATCGGATCGCCCGCTAACCCGTGCATTGCATGACCTTTGCATTCGGCTGCGGCGAATAGCGAGCGACGATTGGATGTGTCGGTTCAATCTCAGTGTCGTCGAATATTTCGAATCTTCGGTTTGGGAAGCTCGAAACCGCGCAACCGGCGTTACGCCGGATCCGTCGACCTACATGACGATGCGTCCGTATACCGGCGGACTTTATACCGATATCGAGTTGGTCGATGTCGTGGAAGACATATGCCTGCCGCTTCACGTGCGCAAACACGAAATCCTGCAGAGTTTGATCCGAATGGCGAACAATGTGGTCTGCTGGTCCAACGACATCATCTCGTTCGCGAAGGAGGTCCGGCACAACGACGTCCATAACCTGGTAGTGACATTCCTGCACCATCGCAACCTCTCCCTTGAGGAGGCTATTCGCCAGGCGGCCGATCTGACGAATAAGGAAGTGCGAAATTTCATCGCCCTACAGGAGCGCTTGCCGACGTTCGGTGCCGAGATCGATTCTGACGTTCAGCGCTTTGTTTCGGTCTTGTGTTCCTGGATGCGCGGAAATCTCGATTGGTCTTATACCTCGGGGAGATACAGCATGGCGATAGTCGGCGAACCCTCTGAGGTCGAGCAGATGCGTCGGTGTACCCTGTGATTTTTTCGGATCCGGAGCAGGCTCATCGACGATCCGATGAGCCGCATACCTGATGTCGCTGTCGGCGGGCGCGCCTTTATAAGTTATAAGGCATTCCACACAGATTTTTTCGCCAGTGCGGCTGTAGTCGGCTGCAAACGCTCGCCCCGTGAGCGTCGAGCTTCGAAACGCGGCTCGCCGGGGGGCGTGAGCCGGCGGTGGATCGAGGAACTGCCAGCTGCGTCTTCTCCGATTCCGGTCCCTACGAAACGCATGGACCGGGGTTAGCCTAGGGCCGACTTACCCCGATTCGTCAGACCCCGTTTGGCTGGGCAATGGTCGATTTCGGCTTTCGCCTGGTTTTTTGCAGGTGTGTCGTTCAGTGCCGAAATGCTCCGGCGAGCGGACGATACGGGCTCTTCCCGTGCGACTTGTGCTCGCTCGACCCCGGCCGTAGTCTGCGACCGTAAAGCCGCGAGTTCCAGCGTCGCGGCATCGAGCCGTTCTCTTAGGTCCTGTATCAGTTGATAAAGCTGTTCGAAATGAATTTGGAAATAACGGGCTGACGGAAATTCCGGCGTCTCCGTCTGTTTAGCAGGATCGCCTTCCTGGCGCCTAAGTCTGGGTGTCATCTGTTCCTCCTCTCGAACGTAAAACCACGGCCTCCATGGACAAGACGAATAACGCGCGCCTAAAGCGGCGCGGAACGAACGTTTTCGCAGAGCGGCAGCGGAACCGGCGGTGCGCACGACCCCGGCGAAAACCGGACGAGTCGCGAGAAACACCTTTCCCGTCCGATGTCTGCCGGCGTTAATGGAATTGGTGCGGCGTAACGATCGATCGATCTCATAACTCATGACGAATGGATGCTTTCGTTATAACAGCAAGCTATATGCCAAGCTTGTGGATGTGCTGATGGAAAGCCGACTTCGCTGAATCAGCGAGCGGAGCCGCCGGTGAGAGTTGTGGCAAACCACACAGTTGATGTGGGTTCTGACCTGCTCGGATTTCCGGATTCTGCTTGCCCTTGTCCGCTAACGCCGCAGCCATGCAATGCATCGAGAGCCCGTGCGAGTTTGGGTCCGAGACATACGCCTCATGTCAGCCGCGCCCGGCAGCCAGGCGCTTGGTGCAGGATCGGCGCCATTCGCAATACCGAACGGCACGGCGAAATCTTTTGTGCGTCGGGAAACGGGGCGTGCGAGTTCGAGACTTCGGGAGGGCCGCCGATCGGAGCGAAGAGCCCATCCGGAATGCGTCAAGCATCTCGTCCTTGAAAAAGACGGCGCCGCCGAGCAGCGGCGCCGGCAATCCAGTGAGGCGAATAGCAGGCGCGGGCGGACGGTGAGCACGGAGGAAGAGGGGGCTCCGTACCCGGACGCCCGCCGGCGCTAATGAGATAAAGCAAGGACAATGCCAATCCGGAGGCCGCGGTTCGCAGGCAGTCGGCCGGTTCATCCTCCGGCCGGTGCGGGAAACGACTGAGTCCGGCCCGGCTTTTCACCTGTCTCGGCGCTTCAGCCGATAATCAAACGGAATCGTCACCGCGACCTGGCTCCAGCCGTGGGTGTCCGACACCGGCACCGGCATCACCCGGCGCAGGGTAGCGAGGGCTTCGTCGTCGAGCACCGCATGGCCGGAGCTCCGCACGATCTCGGCTTCGAGCAGATCGCCCTTGCCGCCGATCACCGCCCGGATCAGGACTTGCCCCTCCCAGCCCCGCCGCCGCGCTTCGCCCGGGTAGCGCCTGTTTTCCCGGATACGGTCTGCCAGATAGCGGCGCAGCCAGTCGAAATCGGGTTTGAGGTCGGGCTGGGCGGCGTTGGCCAGCCCGGCCAGCGGGCCGTTGGCGGCAAGAGTGGCCGGAGCCGGGGCTGGGGCTGGCGGCGGGACTTCCGGCGCTGTTTCCGCGGCCAGGTAGCGTGTAACCGGCTTGGGTGGCGCGGGTTCGATCAGCTTCGCCTTGGGTTTCGGCCTGGGCTTCGGTTTCGCCTGGAGCTTAGGTTTCGGCGGCTTCGGGGCAGGGGTGGGCTCGGGGCGCGGCGCCACTTCGGCCGGGGCCGGCGGGGCCGGACTGTACAGGCTGATCTCCCAGCGGATCGGCTCGGCTTCGGGGGTTGGCGGTTGCCGGTACCATAGCCACAAGGCCGCGCCCGCCAGCGAAGCATGCGTCAGCAGCGACAGCCCGAAGCCATTCAGGCGGCGCGCCAGTGGTGTCATGAGGCCGGTTCGCCCCGCTCGACTTCCAGGCTGACCCGGGGGAAGCCGTGGCTCTTGATCCCGTCCACCACCTTGACGAAGGTCTCCAGCACCAGGGCACGGTCGGCGCGCAAGACGATCAGGCGCTCCTTCGGATACGCGCTCAAGGCGTCTCCCAGGGTTTCCAGCGCAACCGGCATCTCGCCCAGGAACAGGCGCCCGTCGGCGGTCAGAGTCATGAAGACCGGGTCTTCGTGCTGCGGCTGGTTTGCTTCCTTGGCCTCGGCCAGGTTTACCGGGATCTGGCCGGTAACGATGAAGGTCGCCGTGGTCAGGATGATCACCAGCAGCACCAGCATCACGTCGACCAGGGGAATCACGTTGATCTGGTCGATATCACGGTCCAAGGCGCACCTCGTAGTCCGTGACCAGTTCCTTGATGCGGCGTCTGAGCACGTTGTTCAGCACCACGCAGGGAATCGCCACCACCAGCCCCATGGCGGTCGCCTTCAGGGCCATGCTGAGGCCGATCATGATGGTGTGCACGTCCATGCTCTTGTCCATGCCCATCTTGTGGAAGGTGAACATGATCCCCAAGACCGTGCCCAGGAGCCCGATATAGGGGGCATTGGCCGCCACCGTGCCGATCACCGTGAGATGGCGGGTCAGTTCGGTTTCCAGGGCTTGGCTGGTGGGGTACCGGTCGAGCTCGACGCGGCGGTAGAAGAGCCAGCGTTCGAAGGCGATGGCGACCGCCCACAAACTGGCCAGCAGCAACAAGCCGATCACTCCGTAGTCGACCCATTGAGCGAGTGACGTTGTATCGAAACTCATTATTATTGTTTCCCTAAAGACCTCTGGATATCCATGGATCGAGCATGAACGATGCCAGGGTGACCTGAGGGCCGGACACGCGATTCGAACGGGCCGGACAAGGTCTTGGCCCGGCTGTACATATGGGAAATACCTCAGGGTTATGCGGCATATAGCACAGTTATGCAAGCCTTTACTCGCGCACTCGTTCAGAGCTCCGAAGTTCTTGAACGGCTCGATTACGGATTTTTTATAGAAATGACTCGGTATCGAGGCGGTGGCCGGCCATCCATCGCCGGCGAAAGCCGTGCAGTCATTTCCCACACAATCTCCGGGTTCATCGCCCGATCAGTTCGGCTTCCAGCTCGTCAACCATGCTCGCTACCACGTTTCGCAGAGATCGCGTTTCGGAAAAGACCGCCCGCTGGCGGAAATAGCTGCGCCCGGTGTCGAGCCCTGCTTCGAGTTGATCCAGCCACTTCTTGGTTTTCAATTCGCAGGCTGTTTCCGCCAGGTTTGCCATTAACTCACGAGTAAGCGCTTTGATGGGAAGCACGCGTCCGGTCTCGTCGACGATGATCTCCGCGTCGGTTCCGCGCTGCGAGGCGCGGAAGCAGTTTTCTTTTTGAGCCCACCATTGTTGCAACATGGCGGGACGGACCGGCGCTTTCTGTTGCCAGCAGCGCAGCAGATAGACCTCCAGAGTTTGCACCAGGGCGGCCAGTATGAAGGTGTCAGCCAGGGTCGGCTGTACGTCCATCACCCGCACTTCGAGGGTTCCGTAATGGGGGCTCGGCCGGATGTCCCAGTGAATATCTCGCACCACGTGGGCCGCGCCCGCCGCCCGAAGATTCTCGAAACATTGGGTGAATTGGCGCCAGGAGGCGAAGCTCGGGGGCAGGCCGTAGTCCCGCATCGTGGCCAGGACCCGCTGGCGGAACGAGGCAAACCCGGTATCCTGGCCCTGCCAGAACGGAGAACTGGCCGAGAGCGCGAGGAGGATGGGAAGATACGGCTTGAGCATGCTCATGACGGCGATTGCAGCGTCTCCCGACGGCATACCGACATGGACGTGGAGTGCATAGGTTTTCAGCGTATGGGCCAGGTAAACCATCCGCTGTTCCATCTGGACATAATGCGGCAATGGCGTTATCGCTGCCGGACGCAGCGAAAAGGGATGAGTGCCGGCACCGCAAAGCGCGAAACCCAATCCTACGCAGCGCCGCTTCAGCTCCTTGGTCAGGCCGGTAATGTCCGATCGAAGTTCGTCGATGTCGGTGCATACGCTGGAATTGATTTCCACCGTGCACTGGGTGAATTCGGGCTTGACGCGGGGCTCCGCCGGATAGTTCCGCAACAGGGGAAGTATGCCGTCCACCAGATCGAAGCTGACCGGATCGAGCAACTGGAATTCGATTTCGATCCCCACGGTGGGATATTTTGAACCCGCAAATTCCAGCGCGTCATCAGGCATAGGCCTCGATGGCATCGCGGGCCACCCGCTCGAAGAATGCCGCTCCGATTTTCAAAGCTTCCTCATCGAAATCGAAGGCCGGACTGTGCAGCGGGATGTGTTCCCACCCTTCCCGGCGTGCACCTATCCTCACATAACAACCCGGGATTTCCCGCAAGTAATAAGCAAAGTCCTCGGATCCCATGCTGGGATATTCCATGGCAACGAGGCCTTCCTGGCCGACGATTTTCGCGGCGGCTCCGCGTGCGATGTCCGATTCCGGGAGGGTGTTCACCACCGGCGGATAGCCCTCGTTGATGATGACCTCGATCTGGGCGTTGTGGAGATCGCCGATGCCCTTGGCCATCCTTTCCATGCGTTCGAACAGATGCTCGCGCACCGCCGGCAGGGTGGTCCGCATGGTGCCCCGAAGGGTCGCGGTTTCGGCGATAACGTTGGGCGCGCTGCCTGCGCTCACCTGGCCGATGGTGATCACCGACGGGTATACCGGGTTTACCTCCCGGGACACGAGGGTCTGAATCGCCACGATCAGGAGGCCGGCGACAACCACCGCATCCACCGCTTCATGCGGTCTCGCTCCGTGTCCGCCGCGGCCCTGGATTTGTATCAGGAAACCGTCCGACTGCGCGGTAATCGTACCCGCGGCGACCATGATCTCCCCGACCCGGTAATGTCCGGTGACATGTCCGCCGAAGATCGCGCGGGCGTCGGAAAGCGCGCCCGATCGAAGAATCACCCGCGAACCTCCGCCGCGTTCTTCGGCCGGCTGGAAAACCAGGAGGACGTTTCCCTGAGGCGGGTTGTCCTTGAGCAAGGCTGCTGCTCCCAGCACCATGGCCATGTGTCCGTCATGGCCGCAGGCATGCATTTTGCCGGGATTTAGCGATGCGAAAGGCAGGCCGGTACTCTCGAAGCCCGGCAAACCGTCCATCTCGGCCCGTAAGGCCACGGTCGCCCCGTCGGGTTCGCCGCTGATGCGGGCCACGATACCGCCGCCGACACCGCCGTATTCGTAGGGAATGCCCAGCCGGTCGAGCTCCTGCATGATCATGCGGGCCGTCCGTACTTCCTCGAAAGCCAGTTCGGGATAGCGGTGCAGCAAGCGGCGCAGTTCCACCATGCGGGGATAAATCCGCTCGACGGTGGTGCGTCGGGAGATGGTTTTTCTTTCCTTAGGCACTGTCATCGAAACGTGGAAAAGAGGTTGGTGAGTTCAATTGCCCGGAAAAAGGCCTCGGTATCCTTCGGCTTTTCCTACATTACTAGATAGTCGCGGGAGGTCTTAGTTCCGGTTGCCAGGAGACAAGGCTTCGCACATTTTGCGGATGAGCCGCCCTATTTCCCGCCCCAAGGCATCACAGGCACGGTGGACAAGCTGCTGGCCGCCGCTCCCTCGATGATTTTCCGGCTGATCGCGAGATACACCAGCGTGTTGTGACGGGTGTCGATCATGCGGATCACATCGGTCGTTTTGAAAAACACCGACGTGTCCTCGGAAAAGACTTTGGCGCCGCTCTTGAGTCCGGGCGGTAAGCTTATCGGTCCGGTCTGGCGGCATGCCAGGCTGAATTTGGACGGATCTTCGGCCAATCCCACCGCGCCTGAAATGCCGCCGGTCCGAGCCTGGCTGATATGGCAGGTTACTCCGGGTATCTTGGGATCGGAGAAGGCTTCGACGCAGACCTTGTGGTTGGCGCCGATCAATTTCCAGGCAGTAGTGACGCAATCGACTTCCTCGGCCTGCGTCATGCCGGAGAAAAGCAGGACGAACGGGAGAGTTCTTTTCAAGGCAAGTTCCTCGTCATGGTCGGAATGAGACGGGCACTATACCGAATCTTAGAACGTGCGCGGTCAAGGCCGTGTAAAAAATCTGGATCACTTGTGCATCAGTCCCAGCACGCCGATGACAATCAAATAGATCGCGACGAGGTAATTCAACAGCCTCGGCACGAGCAGGATTAAAATTCCGGTCACCAATGCGAGGACCGGTTGTAAAGGTACGTACATAAGTATCCTCTCGTATTCCCTGAAATCGTGAGTGAGTTTAGCCGCTCATCCCTGGTCGGACAACGCAGGGGCCGGCGGCGGGTAGGTCTTTCATGTCCGTTCGCTCTTGAGCGGGGACCGTTTTCACCTGAAATTCGCCGCTTTTGCGCCAGACTTCGAACAACGCATCGAAGCCTTCTTCTCGGCTCAGGGTGAACGGCCGACCGGGATAGGCTCAAACCTGGAACCGGCAGTTGGAAACTGCCTGAAACGCCGTAGGCCCCAGCTCTTCTCGAAGACCCTCACCCAACGCTTTCCAAAAGCGAGGGGGCGTTTAGCCGCTCGGCCTTTGGGAAGGCGGCGCCGGGCGCTGCCCGGTGTCCCGTTTGCGTTTGAAGAGGGGTTGAGGTGGGGCGATTCGAATAGGGTTTTACCTTCTTTACGCACAGTAAATCAGACGCCGACGTCGGTCCCGATCCTGCCTTCTACGGCTGGGATTCCGGGGGTGGGAAGGGCGTCGGCTCGGCCCTGTCGGGTGCCAGGACTTTCAAGCTCTCGTATTCCTCGCGGCTGAGCCGGCTGTCGCTGTTCTGGTCCAGCGTGGAAAGATAGACCTGCAAGCCGTGAACCGTCTTCGCTTCGGCAATGGAAATGTACCCGTCCCGGTTTTTATCGATTTCGGAGAAGGACGGGAAACGTACCGGTTCCGCCGCGGGTATCGGTAAAGCGTTCACTCCAAGGACCAAGAACAGCCATGCTATGAAAATCGCTATCGGTCTGGTTTTCATCGGGTCTCCTTACCCTGCTGGTCAGCAGAAATCACCGAATCGTGCCCATGGCCATACGGAAATGGCGGCGTGCGGGCCGGTGCCTTCGAACAAGTTTACCCGTCCGAGTAGCATTAAACGACGCATTCTCAGAAACGGCACCGCCGGAGCCCGCCGAGGCTGCTCCGGCGGTGCCCGTCTTCAAGCAGGCTAACCCGTCTTCAGCCAGGAACTGCACCAGCCGTTGACGTTCACGAGCTTGCCTCCGAAGATGCTGCAAGGGCGCCACTCGCCTTCGCCGGCCTGGAGAAATTTACAGTTGTGGCAGAATTGCTCCACGCCCGGCACGCCCTCTCGCGTTGGCCGCTGGGCCTCGGATGCATCTTCCACGTAATGGAGCGATTTGGCCATGGGATCGTCCGGCGAGAGCTTTTGCCCGCCCGCCGGAGATGTCTCTTGCGCTTGTCCCCGTCTCACGAATCCGCTGAGCGAAACAGTCATCGCCGTAAGCACCGCGGCTTTGAGAGCTTGGCGACGGTTCGGAACGAACGTCGAGTCTGACATGGCACTCTCCTTAGAACCAAGTTGTACAAATGCTTATAAAGCTCGCATAGCGAGTCATTTGATGATCGGAACCTCAAACCGGTTCCGGTGTGAACAATGCCCTCGCGGAAACTCGCCGTCAAGCGAAAGAGCGAACAGAAATGAACAATTGGGCGCGTTGAGCATTTAAAGGACATCCATGCCGGAGCATCGCGGAACAAACGGCGAAGCCCTTGGGTCGATTATTTGACAGGCCGAGCCACGCAACGGGCTAAGTCGGGGCGAAAGCCGTCCTGAATACCAGCGGCGTACCGGGAACCGCAGGAGCGGGTCATGAAACGATGGGGACGCGGGACGTGAGCCATGCCATCGAACGTTGGGCAGCGCCAAGAGCAGAATCGCGTTGAACCGCGATATGCTCAGGGCCATGTAATCGCGGTTCGCGGCAATGTCGTCGATGTTCGCTTTGCGGGGTCCCTGCCGCCGCGCTACCAAGCGCTACGCGCCGGCGAGAAGGGCAATGTCGTGCTCGAAGTCGAGAGCCATATCGGTGCCGATGCGGTGCGCTGCATTGGGCTGACGGCGACTCGCGGGCTCGCGCGCGGCGCGCCGGTGAAGGACACCGGCGGCATGCTTTCCGTGCCCGTGAGCAAGAGTCTGCTCGGCCGCATGCTGAACGTGTTCGGCGCCCCCATCGACAAGAAAGCAGCGCTCGATGTCGCCGAACGCTGGCCTATCCACCGTTCCCCCCTTCCTCTTTCCGAGCGCGTGACCAGCACCGAGATCTTCGCGACGGGCATCAAGGCCATCGATCTGCTCGCGCCGCTGGAGCGCGGAGGGAAAGCCGGGCTGTTCGGCGGTGCGGGCGTCGGCAAGACCGTGCTGATAATGGAGATGATTCACAACATGGTGGGCCGGTACCAAGGGACGAGTCTCTTCTGCGGAATCGGCGAGCGTACGCGCGAAGCCGAGGAGCTTTATCGCTCGGTTCGGGAGGCCGGGGTGATCGACCACACGGTCATGATGTTCGGCCAGATGAACGAGCCGCCCGGCGCGCGCTTTCGGGTAGGTCATGCGGCCCTGACGATCGCCGAGTATTTTCGCGACGTGCTGCGCCAGGACGTGCTTCTGCTCATCGACAACATCTTCCGCTTCGTCCAGTCGGGTCAGGAGGTCTCGGCGCTCATGGGCCGCATTCCGTCACGGGTGGGTTATCAGCCGACCTTGGCGACCGACCTGTCGGAGTTCGAGGAGCGCATCTGCAGCTCCGCCGGGGGATCCATCACCTCGGTGCAGGCCGTTTATGTTCCGGCAGACGATCTCACCGACCCCTCGGCAACCCACACCTTTGCGCACCTTTCGGCGTTCGTCGTGCTGTCGCGGAAGCGTGCGAGCCAGGGCCTTTATCCGGCGATCGATCCGCTCCAGTCGGACTCCAAGATGCTTACGCCGGGCATCGTCGGCGAGCGGCACTACCGCGTGGCGCAGCGGGCGAGAAGCCGGCTCGCGGAATACGAGGACCTCAAGGACATCATCTCCATGCTGGGAATGGAGGAACTCTCGCAGAAGGACCGCGAGACGGTCATCCAGGCGCGCCGCCTGGAGCGTTTTCTGACGCAGCCGTTTTTCACCACCGAGCAGTTCACGGGCAAGGAGGGCAAGATGGTCGAGCTCGAGCAGACGATCTCGGGCTGCGAGCGCATATTGTCGGGCGAGTTCGACGATATTCCCGAGAAAGGGCTTTACATGATCGGCCCCATCGAGGAAGCCAAGGGCCGGGTGGAACAATGAGCGGGCAGCGCATGCGGCTGAAGGTTCTCGTACCCACCGAGATCTTGTTCGACGAAGAGGTCGGAAAGGTTGTCGCCGAGGCGGAAAACGGCTCGTTCTGCGTGCTCCCGAAACACATCGACTTCGTCGCCGCGCTCGTCCCCGGCATTCTCCGCTTCGCCGATACGGAGAACGTGACGGGCTACATCGCCATCGATCACGGCGTTCTGGTCAAGTGCGGCTCCGACGTGCTGGTGTCGACCCTCAACGGCGTGCGCGGAGGAGCGATCGAGGATTTGAAGCGGACGGTGGACGAGCAGTTTCGCGAGCTGGACGAACAGCAGCGCGTTGCCCGGACTGCCCTGGCGCGGCTGGAGGCCGGTGCCATGCGCAGTTTCCGGGCACTGCAGGAAGAGACCCGTGGTCGACGATGAGCGGCGCCGCAGGCGTGATCACGAGGAGTCGCTCGGCGACATGGTCGAACGCAAGGCGGCACGCCGAATGCGCAAGCTGCGCGAAGACGAGCGGCCGGTCTGGTTCTGGTTCGGCATGTTCGGTCTCGTCGGCTGGACGGTGGCCATCCCCACTCTGATCGGGGTGGCGATAGGCATCTGGCTGGACCGCGCGTTCCCGGGCAAAGTTTCCTGGACGCTCAATCTGCTCATCGTGGGTGTGATCCTCGGCTGCATCAACGCATGGTACTGGGTGAAAAAGGAACTGCACCGTGACTGAACCGATTTCGGAATCGTTCCTGCTTTCGGCGTTTGCGTTTCTCGGCGGCGGGCTGCTGGGCGCGCTCCATTTTTTCTGGCTATGGCACGCCACGCGAAACCTGTACAACGCGCGTCGCCCGGCGCTTTGGCTCCTGGCCGGTTCGATACCGCGCCTAGCGGTCGTGCTTTGCGGCTTCTACTTGCTGAGCCGAGGCGATCCGCTTCGCCTGACGGCCGCCCTGCTCGGATTCTTGCTCGCGCGGGTCATCGTCATCAGGCGCATGCGGCCCCCTGCCGGCCGCGGGCGGGCGACACTTGCCGGGGACCGGGAGCGCTCGTGGAGATAACCCCCGACAGCATCGTGTACTGGTCATGGCGCGGCTTTACTCTCAATGCCACGCTCGTCTACACCTGGGGCGTGATGCTGATCCTGGTCGTCGGTTCGTGGATGATCACCCGACGGCTCGGCACCGGCACCGAGATGTCCCGCTGGCAGAATCTGCTCGAGGTCCTGGTCGTCGGCATGCGGCAGCAGATCCGCGCGACCAGCCATCAGGAAGCGGGTCGCTATCTGCCCTTCGTGGGCACTCTGTTCCTGTACATCGCAGTGTCCAATCTGCTGCAGCTTGTCCCCGGCTTCCATCCGCCCACCGCCTCGCTGTCGACCACCACGGCACTCGCGATCTGCGTGTTTGTCGCGGTACCGGTTTATGGGATTGCCAACGAAGGTCTCGTTCGCTACCTCAGGCACTACATCAGGCCCACGGTATTCATGCTGCCCTTCAATGTCATCGGCGAAATCTCGCGCACGATCGCTCTGGCTGTCCGCCTGTACGGCAACATCATGAGCGGCACCTTGATCGTCGGCATCCTGCTGAGCCTGGCGCCTTTCTTTTTTCCCGTCCTGATGCAGCTTCTGGGTTTGCTGACCGGGATGATCCAGGCGTACATTTTCGCCGTCCTAGCCATGGTGTATATCGCAGCCGCGTCAGCCGCCCGCCGCTGACCGGTGCCGGGTCGGTCGGTCGGGCGGACGGGCCGGAACCCATCGATCGAAAAGGAGAAACGCTCATGGATAGCAGTACGCTGATCGGCATGGTCTCGATCATCACGGCCGGGTTGACCATCGGCCTAGGTGCCATCGGGCCGGCCCTGGGCGAAGGACGTGCGGTCGCACAGGCGATGACGGCGATCGCGCAACAACCCGACGAATCGGGTACCATTACCCGAACTCTTTTCGTCGGTCTGGCGATGATCGAATCGACGGCGATTTACGCTCTCGTCGTCGCCATGATCCTCATCTTTGCCAATCCTTTTTGGGACCATTTCGTCCGGACCGGGGGATGAGCCATGCAGATCGACTGGATTACGACAGGCGCTCAGATCGTCAACTTTCTTATTCTGGTTTTTCTGCTCAGGCATTTCCTGTATCGACCCCTCATCGCGGCGATGGACCGTCGGGAGCAGCGTATCGCCGATCGCCTGGAGGAGGCGCGCAAACGAGAGGAGGAAGCGGATGCGGCGGCCCGTGAATACCGTCGGCGGCAAAGAGAACTCGAACGGAAGCGCGACGAGCTGCTGGCGCAAGCACGCGAAACCGCCGACGCGGAGCGCCGGCGCCTGATCGACGAGGCCCGCGAGCAGGTCGCGCAGATGCGTCACCGATGGCAGCGTGACCTGGAACGCGAGCAGCATGACTTTCTCGCCGGCCTTATGAAGCAGGCGGGCCTCGGTATCATGCGCGTGGCCTTGCGAGCCCTGCGCGATCTCGCCGACCGCGATCTGGAGCAGCAGCTTATCGCGGTGTTCCTGCGGCGGTTGGAGGAACTGGGCGAAGCCGAGCGCAATGCACTGACGGGCGGGAACGGACCTCTCCGTATCACCACCTCTTTCACGCTGGACCCGGAGCGCCGTTCGGCGCTGGCCGAGGCCATGCGCGAACGGCTCGGCGAATCCAGCGAGTTCCACTTCGAACACTCGCCCGATTTGATTTGCGGCATCGAGTTGAGACGCGGCGGTATCAAGGTGGGCTGGACGGTGGCCGAATACCTACAGAACCTCGAAACGCGGTTCGCGGAACTGCTTTCGCCCGCTTCCACACAGCGGGCGGCGAGTTGAGGTAAGGATATGCTGGAGCGGGTCGTCGAGGACACGGCGTTCGCGCTCGACCGGGCGCTGCAGGGCATGCGCCCCGAGCTGCGCGCCTACGAAGTCGGCGCCGTCACCCACGTCGGCAGCGGCATCGCGCGCGTCGAAGGTCTCCCCGGTCTCGGCTACGAAGAGCTGGTGGAGTTTCCGCAAGGTCTGCTCGGCATCGCCATCGATCTGGATGTCGGCGATGCGGGCGTCGTGCTGCTCGGACCCAGCGAACATCTCGCCGCGGGCGCGGAGACGAGGCGCACCGGGCGTGTCACGGATACTCCGGTCGGCGAGTCGCTGCTCGGGCGGGTGATCGATGCCACGGGGCGGGTGCTGGACAAAGGCAAGCCGCTGCGCATCGCGGAGCGGCGGCCGATCGAGCGCGACGCCCCCGGCGTCCTCGATCGCGCCCCGGTCGCCGTGCCGCTGCAGACCGGGCTGAAGGTGGTCGACGCGCTGATTCCCGTCGGCCGCGGGCAGCGGGAACTGATCGTCGGCGACCGACAGACCGGAAAAACGGCCATCGCGGTGGACGCGATCATCAACCAGCGCGGCAAGGACGTGATCTGCATCTATTGCGCGATCGGCCAGCGCGGCACCGCCGTTGCCCGCGTCATCGACAGTCTGCGCCGTTACGGCGCCATGGAGCACTCGATCGTGGTGGTCGCGAGCGGCGACGATCCGCCGGGGCTTAGGTGGATTACCCCCTACGCGGCGACGACCATGGCGGAGCACTTCACGTATCAGGGGCGCGACACGCTCGTCGTCTATGACGATCTGACGCGCCATGCCCGCGCCTACCGGGAGCTTTCTTTGCTGTTGCGCCGGCCGCCGGGGCGCGAGGCCTTTCCGGGCGACATATTTTATATTCATTCCCGAATGCTCGAGCGCGCGACGCATCTGCACGACGAACTCGGCGGCGGCTCGCTGACCGCCTTGCCCATCGTGGAAACGCAAGCGCAGGATATCTCGGCTTTCATACCGACCAACCTGATCTCGATCACGGACGGACAGATCTATCTCTCGCCCGCTCTGTTCCACAAGGGACTGATGCCCGCGATCGATATCGGAAAATCGGTCTCGCGGGTGGGCGGCAAAACGCAGTTTCCGGCGTACCGCGAGGTCGCCGGGGACCTTCGTCTGTCGTACACGCAGTTCGAGGAACTCGAGACGTTCGCCCGCTTCGCGACCCGGCTGGACGAAGAGACCCGAAACACCATCGAACGCGGCCGGCGGGTGCGCGAGGTGCTGAAGCAGCCTCAGCATCAGCCGCGGCGCGTCAGCGAACAGATCGCGGTGTTGAAGGCCGTGAACGAAGGGCTGTTCGATCGGCTCGACCTGGATCGAATCGCCGAGGCCGAGCGCGCCGTGCGGGAGGCGGTCGTCGAACGGCTGCTCGGGATCGCGGACAGCATCGATGCCGGCGAAGCGTTGCAAGACGATGCGTGGCGGCTGATGGTGGAAGTATCGACCGAAGCTGTCGAGACCCTGACAGGTAAACGCGACGATCGGGAGGCCGGCGGTGGAAACCATTGAACATCTGCAGCGTCGGATCTCCGGTCTGCGGGATCTCCACTCCATCGTCCGGACCATGAAGGCTCTCTCGGCCGTGAGTATCCGGCAATACGAGCGGGCGGTGGAGTCTCTACGCGGCTACTACCATACGATCGAGCTCGGTCTTCACGTGGTGCTGACCGATCTGCCGCTCGCGCGGATGCGGGACGAATCCCACCCGAACGGACGCGTCTCCGCGCTCGTGTTCGGCTCCGACCACGGACTCTGTGGCCGTTTCAACGAGGAGATCGCCGAATTTGCGGCCGAGCATCTGCGCTCCCCGCCCGACGGCGAGTTTCCCTTCCTGCTTGCGGTGGGGGCCCGCGTGGCCGCACGTCTGGAACCGCTGGGCTACGCCGTTCACGACCTTTTCGCCGTTCCGAGTTCGGCGGACGGAATCGCGAGCACGGTGCAGCGAACGCTTCTGAAGATCGATGAATGGCGACGTGAAAGGGACGCCCGCACGCTGCATCTATTTTTCAACCGTCAAGTGTCGGGGGCGAGCTACGAACCCACCGCCATACGCCTCCTGCCCATCGACATGCGCCGCTTCGCGGCGCTACGCGCCAAGGGCTGGCCCGGCCGCACCCTGCCGACCTACTCGATGGACCGGGGGCGTCTCCTGTCCGCCTTGCTTCGCCAATACATCTTCGTCTCCATCTTCCGCGCTTGCGCGGAGTCCCAGGCGAGCGAACACGCGAGCCGGCTTTCGGCAATGCGTTCCGCCGAAAGCAATCTGGACGAGTGGCTCGCGGAGGTCACGGAACGGTACCGGCGGGAGCGCCAGAGCGTGATCACGTCCGAGTTGCTCGATGTGGTCTCGGGATTCGAGGCGATCACGGCGCACAAGGATTGACGGGCTGTCGGGGCGGCACGGGAAAGCCGCCGCTGAAGCTTCGGAGCAGCCAGGCGATCACGTAGGCCAGGACCGCCGCGCCGCATGTCCATAAAAAGAGTTTCGACGCCTGCACGCAGCGCTGGCTTTCCGACTTAGAGCCTATCCCAGTAGGCTCTTAGGGAAATGCGGCGATGGGGGGAACCGGCGCATGTACGGTACGGTCGCACTAATAGACGACGGGCAGACGGCACCAGCAGCCGAATTCTCCATCGATTTACCGGAACGACAAGGTGCAATACATGGACGCCTGCCGGAATCTGGTCAACTGGGACTTCGTCGCGGGGCGCTGACGGGACAGTAATCCTTATCCTGTTTCAAAAACCTTAAGGAGTGAATCAATGGCGAACGTGGCCATCAACGGACTGGGACGCATAGGGCGAGCCACCCTCAAGATCGTTTTCGATGCGCCGGAACTCGATCTGGTGGCGGTCAACGACCTCGCGACCCCCGAGGACCTGGCCTATCTTCTGAAGTACGATTCGGTCTACGGTCGCTACGGCAGGAGCGTGGAAGCGACCGGGGACGGCCTCGTCGTCGACGGACGCACGTATCCGGTCCTCAATGAAAAGGACCCGGCTCGGCTGCCTTGGAAAAGCATGAACGTGGACCTCGTGTTCGAGTGCACGGGCGTTTTTGCCGACCGTGAAGGTTTCGACAAGCACCTGCGGGCGGGTGCGCGCAAGGCCATCCTGTCCGCGCCCAGCAAGTCCGACGGGATGCGCTTCGTCGTGCCCGGGGTCAATGCCCCGGAGGACGAGCGGATGATCTCGTGCGCGAGCTGCACGACCAACTGCATCGCGCCCCCGGCCGAGATCATGGGCCGGCGCATCGGTGTCCGCAAGGCCATCATGACCACCGTGCACGCCTATACCTCCTCGCAATCGATCGTGGACGCGCCGAGCAAACGCAAGGAGCGCGGCCGGGCTGGCGCGGCGAACCTGGTGCCCACGTCGACCGGCGCGGCCGAGTCGACGGCCAAGGTGCTCACCGACTACCAGGACCGGTTCGACGGCGTCGCGGTGCGCGCTCCGGTGGCCGTCGGCTCGCTCGCCGACATGACCTTTCTCACCGCGCGGGCCACCCGTCGCGACGAGGTCAACGGCATTTTCCGGGAGGAAGCGGGAAGCGAGCGATACCGGGGAATCCTGCGCGTCACGGAGGACCCGATCGTCTCCTCCGACATCATCAAGGACCCGTGTGCCTCCCTCGTCGACCTCCGGATGACGCGCGTCGTCGACGGCGACCTGGTCAAGGTGATGGCCTGGTACGACAACGAATGGGGCTATGCCGCACAGATGGTGCGCGCGGGCCTCTCGATGGTCGCCCGCTGAAGCGACAAATTTGAGGTAGGGAGCATGTCCACAACGACTTACGTCCGATGGCTGTCGGAACTTGGATCGCGGGATGTCGGCTAGGTCGGCGGGAAGAACGCCTCGCTGGGCGAAATGCTGCGGCAGCTCAAGCGGACCGGCATCCGGGTTCCCGCCGGCTTTGCCACGACCGCGCAGGCTTATTGGGATTTCGTTCAGGCAAATGACCTGCGCGGGCAGATCTCCGCCGCGCTCGAAGCGCTTCAACGCGGGCGGGTCTCCCTCGCCGAGGCGGGACAAAGAATCCGAAATGCCTTTTACCGGGCCGAGTTTCCCTCCGAAATCGCCGACACGATCGCTCAGGCCTACCGGGACCTGGCCGAGCAGACCGGACGGAAGGATCCGGACGTCGCGGTCCGCAGCAGCGCCACGGCCGAGGACCTCCCCGAGGCCAGCTTCGCCGGCCAGCAGGAGACGTTCCTCAATATCCGCGGCGAGCGGGCGCTGCTCGACGCTTGCCGGCGCTGCTTCGCTTCGCTCTTCACCGACCGCGCCATTATCTATCGCGAAAACCACGGCTTCGATCACTTGCGCGTGGCGCTCTCCATCGGCGTGCAGCGCATGGTGCGCTCGGATCGGGCGGGCGCGGGCATCATGTTCTCGATCGACACGGAGACCGGCTTTCCCGATGTCGTCCTGATCGACGCGAACTGGGGGTTGGGCGAGACCGTGGTGCAAGGCACGGTCGATCCCGATGCCTACGCGGTGTTCAAGCCGTTGCTGAAGCAGGAAGCCTATCGCCCCATCATCGACAAGACGATCGGGCGTAAAGCCGAGAAGGTCATCTACGCCGAGGCAGGCGAGACGCGAACGGTCGATTGCGCGCCCGAGGAACGATCGCACTACGTCCTCGCCGACGACGAGATCCTCGCCCTCGCGCGCTGGGCGGCCGAGATCGAGAATCACTACGGCCGCCCCATGGATATGGAATGGGCCAAGGACGGCGACACCAACGAGCTGTTCATCGTGCAGGCCCGGCCGGAGACCGTGCAGTCGCGCAAGGAGGCCGGCTCGCTCAAGAGCTACACGCTCCGGCGCAAGGGGCGACGGCTGATCGAGGGTCTGAGCATCGGGGATGCGATCGCCGCCGGAAAGGTCTGCAAGCTCAAGAGCGCGGACGAAATCGACCGGTTCGAGCCCGACGGGATCCTGGTGACCCCGATGACGGACCCGGACTGGGTGCCCATCATGAAAAAGGCGGCCGCCATCGTGACGGATCACGGCGGGCGCACCTCTCACGCCGCCATCGTGAGCCGCGAGCTCGGCGTGCCCGCCGTGGTCGGGACGGGGCGGGCCACCGAGGTACTCGCGGATGGGAGCGAGGTGACGGTCTCCTGCGCCGAGGGCGATACGGGCTTCGTTTACGAAGGGATCGCCGACTACGACGTCAAGGATGTGCAGATCGAGGAAATTCCCGAGACCGCCACGAAGGTCATGTTCAACCTGGCCAATCCGGCGCGGCGTTGCGCTGGTGGCGGCTGCCCGCCGATGGCGTCGGTCTGGCGCGCATGGAGTTCATCATCGGCAATATCATTCGCATCCATCCGATGGCCTTGGTGCGCTGGCCGAAACTGGAGGACGCGAAGGCGCGCGACCGCATCGAAGAGCTGACACGCGGCTGGCCCGGCAAGCCCGACTACTTCGTCGACACCTTGGCTCAAGGCATCGCCCGCGTCGCCGCCTCCCAATACCCGAAGCCCGTGATCGTGCGGACCAGCGATTTCAAGACTAACGAATATGCGCGGCTCATCGGCGGACGGGAGTTCGAGCCCTAGGAACAGAACCCGATGCTCGGCTGGCGCGGGGCGAGCCGCTACTACGACGAGGGCTACCGCGAAGGCTTCGAGCTCGAGTGCCGGGCGATCCGCAGGGCACGCGGCGAAATCGGCATGAACAACGTCATCGTTATGATCCCGTTCTGCCGTACGCCCGAGGAAGCCGACCGGGTGCTCGAGATCATGGCCCACAACGGCCTGAAGCGCGGCGAGGACGGCTTTCAGGTTTACGTCATGTGCGAGATCCCGTCGAACGTCGTGCTGGCGCATCGCTTCTGCGAGCGCTTCGACGGCTTTTCCATCGGCAGCAACGACCTCACGCAGCTCGTCCTCGGCGTCGATCGCGATTCGGACCGGCTGGCGCCCCTTTTCGACGAACGCGACGAAGCGGTCCAGGGCCTGATACGGCAGGTCATCGAGACCGCCCACGCGCACGGCTGCAAGATCGGTCTGTGCGGACAGGCCCCGAGCGATCATCCGGAGTTCGCCCGGTTTCTCGTCGACGCTCAGATCGACTCGATTTCGGTCGATCCCACCAGCTTCTTTGCCGTGAAGCAACAGGTCGCCGCCAGGGAGGCGGAACGGACGCCTTGATCCGATGAGCGGGAGGGAGCCATGAAGATCGCGTTTTTCGAGATCGAGGCGTGGGAACGGGAGACGTTCGAGCCCTTGTCGCGGAACCACGAAGTGCGCTTTATCCCCGAGCCGTTGACCGAAGACAACATTTCGGCCCATCGGGATGTGGAGATAGTGTCCCCCTTCATTTATTCCGATCTCGGCGGGGAGGTCCTCGGACAGCTCGAGGCTCTCAGCTGATCGCCACGCGCTCGACCGGGTTTCACCACATCGCCATGGATTACTGCCGGGAGCACGACGTCGCGGTCGCCAACGTGCCAAGCTACGGAAAGAACACGGTGGATGACCTTCTCGGCTTTACGCCCGATCGTCTTGTCGATGATGGGGCGATAGGCTTCCTGCTTCAGCAACGGCTTGAACACCGCGTAGGCATCGGGATCGACCGTGCCTTGCACCACGGTCTCGCCCAACCCCCAGTTCGCGTCGATCCGGACGGCGCGCGGGAACTTCAGCCAGGAGGGGCTGCGCGGATTCGATCTCCGGGGCAAGACCCTCGGCGTCATCGGCACCGGCGATATCGGTCGCCATGCGGCCACGATCGCGCGGGGTTTCGGCATGGAGGTGCTTGCCTACGACGTGAAGCCCGATCCGGCGCTGGCCAGAGAACTCGGGTTTCGCTATGTCGATATGAACGCGCTGCTCGGCGCCGCCGATGTCGTCACGCTGCACGTTCCGGGCGGTCCCGCCACCCGGCATCTGCTTTCCACCGAACAGTTCGACGCGATGAAACCGGGCGTCATCCTGATCAACACGGCGCGCGGCAACGTCGTCGATATCGAGGCGCTGCTCCACGCGCTGGCCGAAGGCAAAGTGGCGGCCGCGGGCCTGGACGTTCTGCCGGAGGAGCCGGTGATCCGAGAGGAAGCCGAGCTGCTCCGGTCGTATTTCGCGCGGGAGCACAAGCTCAACACGCTCCTCGCGAATCACGTGCTGCTGCGCATGCGCAAGGTCGTCATCACCCCGCACAGCGCCTTCAACACCCGCGAAGCGGTGCAGCGGATCCTCGATACCACCAAGCAGAATATCGACGCCTATCTCGAGGGGAAACCGATCAACCTGGTCGCCTGATTGCGGGATCGAACCATGGAACCCATCGTCACGCTAACCATGAACCCGGCCGTGGATCTGTCGCTCGAAGTGGACGAGCTGACGTCCGGGATCAAGCTCCGCAGTTCTTTCGCGCGCCACGAACCCGGCGGAGGCGGCATCAACGTAGCGCGGGGCATCCGTATCCTCGGCGGCTCGGTGCGCGCGCTGTTCACGGCCGGCGGTCCGATCGGCGAGATGCTGACCGGCCTGGTCGATGAGGAAGGCGTTCCATACGGGACGATTCCGATCGCGAACACGACTCGGGAAGACGTTTCCGTGCGGGTCAAACGACCGGGCGCGCTTTACCACTTCGTGGCGCCGGGTCCCGAGCTGAGCGCGGAGGAAGTGGAACGCTGCCTGCAAGCCGTCAGGAGTCTCGATCCCCCGCCACGGCACCTGGTTGCGAGCGGAAGCCTGCCGCCCGGCGCCGGCGACGATTTCTACGCCCGGCTCGCTCGTCTCGTCCGCGAACGCGGCATCCGCCTCATTTTGGACACCACCGGTCCGTCGTTGCGGGCCGCGCTGCGCGAGGGTGTTTACCTGATAAAACCCAATGCGCGCGAATTTGCCGATCTCGCCGGCCGTTCTCCCGAAACGGAAGACGAGTGCCGCGCCATGGCGCGCACCTTTGTCGAGCAGGGCGGAGCGGAGGTGCTCGTCCTGACCCTGGGCGCGGACGGTGCGCTGCTCACGACCCGTGACGAGCAGATCCACGCCCGACCGCCGCGCGTTGAGGGGGTGAGCCCGGTCGGCGCCGGGGACAGTTTTCTGGCGCTGCTAACGCTGAAGCTCGCCAACGACCGTCCTCCAAAGGAAGCCCTGTATTATGGCGTCGCCGCGGCGGCCGCCGCCGTACTGACGCCGGGCACCGAGCTTTATCGCCGGGGCGATATCGAACGGATCTACCGGCGGATGTCACAGCATCCGGCTTGACCGACGGGGCGCACCGCCGATGCGCCGGCCCGAAATACCAGGAAGGCATTTACGGGCCTGATTAATAAGGGACGAAGCGACATGGACTCCACCGAACTCATTCCTCGTTTGACGCGGAAAGGCGAAAGCAAGATCGTTTTTCTCATCGCCGATGGCCTCGGGGGTATTCCGGGCAACAGAACCGGGACCGAACTCGAAACGGCGGCTACCCCGCACCTGGACCGGCTTGCCCGCGACGGGGTGACCGGCCTGCTGGCGCCGGTCGGCCCCGGAATCACCTGCGGAAGCGGTCCGGGGCATTTGGCCCTGTTCGGCTACGACCCGCTGGAGACCCGAATCGGGCGCGGGGTTTTGACGGCCCTCGGCGTGAATTTCGATCTCGGAACCGACGATATCGCCGCACGCGGAAATTTTTGCACGGTCGATGAGCATGGCGTGGTGCGCGACCGGCGGGCCGGGAGAATTTCGTCGGAACGCGGCGCCGAGCTGAGCCGCAAGCTCCGGAACATCGAGATCGAGGGCGTCGAGCTGTTCGTCGAACCGGTAAAGGAACACCGGTTTCTCCTGGTATTGAGGGGCGCGGGACTCGATCCGGCGCTATCGGACACCGACCCGCACGAGATCGGCATGCCGCCGCAGCCTCCCCGCGGGCGGGATGAATCATCGAGGCGAACCGCCCGACTGATCGCGGCGTTCGTCGAGGGCGCGCGAAAGGCGCTCGCGAACGAGCGCCCGGCTAATATGGTGCTGCTTCGCGGTTTCGACCGCTTGCCCCGACTGCCGTCCATGGGGGAGCGTTACGGTTTGAATGCCTGCGCCTTGGCCGGCTACCCCATGTACCAGGGGATTGCGCGCCTGCTCGGCATGCGGGTGGTGGAGTGCGGTCCCGACCTCGACAGCGAAGTGGAGACGCTGCAGTCGGCGTGGAAGGAGCACGACTTTTTCTTCGTCCATTACAAAGCGACCGACAGCGCGGGCGAAGACGGAGATTTCGACGCCAAGGTACGGGCCATAGAGGAACTGGACCGCCATTTGCCTCCGATCCTGGCGCTTAAGCCCGATGTACTGGTGGTCACCGGCGACCACAGCACCCCAAGCCAGCTCAAGGGCCACAGTTGGCACCCGGTTCCGGTCGTGCTCACGGCGGCTAGTTGCCGTCGGGATGTCGTCGCGAGTTTCGGCGAGACGGCCTGCGCCCACGGCGGGTTGGGCCAGTTGCCGATGAAATACCTCATGTCGCTCGCACTGGCCCATGCCGGCCGCTTGAGCAAGTTCGGGGCCTGACCCGGGCGATACGCTCTTTGCCGACCGGCAGAACAGTGTCGGAGAAGAATGCCGGCGCGTTTTTCACCGCGGTGTAGCGGCATGGGAAACCATCCCGCACATAGCATAAATGCAGGCCGAAAGAGCCGTAGGTCGGCAATCCTTTGCCGACGAAGCCCTCTCGCCGACCCCGTGTGTCGGCAACGGATTGCCGACCTACACTATTTCCCGATGCTTACCGTTAAACCGCGGCGGTGAAAAACGCTGGCGGCCGGTGACGGAGTCATTATTTCGGCCGGGGCGGCGTTTTAGAAACCGGTCGTTCATTTTCTTCTTTGTTGTAGGAGAGCTTCTCGTACGCTTTCAGCAGGGTTTCGCTGAATACCCGGAAAGCCTCCACTTTTTCGCTCGTTTTATTTTCGCCCAAGGGTTTCTCCTCCGCTTCTTTGCCGAAGCTGGCGGTATAGGCTTCGAGCAAGGTCTTGCTCAGCAGATAAAATGCTAGCAATCGTTCTTCGCGTTCCGCCGGGACCCGTTTCCTTGCGGGAAGCGCTTTTTTCGGCGCCCACTCGGTCCGCTTGCCGTAAATCCAGTCGAGACTTTTCTCCAGCGCCGCGCCGAGCAGGAGGAAGGCCGCGAAGGCGGCGCCGATCCACTGCCAGTCTACGGGAGCGAGAGGCGTCACCTGGAAAAGCGCGCTCGCCGGCGTGTAGAGGACCATCGCCTGCAGGACCAGGCTCGATATCACGGCGGCGACCAGCCACGGATTCGACAGCATCGTCAGCTCGTAGCGGGTCCGAATGATCTGGATTCGGACCATCTCGGCGACGACGATGAAGGTGAAGAGCTGGCTCTGCGCCCGCATCAGCTCGCCCGCATTCGGCAGACCGTGGAAAAACAGCGGCAGCCCGGTCGCGGCCATGATCAGGCCGAAACCGAGAATCGAGGCGACGATGCGGCGATCGATCACCGGTTCGCCCGACCCGCGCGGCGGCCGCTTCATGATGCCTCCCATCTTGGGGTCGGCGCCCAAGGCCAACGCAGGAAGCCCGTCGGTCACCAGGTTGACCCACAGCAGCATCACCGGCGTGAGAATCAAGGCCTCGCTCTGGCCCCCGAAAATCTGCGGAAACAGCGCCGTGCCCGCCAATACGCCAAGAAGACGACCAGGATTTCGCCGGCATTCGCCGACAGCAGAAAATTGACGAACTTGCGGATGTTGTCGAAGATGCCCCGGCCTTCTGCGATGGCATTGCGCAGGGTCACGAAATTGTCGTCCTGCAGCACCATGTCCGAAGCCTCCTTGGCCACGTCGGTTCCGCGCTGGCCCATGGCGACCCCGACATCGGCATGGCGCAGGGCGGGGGCGTCGTTCACGCCGTCCCCGGTCATCGCCACCCGACGACCGTTCTCTTGAAGCGCCTTCAAGAGCATGACTTTGTGGTGGGGCGAAACGCGGGCGAAGATTTCGGCTTTCTCCACGATTTTTCGCAGATCCTGCTCGGAGACGCGCTCGAGTTCCGTTCCGGTCATGGCGCCTTCCGGACTGAATCCGATCTGCGTCCCGATGGCCTTGGCCGTCGCCGGGTTGTCGCCGGTGACCATGATGACCCGGATGCCCGCGTTTCGGCAGTCCTGGACCGCCTCCTTCACCTCGGCGCGGGGCGGATCGATCATGGCCTGCAGCCCCAGAAATACCATCCCGCTCTCGATCTCGTCCTCGTTCCGCTCCGCAACCGGCATTTCCTTTCGGGCGCAGGCCAAAACGCGAAAGGCGCTGTCGGCGAACTTCTTATTCATGTTCAAAATGGCTTGCCGGGATTCCTCGTCCAGGGGCTTGGCCTCCCCGTCCTCCCATAGCGAGTTGCATCGATCCAGTACCACCTCGGGAGCGCCCTTCATATACGCCATCGGCGGCTTCTCCCTGGCGATCACGGTCATCCGCTTGCGATCCGACGAAAAGGGGATTTCGCGCAGGCGTTCCGCTTCGGGTTCGATGCCCGCCTTGGCGGCCGCGACCAGGAGAGCGATTTCCGTGGGATCGCCGGAATAGTCCGCCTTTCCGGATTCCTGCGCCTTTTCCGCATCGTTGGCGATGGCCCCGCACACGAGGAGCGGCTCCAGCGTTTCGGCGGGCACGGGTTTGCCGTCCAGGCGGAACTCGCCCTCCGGCTTAGTGCCTTCTCCCGTCACCTCGTAGACCCGGCAGGAGAAATACAGCCGCTTGACGGTCATCTGATTTTCGGTGAGCGTGCCCGTTTTGTCGGTCACGATCGCGTCCACGGAGCCCAGGCTCTCCACGACCGACAGCCGCCGGACCAGGGCGCTCTGCCTGATCATTCTTTGCGAACCCAGGGCGAGGGCGAGAGTCACCACGGCGGGCAAACCCTCGGGCACGGCGGCCACGGCCAGGGTGACGGCCACCAGGATGATGGTGAGGAGCCCGGTCTCGGTGAAAGAGTACTGAACCGCAGCCACCACCCCGATCAAACCCAGAATGCCGTATCCGATCTGCTTTCCCAGGCGATCGACCTCCTCCTGGAACGGCGTTCTGTGCCGCTCGGCGCTCGCGATCTCCGAGGCGATGGCGCCCACTTCCGTGTCCATGCCCGTGGCCACCACCACCGCCTTGGCCCGTCCTCTCACCGCATCGGTGTTCATGAACAGCATATTGCTGCGCTGGGCCAAAGGGGCGTCTTCGTCCACCGGGGCCACCTGTTTGGGGACCGTCGCGCTTTCCCCGGTCAGCGAGGCTTCGGTCGTTTCCAGGCTATGCGCCTCGAGCAAACGGGCGTCGGCCGGAATCCGGTTTCCCTGGCCGATCACGATCACATCGCCCGGAACGAGCTCGGCCGCCGGCAGCGTGACCTTTTTTCCGTCTCTGAGCACACGCGCTTCGGGCGTGGCAAGCTTCCGGAGCGATTGCATCGCTTTTTCGGCTCGATAGTCCTGAACGAAGCCGAACAGCCCATTGGCCAGCACGATGACCAAAATTAGCGTGGCCTCGGCATATTCCGGCTCCGACCCGGGGAGAAAACCCACGCCGACCGAGAGAATCGCCGCCGCGAACAAAAGGTAGATGAGAAAATCGTTGAACTGGGCCAGCAAGATCCTGAACGGAGATATTTCCCGTCCCTTGCGGATCTCGTTGGGGCCGTATTCTGCGAGGCGCCGCCGGGCCTCGTCGGCGGAAAGGCCTTCCGCCTTGGTCTTCAGCTTCTGAAGAATACGCTCTATGGATTGACTGTGCCAGTTCATTTTCGAGGTCCTTCTCTCATCTTCGACAGTTGAAAAAGTGCCGGGTGCGCGCCGATCTTCACGGAGCGGTTGGAGCGTCTTCCGGCGTAGGATAATCCCCCGGTCATAGGGCCAAAATTCCTTTCCGACACACCGGGGCGGCAATGGATTCCCGCCCCGCTTGGCAGGTCGGGAATCCTTTCCCGACGTAACCTGCGCCCGTTGCCGGCAAACCGAGATATGCCGTGGGCGCACCACCGAATGAGAACTTACGCGGTAGCGCCGGGTCTGCTCTAGTAAGCCTATCGCGGAAAAAATGGCCATGCGGCGCACGTGCGAGGACATCGTCATTGTAATCACCGGCGCGTCGAGCGGTATCGACCGGACCGCGGCGCTGGCGTGCGCCCGGGCGGGGCGGCGGTCGTGGCCGCCCGCCGTGAGGCGGCTGGAAACGATCACGGCAAAGGCTGCCGGTTGCCTGGATGGCGCTGGCCGGGGCGCTGGGGATGGGTATGGCTTACGGATTCGCCGGACTTGGAAGCCGGCCGCGATGAAAGCTCAGGGATTCCGGACCCGTGCGGCCGATATTGAGCACTCCTCCGTATTCGCCTCGGCTTTCGCCAATTCGCTGGCCAACGTTGAAACGGTCATGCCTTCGGCAGGCGAACGACCGGACTCCCGCCTGATTTTTCTCCCTCAGATCCAATAGGAGCAAAGCCATGCTGTTTCGAACGGCTGTCGATATCGAGAGCGCCCTGAGGGGAGTTCTCGAAATCAAGGGCAACGAGGTCGATGTGGTCGATGCCGGCAAGCTGCGGGAAACGTGTATCGACCGCCTGGTCTACAACGCGGTCTTCCATGAAAACGAAGAATTCAGATATTTCCTGCAATGGCTGATTCGGGAGGCCGCCGCCAAGCAGGTCATTTATCCGACCTCGTTCCAGGGGCTGCAGGAGGCGGCGGTCCTAGGAGCGATTCCGGCGTTCACCATCCCGGTGCTGAGTCTGCACGCGCTGAGCTACGATGCGGCGAGGGCCTGCTTTCGCGCGGCTCGCGACACGGGCGCGGGCGCCTTCAGCTTCGGATACAACGACGAAATCGTGGGTTACGGCTACCAGCCGCCGGTCGAATATGCCACCTGTATCCTAGGGGCGGCCCTTAGGGAAGGCTATCAGCGCGCCGTGTTTCTCCAGTGCGACCACATCCGGGTCGGTCGTGCCAGTTATCGGGTCAGCCGGGACGACGAGATCGACAGGCTGAAAGAGCGCATCGAGGAGGCCGTCACGGCCGGAATTTTCAATATCGATATCGATACGTCCAGCCTCGCGGACTTCTCCCTCCCTAGCGTCGCGGAACAGCAGCAGCCAAGCAGCCAGGAATGCGCCGGGCTGGTCGCGTTCATCCGGGAGATCGAGCCTGAGGAGCTGTCCGTCGATATCGGCGCGGAAATCAGGGCGATGCGCGACGGAAATCTGACCGCGGACGAGTTTCGCGCCTTCATGGAAGGCTTTTACGATCAGCTCAGCATTCCCGGCGGAAAGAAGGACCTTTCCAAGCTCATCGTTCTGCTGGGCGGAGCGAAGGACGAGGCGGACGTTGATCTCGAACTGCTTCGGGATATCGGCGAGATCGCCCGCCGGGAATATGGCCTCGGTCTCGCCGTGCGCAGCGGGGTAATGCCGATTCCCGAAACGCTGTTCCCGCGGTTTCCGGAGAACAACATCAGCGAGCTTCACCTCGCGGCGCCGTTCGAGGACCTGATCTTCGATCACGAGGCATTCGCCCCGGAGTTGAAAAACACCGTCTACCGTTGGATCGATTGCGAATGGCCGGGACAACGGCAGCCCGGCATGAACGACGAAGACTTCTATCGTGCCACCCGCAAGCGGGCGCTGCTGCCCTTCAAACAGGCTTTGTGGGATATGCCGGGGGAGCTGCGCGATCGAATCATGGCTGATGTGCAGGGCCAGGCGGTCTCTTATTTCGACACTCTGAAGGCGCGCAATACGACCGGCCTCGTCCGGGACACCGTCGATATCGAAAGAGTGGGATTGCCGACACCGGTTTCCGGTTATACCCGCACGGCGGAGACCACATTTAAGACTCTACTGGACCGAATGGGCGGTACCAGGCCGATTACGGTCGGGCCTCTATAGCGCGAACGCAGGATCGGTTGGCCGAAGGCGATGGACGCTACTGTCTTCTGTCGAGTGATCGATTCGAATCGGCCGCCGATAATATGCCGTCTTATCGCAAAACGATCGTAGGGTGGGTTAGGGGCGCGCACTGTCACGAACCATGCTGCGACCGTGGAAACACCATAGGAACTTTGCCGGTTCCGTTGATGCGTGCCCGGCCGCCCTATGTCGGATGCACCGAACGAGACCCGGGCGATCCCCCGGAACCGAGACAGTTTACCCCCGGTCCTATTTTCTTTACGGACTGGTTTTACGACCGTTCGCTCGGGATAACGAACCGGTCTCAAACCCGAGAGAAGCCTTCCAGCGAAAGGGACAGGCGGAGACGAAGGTAAGCAACATCTACATGGCAAGGAAAACAGGAGACACATCATGAACGCGATTCAGGAAATGCTCAAAGCGCATCCGCACCCGGCCGTAATGGGACGTGGCGTGGACATGGGATTATTGTCTCAAACGGCAAGCGAACTGTTCGATTGCGCGCAAGCGTGTACCGCGTGTGCCGACGCCTGCGTCGGAGAAGATCAGGTGCAAAATCTCAAGCGATGTATTCGGATGTGCATGGATTGCGCGGACATCTGCGTGGCGACGGGCCGGCTCGTTTCGCGCGAGACCGAATCGGATATGAGGATGATGCGCAGCCAGTTGCAAGCCTGCGCGGCGGCCTGCGGAATATGCGCAGAAGAGTGCGAGCGGCATGCCTCTCGCCATGAACATTGCCGCATTTGCGGTGAATCGTGCCGCCGTTGCGAGCAAGCCTGCAACAAGCTGGCGGGTGCGATCACGATGTAACCCGCATGGGTTACGTCAAGAAGCGAGCGGTTCGGCGCCGGCAATAGGCCGGACCGCTGGTGAGACACTTGAGTAGGGGTGCGCTTCGCTCTCGGAAAGCCGGAGCGCACTTTCCATCAATGTCTTCCGGTATAAAAATGAACACGCATAGTCCAGAACCGGAATCCGCGACCGACTAACCCCGCCCACCGCTTGGCGGCCGGAACGATCCCACGGAGCGCCGCCATGACACACCTTACCCATTCCGAGCCGCAAACCGCTCCCGCCAGGAATGCGCCCGGCCATCGCCACGAGGGCCATCATGCGGAAGACCACGACCACACGGCGATGGTGGCGGACTTTCGCCGCCGCTTTTGGTTTTCGCTGATTCTGACCGTCCCCATCCTGGCGCTCTCGCCCATGATCCAGGAATGGCTGGGTCTCGAAGAGAGGCTGGCCTTCCCGGGATCGGCGTATGTTCTCTTCGGCCTGTCGACGGCCGTCTATCTCTATGGCGGCTGGCCGTTTATCCGCGGATTGTTCGACGAACTCCGGCCGCTTCAGCCGGGCATGATGACGCTGATCTCGCTGGCCATCAGCGTGGCCTATTTCTATTCGAGCGCGGTGGTGTTCGGTCTTCCGGGCCAGGTGTTCTTCTGGGAACTGGCGAGCCTGATCGACGTGATGCTGCTCGGCCACTGGATCGAGATGAGATCGGTCATGGGCGCCTCGGGCGCCCTGGACGCCCTGGTGCGGCTGATGCCCACGGAAGCGCACCGGCTGCGGGAAAACGGCGAAGCCGAGGAGATTCCTGTCACCGAACTGCATCCCGGCGACCGGGTGCTGGTCAAGCCGGGCGAAAAAATCCCGACCGACGGCGTCATCGTCGAGGGCCGCTCAAGTCTTAACGAGTCCATGTTGACCGGGGAGTCGAAGCCGGTGACCAGACGCGCAGGGGATGAGGCCATCGGCGGGGCGGTCAACGGGGAAGGCGCGCTGGTGCTGGAAATCCGCAAGACCGGCGCGGAAACCTATCTTGCGCAGGTCGTCGAAATGGTGCGGCAGGCGCAAGCCTCCCGTTCGCGGGCGCAGGATTTGGCGAACCGCGCCGCCCAATGGCTGACCTATATTGCCCTCTCGGTCGGAACATTGACCCTGATCATCTGGCTTCTGTTGGGCGAACCCTTCGCATTCGCGCTGGAGCGCAGCGTGACCGTAATGGTCATCACCTGTCCGCACGCCCTGGGGCTCGCCGTGCCGCTGGTGGTGGCGGTGAGCACCTCGCTGGCCGCCCTGAGCGGTCTTCTCATCCGGAACCGGGCCGCTTTCGAGCGCGCCCGGAACCTGCAAGCGATCGTGTTCGACAAGACCGGCACCCTAACCGAAGGCCGCTTCGGAGTATCCGACGTTCTGCCGCTGGCGGGTATCGACGAGGCGGAGCTGCTGCGGCTGGCTGCCTCGCTGGAGCAGCAATCGGAACACCCGATCGCCCTGGGCATCGTCCGGGCGGCCGAGGAGCGCGGCATCCGCCTGGCCAAGGCGGAGGAATTCCGGAACCTGACCGGCCGCGGCGCCGAGGCCCGGATCGAAGGACGGCTGATCAGGGTCGTAAGTCCGGGGTTTGTCGAGGAGCAGGGATTCGGCGTTCGCGACGAGCGATTGAGCGAACTGGCGGGGCAGGGCAAGACGGTGGTCTACGTGACGGACGGCGACCGGGTTCTCGGGGCCATCGCGCTGGCCGACGTGGTCCGTCCGGAATCCTTCGATGCGATCGCACGGCTCAAGGCCATGAACATCCGCTGCCTCATGCTCACCGGAGACAGCCGGGCGGTTGCGGCGCACGTGGCCGGACAGCTCGGGCTCGACGATTACTTCGCCGAGGTCCTGCCCCACGAGAAGGCGGCGAAAATCCGCGAGGTAAAGTCGGAGGGCGTGACCGTCGCCATGGTGGGCGACGGGGTCAACGACGCGCCGGCCCTGGTCGAGGCCGATCTCGGTATCGCCATCGGCGCGGGCACCGACGTGGCCATCGAATCCGCCGACATCGTTCTGGTGCACAGCAACCCGCTCGACGTGGCCGCGACGCTCGGCCTGTCCCGCGCCACTTACGGCAAGATGGTCCAGAATCTTCTATGGGCCACCGGCTACAACGCCGTGGCCATTCCCCTCGCGGCCGGCGTCGCCGCGCCGTTCGGCTGGGTGCTGTCGCCGGCCGTGGGGGCGGCGCTCATGTCCCTCAGCACCATCATCGTCGCCATCAACGCCAAGCTCCTGGAGCGCTACCGCGGCGAGTGATCATGGGTGCCAGAACGGACCAGCCCACGTAGCCCGGATGAAGCTTTGCGGAATCCGGGATGATCGGTACTCCGATTTCCCCGGATTTCACTGGGTTGTATCCGGGCTACTGGCTTTTGAGGGCGTTCACGGCGATCCGAACGTTTCTACGCTGATCCACAGCAGCGCAAGGAAGGGCCGGAGCGAGCCGACGGAAGTTCGTCTCACGGCACTATGATCGGCTCGTCGTCCAGCGAGAGCAGAAAGGCGATGAGGTCGTCCTGGTCCTGCAGGCTGTAGCCGCCTGCTCGATCCACCCAGACGTGGTGGCCGCTGCCGTCCACATTGGCTTTTTGAAGGCGCGGGTCGGCGCGATTGGCGGCGATGACGGAGGCACGCAAATCCCGGTCGAGAAACGCCCGCAGGCTGTTGCCAGGGTCCGGCAGCATGCCTCGAAAGAGAATGCTCGTACCGAGCTGGTTCTGCTTAGCGACGACCCTGCGTTCGCCCTCGCGGCGAAAGGCTTCGGGGCCGGCGGCCACGCCGCCGTCGTGCAGGTAAGGGGCGCTGACCCGGAGGCCGAGGAGCGAGGGGACTTTGTAGCCGCCGGCGGGGTTATCCCGAGCATAGGCCAGTCGTCGATCTTCCGCTGCCGTGATGTCGGTCGGTACGGGTAGCACGTTGGGACCGGGCGGCAGCGGTACCGGCACGTTGGCCGGATAGGTCTCGGGCGGTACGAAGGTCCACCAGAAAGCTGCCAGCGCTTTGGCGCGCGACGGGTGCGTGCCGATGTCCGGCTGGGCGATGACCCGATTGCTCGTGAAATACCGACCCGCATGGCAGTTGCCGCAGCCGGCTTTCGAGAAAATCTGCGCTCCGCGGCGTATCGCCACAGAATCGTCGGACTGGCTGGGCGGAGGCGACAAGGTGTTCTGCCAGGCCGACATGCCGTTGAGTTGCGCCGCCACGGGCAGGCCCGGCGTGTTGGGCATCAACCCGTCCAGAATGAAGATCGAGCCTTTCGGATAGCCTGGCATGGAAACGGCCTGGTTCATTCCCGGCGTTCCTGGCGTGGGGTCTACGCGCTTGAAAAAGAGCGAGGGCCGTTCGCCTTCGGACAGGCGGAAATCCTCGTTCGCCGAGCGCTGCAGGATGATGCCCAGATAGGTTTCCTTGTCGATGCCCAGCAGGTCCTCGCTGGAATCCGCGCCGGTAGTCATGTCCGAGTTGGTGCCGTGGACATTGGCGTTCAATGTGGTCAGTCCATGGAACCAGCCGGTCGAGGCGAAACCGCTCCAACCGTAGGGCCAGGCACCAAAGGTGTACGACGTCGGAATCTGAGTCGGATTGTTCTGGAGATCGCCGGTGGAATCGAAATTACCCGGTGGCCAGGCCAGTAGGGCGGCGTCCACGGCGTCCTCGACTGCTATCGGGTCGGGCAGGCGAGCCTCCCGGCCGTCGGCTTTGAGATAAATATGATCGCCGGCCGGAAAACGAGTCGGATTGATGCCGGTCTGGCGGAAGAAAGCGGCGGAATTGGTGGCGAACGCCAACAACAGCCCTGCATTCACATCGGCATTCGGCGCGCCTTCGATGATGGCGCCGGTGTCCGGATCGACCGCGGCGTGACACGCGGCGCAGGTCATGCCGACGCGGAGCCTTCCCTGTTGCAGAAAAACCCGCATGCCGAGCGGGACGAGTGCGCCCGGCGGGACGTCCAGGCCGGTATTGACCCATGTTCCCCGTCTGAAAGTCCGCCCGCCGATCGTGACGTCGCGATCCAGCCGAACTTGGAGGTTAGTGGTCGGTTTTCCGCCCAGCGCCGTCACGGCCTTGGTCAGTTTCGATATGTTGATCGGTCCGTCGATGACCCCCACGACGTCCGTCAGGAAGACTTCATTGCCGTAGGTCTCCTCGTAAAAAGCCCGCCGCCCGAGGTCCAGCAAATCTTGAGTAATCTTCACGGCGCCGTTTTCCGGGGCCAGGTAGCGTCTTCCATCGCTGGTCGGCGCCAGTTCATCGGCCTCGGCTTTGGAGACGGTTCGGCCCAGCACATCGTAGTCGCCGATTTCCTGCGGAGTGCCTTTGGTCTTCGGGGTCAGTGTGCGGCCGATCCAGGGGGCTTCCGGAATCGCTAGGTCCGCGAAAAAGAAAAAATAAAGCAAGCCCTCACTGATCACTACGGCGGAAAGCAGCGTAACGAGCCAAATCCCTGGACGTACTCGCATTGTAGCCATCCTCGGCAACGCTTGGGTTATCCAAATTTAGACCGAACCCGCCCGCATCCATTCCCTTTGGCGGCATTCTCCGTGAATTTACTTAGCTTCGCCATGAACAAACAGTGCCTGTCGATTCGGGAGTTTTCCTAAGGCGTCGGGGTCGATATGGTGAGTGAATGATACTCTGAGGCACTTATGCATGGACCATGGCGCGACCGACGATATCCCGAGCCGTCCGGACCCGCGGCTGAATCTGGAGCCTTGGCTTTTCGAACCGTTCGATCGATTTCGCCGCGGTCTCGGCATCTGGTTCGATCTGAACGGCTTAGGCCCGGAGGAGACGCCATTTCGGATAGTGATGTCCGAGCCGGGCCTAACCCTCAGAAGCTATAGCCCCGAGTCGGCCGCCGGCCCGGTGCTGCTGATCGTCCCGGCACCCATCAAGCGCGCTTATATCTGGGACTTGGTACCCTGGGCCAGCGTGGTCCGGAGCGCACTGGAGCACGGGTTGTCGGTTTATCTCGCGTACTGGGAGCCTCCCGGCGGTATCGGTCTAAGTTTCGGTTTGAGGGAGTACGCGGACCGGTTGATCCTCGATTGTGTCGCGGCCATCGAAAAGGATAGGGGAAGCGGACCGGTTTTCCTGGCGGGACACTCGCTGGGCGGCACCTTGGCCACCTTTTTTGCCGCCCTCCATCCGGATTTTGTCAAGGGTTTGATTCTTGTGGGCTCACCCTTGCATTTCGGACCGGAAGTCGGGGTGATCGACCGCTGGATCGCCACGGCTCCGGCTGCGCGATACCTGACCTCGGTCCTTGCTCCCGTGGCCGGATCGCTGCTCAGCGGCTGGTCGTTCCTCGCCGATCCGCTGAGCTTCGGCTGGCGGCGCGGTTGGGACGGAATCCGAAGCCTCGGTGACCCGCGCGCTCGGCGCACTTATCTCGCCGTCGAACGCTGGGCGTGCGATGAAATGCCCATGGCGCCATGTCTGTTCGAGGAAATCGTCGAATGGCTGTACCGCGAGGATAGGTTTATGCGGGGAGAACTCTCGATCGGAGGCCATAAGCTCGCTCCGGCATCAGTGAGGGCTCCGGTCGTAAGCGTGGTGGATCCCAAGTGCCGCATCGTTCCTCCCGAAGCGGTGTTGCCGTTCCTTCGGGCGGTGGGAACCACGGACGTCACGCTCATCCGTTACGGCGGGGATGTCGGGGTCTCGCTCCAGCACCTCGGAATGCTGGTCGGACAGGAGGCCCACCGGACGGTATGGCCGGAAATCATGCGCTGGCTACAGTCCCGTGCAGATTGAGCCGGATTCGGCGTGAACCGAAAGTCATTGTTTCGGTAAGAGGCGGGGGCCGCCCGCGATTTTCGCCCAAGCCTTTTCCGCAAGGAATAAATCTTTACGAACAGTTACATACGAAGTCGGGCGTATTTCGGAAAGCGTGGAAGTCGGATTAAATGGAACCCACTTCCACACACACGGAGTGTATGGAAGTCCGAAACAGGATAGTTTCGGTCAGGATCGAGGGATGCTGCGAAGGGACCATGGAACTCGCCGGGAAGGGCATCCCAATAGTCGAAGGACAAAAGGCTATGACTGGATCGCCAAGTAAGGCTACTGCGGTCACGGGACGATGGCCGCAACGGACAAGGAAGTCCGAGTCCAGTTCCCTTTCTCTTGCCGATCGTCATCGGTCGTCACCGACCTTCCCGTCGCTCAGCCGCTTGTATCGGGTTCCGGGGCAATGCCCTGGGCGATGAGCAATTCCCGAACGGCGAGCGTGACGGGATAGACTTCCTGATTCCGATCGCCGCCCCATTCATCATAAGCCCGCTGTTCGGCCTCCACCGCCATGCGGTCTTCGGCGAACACCGCTTCCGCGAAATGCCGGAGGAGCGGCCATAGCGCGTATACCATTCCGGGAATGCGGGGCTTTCGGATCATCAAAATGCCGAAACTCTGATTGGTTTTTTCGGCCCCGTCTTTCGGCACGTAAACGCACCATAGACGAACGCTCGGAAATTCCGAATCGCGTCCCGAGATCGTCAGCGTTTGATAGGGATACTCGGTGCGGATGGTCATCACGTCGTAATGTTTTTCAGCGCGGCTGCCTCCGGCCGAGAGAAGATCGGAACCGAGATGCCGGCGTCCGCCCAGGTGATGAAAATGATATTTCGCTTCGACCCACCCGTCTCCCTCGGCCGTGCCGAGCAGTTCCGGTCTCACCCTGCCCATCAGCCGGCGATGCAGGAATTGATGGTTCATGTCCATGAGGTTCTCGTGCATGAACGAATAATGACAGTTGACCTGGCGCGAGAAGTACATGGGCTTGTAGTCGGGCGAATCGCTCAGGGATAGGTCCGGCAAAGGAATCCGTTCAGCGCGCTCCGGGTTTCCGGGAAAGACGAAGAGCGATCCGTAGGCCTCGCGGCAGGGATAGCTGCGGACGCCGGTCGGCGGCGAGGTGGCCGGTCCCGCGTAAGGAATCGCCGCGATTCGGCCGTGCCGGTCATATCGCCAGGCATGGTATCCGCATTGAAGACGCTCGCCGCAGACCGTCCCCAGGCTCAACGGAAACTGGCGATGAGCGCAGCGGTCTTCCAGCGCGAACACCTTTCCGGTTTCGGCGCGGGCAATGGCTATAGGCTGGCCGGCAAATGTGCCCGCCAGTACCTTGCCTTTTCCGAGCTGGTGCGATCGGGCGAGCGGGTACCAGAAATCGGGATTGATTCGTACCTTGCGTAAATCCGCTGCGGTTCCGGGCTTTCCTGGCTGGTTCATCGTCCACCTGATGTCTTATCCGAACAAATACGCGCGCATGACGCGGAGCATCTCAGGCTCTTCGAAAGGGACAATTCTAAGACTATCCGGATGGCGGCTGGTTCGGGAATCCGGCTGTTCGACGGCGAACACCCACGGCGTTTCCGGGCTAAAGCGCATGCGTCAATGGGTCCGAACGTCATCGCTACGGGGAACGCAGCGGCGGCCCGGGTTTTCTAACAACTAGCGGGTAATACACCCGATCCAGGACCGAACCGGGGCGATGGAAACTCTACAGGACCTGATTCGACAGCTCGGCGGACATGGCGGGAAGCCCGCGCTCACGGCATTTTTCAAAAAACGCGTCGAAACCTGGAGCTTCGGGAGGCTTGCCGGCTACGCGCACCGCCTGGCGCCGGGACTCGGCGCACAGGATCTGCGTCCGGGAGATACCGTGGGGCTCTTCGCGCCCAATAGCCCGGAATGGGTGGCCGCTTGTCTCGGCTCGATCGAGGCAGGCATGGTTCCCGTCCTGATCGATGCTCAGATGGGCGACGAGGATCTCCGGCACGTGGTGGCGGATAGCGGAATGCGTTGGGTGTTTACGACGCGGCGCGGGCTTCAGCGTTTGGAGCGTTTGAATCCGGAGCACAATCTCCGGCCGATTCTGCTGGATGCGGACCCGGATGACGCCCGGGATTGGCGGCGTTACTGCTCTGCTGCGGAAAGTACGGCCGCTCGGGCGGTAGCGGATGATATCGCCGTTCTGTTCTACACCTCCGGCACGACCGGCGCTCCCAAAGGGGTGCCGCTGAGCCACCGAAATCTCGTAGCCAATCTCCAAGCCATACTCGATCTCGAGGTCGTCCGAGCGCGGGAACGCTTTCTGTTGCCGCTGCCGCTGCACCATGTCTACGCCTTCACCATAGGCTTGCTCACGCCTTTGGCCGCGGGCGTTCCCGTCATTTTTCCCCAGTCGCTCACCGGTCCCGAGCTGTTGCGTGCGCTGAAGGAAGGCAAGGCCACCTTCCTGGCGGGCGTTCCCCGCATGTACGAGTCCTTGTTCGAGGGGATCGAGACCCGGGTGCGGCAGCGCGGGCGCCTGGCGGAATGCTTGTTTCATCATGGCCTGAATCTCGCGGTCGCCTTGCGCAGGCATTCCGAAATCGCCATCGGCCGCAGCGTGTTCGCGCCCCTGCATCGCGAGTTCGCTCCGGATCTTCGAATGTTGCTGTGCGGCGGCGCGATGCTCGCGCCCGATCTGGCTTTCAGGCTGACTGGCCTGGGATTCGACCTGGCGACCGGTTACGGCCTGACCGAGACCTCGCCGGTGCTGACTTTCAATGTGCCCGGCCGAGCCCGCTTCGATACGGCCGGAGCGCCGCTGCCCGGTGTCGAGATCCGCATCGCGGAGCCCGAGCCGCCGGCCGAATATGGCGAGGTACTGGCCAAGGGGCCCAACGTATTCGCCGGATATCGCAACCTGCCGGACAAGACCCGCGAGGCGTTTACCGCGAACGGGTTCTTCCGCACCGGCGATCTCGGCTATCTCGAGGACGGCTACCTGCATTTGGTCGGACGCTCCTCCGAAATGATCGTGCTGCCCGGCGGGGAAAATATTCGACCCGAGTACGTCGAGGAGGCTTTGAGCCGGGGTTCGTATATCAAGGAGGCCGCCGTTCTGGAACAAAAGGGCCGGCTGGCGGTACTGATCGTACCGGCGCCGGCGGCGACCCGAGAGGGCGGGGATGTCGAGGCGCTGATCAGGAAGGACATCGAGTCGCAATCCCGGCGCTTGCCTTCACACCATCGAATCGGCGATTTCGCCATCACGCCGGACCCGTTGCCACGAACCCACCTCGGCAAGCTGCGCCGGTTCGAGCTGGACGAGATTTTCCGGACCGCCAAACGGAAGGGAGAAGCCGCCGCCGGGGAGACCGGTCCGCTGCCGTTCGAGCGGATGGCGCCGGAAGACCGGCAATTGCTGGAGGAACCGAATGCCCTCCGGATCTGGAACTGGCTGGCCGAACGTTTTCCCGATGTGCGCCTGATGCCGGATACAAACCTCCAAATCGACCTGGGCGTGGATTCGCTCGAATGGTTGAGCTTGGGCCTGGAGATGGGCGCCGACACCGGGGTGGAACTTGACGAGGAGGCCATGGGCCGCGTGCAGACCGTTCGTGACCTGGTGCGAGAAGGTGCCGAGACCAGCGGCGGAGCGGAGGGCGTACCCAAAGATCCCTTGGTTCGATTATCTCGGCCCGATGCATTGCTCGACCCGGATCAGCGTCGCTGGATCGAGCCTCCGGGCACCTGGTCCAGCGCGTTGGGCATTCTTTTGTTCGGTTTCGACCGATGGCTGATGGAACGTGCGTTCGGCGTGAACGCGGAAGGCCTGGACGAGCTGCCGGTGAACCAGCCGTTCATCCTGGTTCCGAACCATGTCAGCTATCTCGACCCCATGGCGATCGCCGCGGTTCTGCCGCGGGAGCAACTGCTCAGAACGTGCTGGGCCGGTTTTACCGGAGTCATGTTCAAGAACGCCCTGATGCGCCAGGTCAGCCGTTCGACCGGCACTTTCCCGGTGGATCCACGCCGCGGCGCCCTGGCCAGTCTTGCCCTGGGCGTGCTGGCGCTCAGGCGCGGCAATAATCTGGTGTGGTTCGCGGAAAGCAGCCGTTCCGCGAGCGGCGAGCTACAGCCTTTCGAGTCCGGAATCGGGCTGCTGCTGCGGGCGGTGAGCGTGCCGGCAGTACCGCTCTGGATCGGCGGTAGCTACACGGCGCTGCCGGTGGGGAGCTGGGTACCCCGCTTCAGGCCGATCGAACTCCGCTTCGGATCGCCGGCGACGGCGGAAGAACTGGAGCAGGAAGGGCAGGGCGAGCATCCGGACCAGCGCATTGCCGCGGCACTGCGTGACCGCGTCGCCCGCCTGGGTTCGCGAGCACGTGCCATTTGAGCCGGGAAAGGCAGCGGGCGCATGGCCAAGGTCATGAACGTGGAGAAACAGATCTGGGATGTCGAGGGGTTCGCGGTGCGCATTCTCCACCTCGACGGCCGGGACGTGCGCGGCGACCGCATGGGCTTGCCGCCGTATCCCTTCGGATCGCCTTCGAAGAACGACTTGAGCGTGGAAAAGTGGAAGACGACGCGTTTTCGCCAGACTTATCCGGGCTTTCAGGTGGAGGTCATCGACTCGGACGGTGCTGCGGTACACGGGAATACCCGGCTCGGCACCGTAAGGGATACCTATTTGGACGCGGAGTAGCGCGCATGATCGGGTTTCCGATCGGGAGGCAATCCTGTTTTTGGAGTCCGTCAAATCGGGAGGGCTTTCGCATTTATCCTATCTCTTGGGCGATGAAAGCGCCGGGGTTTGCGCCGTCATCGACCCGCGCCGGGATGTCGAAATCTATCTGGGCAGCATGCTCGCATGGAAAGCGGCGGGGTATCCGCTCGAATGAGACAAACCTGAAGCGTTTTCATCTCACTCAAACGGCATGACAGGCTTGGCGGAAGTCCTTGGCGCCTTCGGTCAGGGCAGATCGACGCAAGCCTTCTTAGGTCGGCCATCCTTTGCCGACGAACCATTGGTCCGACGGCGGCTACGAATACTTCCGCATAAAGTCACACATTGGAAGAACCACGGTTTTTCGAGGCGACCATGCGCTGAACGGCGAAAACCGAGCCCATTCGAATGCATGCATCACCCCTTCGGCCTGTTTCGGGGACGCTCCTCGCCCGGTCCATCCTGTCAGCTCTAGCTTACAGAAAAATCGTCTCCGGACTACAAGCTTTTTTCGCGCGTATGCCAGAAGATACATGGGTTTAGAGTCCGTCGGTTCAAGCGGGGCCGGTCGACGACACGCTTCAAATCCAGTTGAGGCATCTCCTTGCGCGGAAATAAGAACGCCGTTGTTCGGAAATATAAGCTATAGGCCCGATCGGATTACACCTACCTAAGGGCACCTCGAAAAACCCTGAATTTTGATGAAAACCCGGCTCTAATTTTTTGACCGGGCGGGCACACGAGCCGACTCCCTCACGCTCTTGTCGCCATTTCACTTTTCATTTTCCCCGAATCGCCCGCGTTGGGGGCCTTTCGGGCGAGGGTGGGCCTCAAAAGGCCACGACACCCGCCTGTTTCAGGTAAACCAGCCGCTTCAGGTTATAGCTGGCCGCCATCATCGTCATGGCAAAGTTCGCCCTCGCCTGGCCGATGGTGCGAATAAACTTGCCGCCCATTTGTGCGATGGCGGCGAAGGGATGCTCGACCCGTGCTCGGACCCGGGCGATGCGTTGATTACGTTGTTTCTGCCGTTCGGACAGCGGATGGTTGCGCTGGCCCTTGCGCTGGATGTGGTTGCGATAACCCGCTTCCTGGAGCTGGGCTTCCCGTTCCGCACTCGGATAGCCCTTGTCGGCATAGACGTCCCGGCTGGTGTTGCTAGTGTTCAACACCGCCTCAAAGTGCTGGCTGTCATGAGTAGCGGCGGTGCCGGTCTCGATCTTGCGGATAACCTTGTAGCGCTTGTCCACGTTGATGGAGAGCTTGTAGCCGTGGTGGCTCTTGCCGTGCTTCTTGGTCCAGGTGGCGTCCAGGTCTTTTTGCCGCCGCTTGGCCGGGCTCCAGTCCGCCGGCATCGCGCCTTCCTTCAGCATCTCCTTATCGTCCTTGCTGAAGTGCTGCTTTGGCGCAGGCACCAGGGTGGCGTCGATGATATGCCCCCCGCGGGCGATGTAGCCATGCTTGAGCAACTGCCGCTCGATGCCGTCGAACAGCGCCTGGGCGCCGACCTCGCCGATGCGGTTCTCGAAGGTCCACATCGTGGTGCGGTCCGGGATGCTGGCCGAGTCCATCAGCCCGCAGAAGCGCTGGTAACTCATCCGATCAAGCAACTGGTATTCCATCTGCTCGTCCGAGAGATTGTTGACCCGCTTGAGAAACAGGATGCGCACCATCGTTTCGGTGGGAAACGGCGGACGACCGCCTTGCGGGCTGACCGGTCGGGGCGCCGCCTGATCCACGTCCGCGGCAAGCGCCGCAAAGTCGATGTGGGTCTCGAAGGCCACCAGCGGATCGCCCATCCGGTCGATCTTCTGCTTGCGCAAATCGGCCGCAAACAGATCGGGTTTGATCGCGCTCTTCGGAGACTTTGGCATCTTCGGTTTGGTCATGTCTGGGACTCAACACACTGATTGGCTACAGGTCCTATTTTACCGGGCGCGCGCAGACCAAGGAGGTTTTTCGAGGTGCCCCTAAAAACAATGCCAATCCAATAAGGACTTCTATGACCAATAGAGTTGTTTTAGATGCTAAACAATTGTAAATCAACAGATTCTGTAGTTCCAAAGCCCGGCGGAAAGTGAGAAAAAATAATCCACGAAGTGACCCAGATGATTTCTAATCCGATGCATCATGCAGTGGAGGAACTTCATGCCACCGATGGCATGCTCAACGATGACCCGCGTGGCGGCTTGTTTTCTGTTCTGTTTCTTCTGCTCAGGCGTCAATGTCGGATTAGGGTTTTTCTTGGATTTTCTAGGTTTCTTGTGGGGTAGATATATTTGGGTACTTTGATAATCTTTGTCCGCGCCCAGAAATCCTAAGTCAAGCCATAAATTGACCTTCTCGAACCACGCTGAACCCGGCGTGAAGACGTCTTTCATGAGTGTGTAGTCATGTACGCTGCCTGCCACAATGCAACACAAAAACAATATCCTTCGATTAAAGTCGGAGATTACGAGGGATTTGAGCGTATGTCTTTTTTTTTTCCGCTGTAATGCTTTTCCTGTTCAGTTTCATCTTGGGGTCGAACGCAAGCGACCTCCACGCCATCGATCGCTATGTTCTTATATTGATCAATGAGTTGAGAGAATTCTTCTGGGGTTGTTAGCGTGCGCTCCGGCATGACGTTGAGGTTTGTCAACGCTCGCACTAAAACCGGCAGCAACCGGTCGATGTGGGCATGGGCATGTCCGCCACTAAAACCGAAATGAAAGCCCAGAACGTCAAAAGTGGGATAGGTTTTCAGATAGTACAAAGCGAAAAACAGCTTTTTCTCGTAAGAATCAAGATAACCTTTAGGGCCGCCCTGTTTGACGTGTTTTATCTCGCCCTTTTCGACACGCTCTCGATCGATGGCGAGAGCGGCCGACTCGAATACTTTGACGAGGGCTGTGAACTTCGCCTTGGGCATTCCAATCAACGATGCCACGATGCGGTCATCGGTTATTTGGCTAAATTTGTCGTAGATCATGGAAGGTTTTTATATTCGGATTTGTTTGAGAAACAAGTGGGCTATCAATACCATGCATTAGCATCAGGTACAACTCTACTGGGTATCAGACCGGTGTCAGCGAGGATTCGAAATACATAGCATATGGTGGCGAGGTATACGATACCTCGGCTAATAAGCTTTTGGCGGAACCCGCTAACCATGCTGTTCAGAGTGCACTACAATTTATCGGTAACGACCATGTCTTATCCGCAGGGTATTGGGATCGATCCGTTATCATCAGAAATGTGACGAACGAGAACCGCACGAGGTGGAGAACCAAGGGCCGGATAACCAGCGCGGCTGCCATTGATGATTTTATATTGATAGGCACTGTGGATGGCGACTGTTACGTTTGGTCTATTGCGGAAGATAAACCGAGGCACGCAATAACGGGCTGGGGAAGTGTTGACTTATTGGCGACACATCCTCGTGAACCCTTGTTTGCGGTTGGCCGGGAAAAGGTCGCGAGCGTTTACTCGCTCAGACCATTCAAGAAATTGTTTGACATAAAATCAAGCGGCTTAATAGGGGCCATCACGATCTCGGATAATAGACATTATCGGAAACCACCTTTCATAACCGGAACAGAGGAAAAGGCCGGCTATCAATAACTCTGGTTTCGGCAGTAGCTCCTGTAATTGTGCAGGCCGCAGGCCAATTCAATGACGACATCGTCGTAGCCTTCCTTGGTGTTCCTGAACACGTCTTTGACGACGCGGCACCGCTTGATTCCCGAGATGATGTGTTCGATGATCACGCGGATGCTTGAGTGGAGCCGGTTAGCCTCCTGGTCGTCGGCCGAAAGCCGGCCGTTGCGCGGCCTCTTCTTCGGCTGGTGGACTGTGACATTCGCCAGTTCGTGTCCCTGGAAGCCGCTGTCGCGATACAGCTCGACGCCGTCGGGGAACCGGGGCCCTTCTTCGTCGCAGATCTTCTTGTCGTGCTTCTTGCCCTCATGGGTCGAGCCCAAGTACTTGACCTGCCTGTCCTCCAGGCCGCCGACAAGGTTGTTCTTCACGGTGTGGCATTTTTTTTACCGCTGTAGTGGATGCGTTGCCCCAGGTCGTTGACGGGGCGGTTGATGCGCCTTTCCGTCCCGTCTATGCCCAAGTCCTGCCGCGTCTCCTGCTCCAGCCTGGACAGCATCTCCTCGGTGAGCCGGGCGGGCTTGTGCCCGCGGGCGTCAAGTGTCTTGTTGAGCACCCTGCTCAACAGGTGGATCGTGAAGTTGGCCCGGGGTTGGCTCATGCCGAACAGATGCGCGATGACCTCTTGCAGAGGGTAGGTCTTCAGATAGAACAGGATGAACAGCAGCCGGTCGGCCATGCTCGCGATAATCGGCGGACGCCCTCCTTTAGTCAGGTTCCTGCCGGTTTCTTCGTCCCCTGTCGCCGCAAAAGAAACCAAGAGTTCCTCAAACTCGGAGGCCTTCAGACTGGTCATGGCCATCAATGTCCTCGGCTTTTGCTTCACGTCTTCGTAGGAAACCATACTATACTCTTGCCCTTAGTTCTCTTCGTTATTCAATGACAGACTGCCATGCTAGTTTCCGATAATGTCTAATGGCCTAATTGCTATTGGCGAATATAACGGAACCATTCAGATATGGGATATTAATAAGAAAGAACTTGTTGGAACCCATGGCGTTGAAAATGACCCCATTCTTGCTTTAGCCATAGATCCCAGGACATCCAATATGGTCGCCGGCACTAAAAAGGGCAAGTTATTTTTGTTGAAGGCGAACATGGAAAGAGATGGGGGGATTCCTTGACCGCCTGGCGGCAGCACATGGATCGAGCCACGCTTACGAACAAGCATGTTGTAGGATGCGGTGAGGGACGAACCGCATCGTTCGAGGAGCGATTGTTTCAGCTACGAATTCTGACGTGACGGCGGCCCTGGCAACAGGTTCCTTAGGTGAACCGGGCGGAGCCGTCCATGGCTCGTCCCGGTCGTCGGCGCGAAAGCGTTCCGTCCTGGCCGCTTGCGCCTAGGCTATGACGGGTTCCGCGGTGGCCTTAGGCTGAGAGACTTCCTTGACGACTTCCGCGGTTTGCTGGGTCGGGGCACGCCGGGCGATATCCGCCTGCGAGACCATTCCACAACATCGGCCGCCTTGATCAGCCACGGGTACGCGCCGGATTCGGTGCTCCTCCATGATCTTGCAGCACTCTTCCAGCGAGGTTTCGGGCGTTACCGTCACGCAGGGGCTCGACATGCATTCCCGGGTTCTCATGCTCATAGGGTCCTTGCCCTGGGCCAGGCTCCGGCAGACGATGTCACGGTCGGTGACCACACCGACCAGCCGCATCGATTCCTCGTTTTCAACCACCGGAATCTCGCCGCAGTCATGCTGAACCATCATTCGCGCAACGCCTTCCAAACCGGTGTCCGGGGTACAGCAGACCGGGTTGGGGGTCATGATTTCTTTAACTTCCATGGGGTTTCCCTCCGTCTTCGAGTTTTCATTTTACTGCCGATCAAAACCGCACACGTGCGGTCCGTTAACAATCGGACAGGCGGTGCTGAAGAAGGTTCGGCGCGCTGCCGTGTAGCCGTGGCCCTCCGTTTTACTTGCGGATGATCATAAGGCGCGTTTCCTCCTTGCGACGGGTTCGGCCGGCTGCCCGGACAGCACCGTTTCCGAGCAATTCCCGTCTTTTGCGGCCATGGACGGCCCGCGCGGGCGAGCGACGCCATGGTGAAAATGACGAGGTGGCGCGGTCAGCGGATTTCTTCGCTGCAATCGTTCGACGAGATCCAGGACGCGGTTCAGCTTGGCACGATCCGCGTGTGGGTCGAGATAGATCACGTCGGCCGCGTCCAATAAGCGTTGAATCAATTCTGGATGGTGGCACAGGCGACGTTTTCGGAGCGCCATTGTTTCCCTCTGGTTTCAAGAATGCAATTAAAAACATAAATACAACAAGCCGCTAGACTTTCGGTGTCGTGGGTGTTCGGAAATTCGGCAGCAGGAGATCCGATACGTCTGCAGGGCGAGGAGAAGACAATCTCAGCGCTATGCCGACTTTCCGTACCTGCACGCCCCTGCGGGTAAAGTTTCGACGCCGAGTTTTTCGGGATATCGACCGAGCCGAGTAGGCTGTACCGAATCGTCAACCGACACCGTCGATCCGGGCTCCGATTTAAAGATAGCATTTCGGCATTCCAGCGTACTTGAACCCAGTCACGAATCCCCGTTCACGCAGCTGCTCAGATCATCGCTCCTGAAGATGACATATACGAGTTCGCACGTATTTTTTCTCACTCAAGCTTGCGGTTTTAATAAAGTTCACTCGAAAGGGCGGTAGGGAAGCGGTATTCGAGCATCGAAAAAGGGATGTCGAGTCGCCCCCCAGGAAGGGATAGGCCGACATCCCGCTCGGAACGGACAAAAAAAGTCGTGGTAACCCCGCTGCCGTTAAGGATTTCAGCAATTCGCGGAGACCTGCTCGCGAGGAGCTGCTTCTCGGCAAAATGAAATAGTCCATTTCCCGTGCGTTGGCCAAAAAGTTACGGTCATCGCGCGATTCTCCGGCGCTGGGGTCGACAGCAGGGAATCAACTTCCGACCAAGCCGTAACGGGAAATCTTCTGGTAAAGCGTCGAACGGGCAATGCCGAGTATGCGGGCGGCGCGCGACATATTGCCCTGACACTGGCTCAAGACGTCTTTGATGCGCTGGGATTCCAGTGCCGCCAAGCTTCCCTCGCTGCCGGGGTGCGCTGAGTTCTGTATGCAAGACTCCTTGCGATGGGTTTCCTCGATAAAATCCGGGGGTAGATCGGCCAGCGAAAGCGCCGGCCCCGTTGCGACGAATAAGGCGCTGCGCAGTACATTGCGCAATTGGCGCAGATTGCCGGGCCAGGGATGCCTTTCGAACAAGCGCAGCACGTCGGCGCAGAGACCGCGCACCGGGCTGTCGGTTTCGGCCAATTCCTGCACAAACATGGACTGGATGATTTCCAGCCGGTCCGAACGTTCGCGTAGCGGCGGCAAATGCAGGCGCGCGCCGTTCAGCCGGTAATACAGATCGCGGCGGAAGGTCCCTCGGTCTATGGCTTCGTGCAGGTTGACGTTGGTGGCGGCGATTACCTGAACGTCGACGCGGATCGGCTCGGTACCGCCCACGGGCACGAATTCTCCGGTTTCCAGCGCGCGCAGCAGAGTGGCCTGCAGATCGAAACTCATATCGCCGATTTCGTCCAGAAACAGGATGCCGCCGTCGGCCAGGCGGAACTTGCCGGGTTTGCCGCGGGTACGCGCACCGGTAAAACTGCCGGCCTCGTAGCCGAACAGCTCGCTTTCGATCAGATCCTTGGGGATGGAGGCGCAGTTCAAGGCAATCAACGGGCGGTCACGGCGCGGACCCAGGCGATGTGCGTAACGGACCAGATATTCCTTGCCGGTCCCCGATTCGCCGCTGATGAGCAGCGGGATGCGGCGGCGCTGGAGCATGACGGCCTTGTCCAGAAGACTCTGGACGGCGCCGTCGCAAATCAGCCCGTCGTCTCCCGCCGGAATGCTTCCGGACACCGGCAGCGATAACGGACAGGACTCGCGGGCGAGTTTCGGCTCACCGAGCGTCTGGTGTTGCTTCCACGATTCGGACAGGATACGCCCTGCCAGGCGCAAGAAGCTCAATAGCGCTCCACCGGTGCCGCGCTGGTCCGATACCACCCCGAGCACCAGCGCTTCCCCATCCGGTTTCGGTAGCGGATATCCGGCGGTAACCAGTCCGTGCAGGCGTCTGGAAAAATGTTCGCGGCCGTCGAATGCCACGCCTTTCTGCAGGGTCAGCGCACTGCCTATGCCGTTGTTGCCGAGCACTTCCTCGCGCCAGTCCGCACCCAGGCGCAAGAGCTGCCGTCCCGGGGGGGAATGAGCCAGTCCGCGGTCCAGCAGGTTGACCAGGCGGCCGCTACTGTCGGCGATGACCAGGCTTGCCTGGGTTTCCGCCAGATATTCGAAAAGTTCGGAGGCGAGATCCGGAACCAGCGGCAACGCGCCGGGGAATACCGCGTCGTCGCGGTGGACGCGGCAGGGCTGGGCTTCAGCCGCGTCGTATCCCAGCGGAAGATGATATTGCTCCAGGCAACGGTGCCAGGCATCGGCCACTTCCAGGCGCACCCAATCCAGTGCTTCCGGCCAGACGCCGCTTTGGCACATCCATTCCCAAGCCTGGTTGGGACGGCCGGGAACGGCTATCGACGAGGCCCGGGCCGATAGCGCCGCTTCGGGCCTGGTGGCGGGGTTGGCGGTGTTTAGCATGTCGGATCCTTCGGCGAATGAATTAGGTGATTGCACGAAACACCCCGCACCACGGCAGTGGCCGGGAACCCGCATAACCTAACTTGTGCGCCGGAGGTGCAAGAGAAGACGAGCTTCGCGCAGCCGCCGGATGATCCCCTCTTGTAGCACGATCGCCATCGATCCCGCAGTGGGGGTTACATTTGTCGATGTATAACAACAAGGTCAGAGGGGGTCAATGTGGCCGATTGTCACACGGGGTCAGGAAACGGCGGGCCGAGGCGCGGTGGAGATCGGAACGCGGGAGCGTTCGGCCGGTGCCCGACGTATCGGGTGCGCACCGAGCCGAACGAGGAGCGGCGTGAGTTCAGCCGCGAGGGTCTTCGCGGGTGGCGGCCGCCCATTCGGCGACGGCCTCGGCGTCCGGAAGGCGTTCTGCCATGGGTTGCCGGTAGACGACGGCTTCCGTGGCGATGACGGTGCCGGCGATGCCGGCGGCGTTTTCCAAGGCCAGGCGAGTGACCTTGACCGGGTCCACGATGCCCAGTTCCCACAGATCACCGAAACAGCGGCGGCCGGCATCGAAGCCGTAGGCGCAGTCGTCGACGGCCAGGACCGCGGCAACTATCGCTTCGGCGTTCATGCCGGCGTTGGCGGCGATACGGCGCAGCGGTTCGGCGAGCGCTGCCCGCACGATGTCCAGTCCGCGTTGCCTGTCGGGGTCGTCGAAGCACAACTCGTCGAGCACGGAACGCGTGGCCAGCAGTCCGATGCCGCCGCCCGGCAGGACGCCTTCCTCGCGGGCTGCGCAGATGGCTTTGTAGGCATTTTCCACCCGCCCGAGGCGTTCCCTGATCGCGAGATCGGTCACGCCGCCCACTTCGTACGCCGCCATTCTGCCGCGCAAGAGCTGAGCCCGCTCCTCCAGTTCCTCGCATAGCTGCCGATTCCCGGTGGTCGAGCCATGACCCGGTTTTAGTTCGCCGATCCGGGCGGCCTCGGCTGCGAGTTCGCGAATCCGTGCCTCGATCGCGCTTTGAGCGCCGCGTCCACCGATCAGGGTGGTCGATTCCGCGTCGACGACGGCGAGGTCGGCCTGGCCGAGATCGTCCGGTGTCATCGCCGTCAATTTCGCGCCGTAGATGTCGAGGCAAGCCCGTCCTCCGGTCAGTACGGCCAGATCATCGAGCCGATCCAGCCGCCGGTCGCCATAACCCGGCGGCTTGACGGCCACCGCGCGGAAGTTGCCTCGTACATGATTGAGCAGCAGCGGGGCGAGGGCTTTTTCGGCGATGTTTTCGGCGACGATCAGGAGCGAGCGCGAGCGCTCCGGCACCGCTTCTAGCAGGGGCACGAGGTCCATGAAATCTGCAATTTCGCGATCGTAGAGCAGGATGTAGGGGTTTTCCAGTTCGGCCAGGTTGCGCTCGCGGTCGGTGTTGAAATAAGCCGATAAATAGCCCTGATCCCAGCGGGCGCCTTCGGTTATTTTCAGGCTGTCGTCCAGGTGCCGTCCGGGAGCGATGGTCACCGTACCGTGCGCGCCCACGGCGGCCATGGCATCAAGGATGCGGTCCACGGTCGCCTCATCGTCCTTGCCGGCACTACGGCAGACCTTTCGGTACAGGTCGCGATCCAGCGTGCGCACGGCGCGTTCGCGCAGAGCCGCGGAAACATGGGCAGCCGCCGTTTCGATGCCCTGCCTGAGCGCGGTGGGATGCGCGCCTGCCGCCAAACTCCTGGCGCATCCCTGGGCAATCTTGCGGGCCAGTACGACCGAGGTGGTGGTGCCATCGCCCGCGCGCCTCGAGACTGCTCCGGCAACGTCGCGCAGGATGCGGGCACCAAGGTCTTCCACTGGGTCGTTCAGGGTGATGGCGTGGGCGACGGTGAACCCGTCGCGTGTATAAATGGGCGGGAATCCATCGGTGCGATGCTGGATAACCGCCCCAGGTCCCGAGACGCCCAGCGTGATTTCCACCGCGCGGGCGATTTTGTCGATGCCGCGCAACATCTTCGAACGCGCGGTGTTATTGAATACGATTTGTTTTGCCATGGGTCGGTTCAAGCTGAGTCAAAATTTCGGAACGGCCGGTGTTCGGCGGTTAATCACGTTTCGTTCAAGGCAAGCAGCGTTTTCCCCACAGGGCGGGTGAGGCGCGCACCGCACCGAGCCCGCGAGTTTCCAGCGAGGCTTCCGAGCGCCGTAATCCCTCGAGCAGGGGAGAGGGCCGATGGGATGCGCGGGAAGCTGCGGCGCAACCGTCGTCGGCAGGGGGCGGTCCATGCCTCGAACCGTTGTTATCTCCGGTCCTCCGGTCGGGAATCCGTTCCCGACAGCTTCCCTAAACTTTCGGCGGTGAACGCATCACAGCCTGTCCGGCCAGAGCTCTCGTCGCGTGGATTCGACGTTGCCGCGTCCATAGCCAGAGCAACTCGCGCTCGCGCCAGTCCAGGCTGCGGCGCAGTTCGAGTTCCTCCTGGCGGTCCAGGGTTTGATTCCATAATGCGCGGACTTCCTCCACGCGCGCGGAACCAATGGTGTTCCTGAGGGCGCTTTCGCGTTCCGCCAATTCACCGATGGTGGCGTCCAGCTGTTTCACCATTTCTTCGATAAAACGGATGTCTTCCGGATCAATCGGCATGCTGTTGCCTCGTGCGAATCGGGATGAAACTCACCCGGCTGAATGATGAACGTGCACCACGGTCGGGTCACACGCTTCGCCGCAAGGTCCGGAAGGCAGAAATTTCTCCATATAGATCTGATTTTTGGGAATGCCGAATTCGTCGCATGCGGCGTGCGCCGCGTCCACCATGCCGGGCGGACCGCACAGATAGATGTCCGGCTTGGCACGTAGCTCGCGCAGATCGCGCCGGACGATATCGATGACGCTCCCGCGCTCGCCGTCCCAGGCATGGTCCGGCTGCCACACGCAGATGTGCACCGTGAGGTTATTCATGGCGGATTCGAGCGCCTTCAATGTATCGATACAGAAGACTTCGGCGGCGGTGTTGACGCCGAAATAGATATGGCTTTCCTGTGGCTCGCCGTAGGCGTGCATGTGCCGCACCATGGACAGGACGGGGGCCAGACCGGTACCGCCGGCGACGAAATAGCGCGGCCTGAAGCCGTTTTCCTTGAGCCCGAAAATACCGCCGGGACCCCGCAAGGTGAGCCGTTCACCTTTGGTTATATGGTTTCTCAGGTACTCGGAAAACCGGCCGTCGGGTAACAAGCGGATGAGCAGCTCCAATTCCCCCTCATCGTTGGCGATGTTCGCGGGCGAGTAGGACCGGGTGGGGTTGGTCTCGGCGCCGGGGATTCGGATATCGAAGAACTGCCCGGGGCTGAATCGTACCTTGCGGTCGGAGTTTTGACCGATGCGGCGCAAGTTCAGACACATGACGTTGCAGGAAATCAGCCCGAAATCGACTACTTCGGCTTGAAACTCGGGATTTTCCGCCGCGAACGAGATACGGTCGTAGGTATAGGGAAGTTCGAGCTCGAGATCGCTCTCCGGAAAACAGCGGCACAACAGTACCAGGCCTTCTTCTTCCTCGTCGGGCGGCAAGGCCTGGACGCTGGTTCCCACCAGCTGATAATCGCCCTCCGCGCAATAAGCCTTGCAGGTGGCACAACCGCCCTCGCGGCAGGATGCCATGAGGATGACGTCCTGTCTCAACCCTGCCGAAATGACATTCTCGTCGCTGCGGCATTCAAAAGCGATCTCGTGCCCGTCTTCGGTGACGGCGCGTATTCGATGGACCTTGGACATTCAATGCTCCGTTAAGAGGCCGGTTGGGAAGACGGGGGGAGCGCGGTGTAAAACGCGAGGACATGCTGGACCGAGCGGATCGACGAGCTCAGGCTGATTGAACAGCCTTCCTGCATGACCTGCCCGTCGCGGACGATGACCCAGCGCCAGACACAGTCCATATCTTTCGCGTAGGCTTCGTAGCCGCGCTCGTGCGCGATGAGTTGCCAGTGATGGACGGGTACGAACGGCGTTTCTCCTCGATTGTCTTCCAGCCTTCGCAATTCTTCTATCAGTAAGTCGTTGATATTCATGGTATGGCATTCACTCTCCGTATAGGGTTATCCAGGGGGCGAAGCGATCCGGATAGCGGCTGGCGAGCCGACGCCAGCCGGGGCGGTCAGACTAGCTTGGTCACCACGACCGCCAGCGACGATCCGATCAATATCGCGGCCATCACGATGAGGGTGAGTTTGATGTTCTTGAGTTCGTTGAGCATTAGACGTATTCCTCGTTCGTCCTGGAAAGCGAGCCGATAGGCGTCCTGCGGCTCGACCGCAAGGGGAGACATGCCGGGTCCTTCCACTGGAATCGGCTTATTGGGCCGCATGGCCGAATGTGTTTCCGTTCCGAAAACCGGCGCGTCCCCCTTGGTCGGGATCACTGAACCGATGCAGGCTGCAGATGCACCACTTTCACGCCGCGCTGCTTGCGCAATGTCTCGAGCGGCGTGTCGTAGTAATCGATATCGCGCAGTTCCATCAGCCTGGATCCCAGTTGCCGGTCGGCATCCATAAAATAATTCACCGGCATGACGGGGGGCTTGTAGAGCTGGCGGAACTGGATGTGGACCTTTTCGGCCGCCCATTTGTCGGTGCAGGCGTTTATCTTCGCCAGCCAGGACTCCGCGACCGCCCTGGCGCTTTCGCCGGTGGCGCAATCTTCGAGGAACTGCTGGTCGGTGAAGGCGTGGGCCTTCAGTTGCGCGACTTTTTCCTCGATCCTGTTTTCTATCCAGAGATAATCCAGCTCCAGCTCGTAGGTCGTGCGTAACGGCGTGGTGTGCTTGAGACGGAAATCCTTGAGGAATTCCACGGCTTTATCCAGCTTGTTGAGCTTGCCGATCTTGTCCATCCAGGCGTCGCGGACCGGATTGTCGTGTACGGGGTAATTGGCCATGAACTTCTCCTTCAGGTGCGCAGATCTTCGAGTTTGCGATCCAGCCCCATCAACTCGCTGGTGATGGTGAACTTGTTGCCCAGGGTGTAAGCACGCCCGATGGTTGACGACACGTCCACCAGGAAGTCGTAAACGCTGTAGTCCCGGCCGAGCAGTTCGGTGACTTCGTCGCAATCAACCTCGATCTTGCCGTCCGCCTTCAGCCACCAGTAACCGGCGCGGTCTTCCACCACCAGGGTGGGATTGGCCTTCTTGAACTCGGTCAGCAAGAGTTCGTCGACGATCATGTTGACTTCGTCGGATTTCTTGAGAACCAGAACTACGGTATTGCTTTCGTGGACGACCTGGTTTTCCTCGGCAAAGAACTCGTTGGCGAACTCCTTGCCCTTGAGCTGCATGATCCCGGCGTCATATGCGTTGGCTTTTTGTGCCATGATGGTTTCCTATTTCAGTCCAGACAGAATGGTGGTAACGATGCGGCCGCGATCGGCCTTGAAGTCGACTTTGTCGGCGTAATCCTCGACCCAGTCGTCGACGACGCGGTTTACGGATTGGACGATTTCGTCGCGGGTGGTTTTGCCGTTCTCCGGCAGGCGGGCGAAGATGCCCATGAAATCGCGCAGGGCCGTCACGGTCGGCTCCAGCCATTTGGCCATCCAGATGCGCATGACCCGACGGTTGTACTCGGCGAACTCCGGATCTTCCGCCAGGCACACGAAGAACATGTCCCGCATGCCGGCCTTGGCGATCTGGAAGTAGGTCTGGGCCTGGTTGACGAAGAACGGCGTGAGATTGTCGCCGAAACGCGGTGCCAGACGCTGGAAGGTTTCACGGCGCACGAACTGGCCGAACAGCGGGTCGTATATCAGATGGACCGCCAGCAGGCTTTCGTTCCAGTCATAAATCGATTGCCAGATATTTTCGACCGCTTCCCTGGCGCCCTTGTAGACTTGGCCTTTTAGCCACTCTTCCCTAGGCTCGTCGGTGCTTTCCGGGAAACCGGGCACGATCTTGGCGAGGAAACTGCGTTCCAACTGGACCATTTGCGCGATATCGACCTTGTCCAGGGCGCTGTTGACCGAGGTCACCCGGATGGTGTCGGAAAGCGCTTCGCGAGCTACTGAGGAGTGCGCGTTGAACAAGGCGTATTCATTGAACAGGAAAGCGCCCCACAGGCGGTTGATGACTTGGTCGCGCCACTCCGGTTTCATGGAACGGACCTGTCCTTCGGCGGAATAGGCCTCCAGGAAGCGCTCGGTGTAGCGCCATTCCTCGGCCTTGTCCTTCACATAAGGCGCGTGCCAGCGGCGATGCGGATCGCGGTGCCGGAACCAGTCGGTGGTGTGCAGTTCGGTGGTCTCATTCCCCCACGATGGACGGCCGCCGTGGAATTTCTGGGTCCAGTCGCCCCAATCGAGTCCACCGGGAATCCAGTCGGCGTTCGGCTGGGCATAGACGGTCAACGCCTCGTATTCCGTCAGCCTCTTCCAGCGGGGCTCGACGAAATAGCCCATCTTTCGCTGAGTATCCAGCGGATGGTCCGGGATCGACTCGAGAATCACGGTGGCCATGCCCGGATCGGTCAGGCCCCTTTTTCTTTCTTCCAACATACTCATGGATACCTTCCTGTGTCAGATGTGTCGGTGCGTTTACGCATGAGAGGGACGGTTCTCCGTGGTTCGGGCGGGAACCGTCCGTTCGAGCGATCGGCGCTCAGTTGAAGCGTTTCAGCGGGTCCTGGAAAACGCAGTTGAGGCGCTTGATGTCGTCCAGCGTCCACAGCTTGTCGCCGCGCACGTGGGGCTGGCCGATCAGGGTCTTGCCGTCGGCGCGCACGCCGTGCTGCTCGGCGATGACTTCGGACAGCTCGCGGCCTTCGTATTGCTCGAAGATGTTCTGGCATTCATAGCGATCCGGTTCGCTCAGCCACATGCGTTCGCCCCAGTCGTCGCTGAACGAGTGCTTCTTGCCGTTGTATTCATGTACTCGCAGCGTGCTGGCGCCTTTGCACAGGCTCGGACAGAACGGCACCTGGGAGACGCGGTCGATGTAAATCGGATGATTGTTCTCTATGAACCACATCAGGGGGATGAAGCCCGAGGATGGATCCTCGCAGCCGCGGGCGCGCCATTCTTCGTAGATCTTGCCGTAGTGGTCATACCAGCCGGGATAGTTTTCCTCGAACCACTGCATTTCCTCGGCGTCGGGCAGGGAGAGACGGAAGAACCCGGTCGGCCACAGCGCGTAGGCCAGCATGAACAAGTCGTGATGCGCCCAGTAAGCGTCCCTCTTGGCGTCGCGCAGGCTGCGCGGCGATTCCACGCCGTATTTTCCGAGACGTCCGATCCAGATTCCGCCCCAGTCTTCGTAGACCCAGCGGTTCCAGGTCTTGACCCACGGCTCGACCTTGAACTTGGAGCCGTACTCGAACAGCATGCCCAGCACCGGCGTGAAGTATTTCTGCTGGGTCCAGAAGGCATTGTTCAGGTCGGTGTTGAGGTATTTCGCCGCGGCCGGATCGTTGGCGATGGACACCACCGTCTGATAGCCGTTGGCCATGTGCCGGAGTTCGTCGGTTTCGATCGACAGGAACACGGTCGGCGTGATTTCGTCGCCGTTGGCGGCGGCCCATTCGGTAATCGCGACGATCAGGGGGTTGGTGAAACACGCTTCCCCGACCAATTGCAGATTGATCGAACATTCCACTGCGTCGCCGGAAATGAAGCCGTCGGCGAATACCCGCTTCATTCCTTTCCACAGGGGACCTATGGCACGGGTGCGGCGGGCATCGTTATGGCCGGCCGGATCGTGGTAATGCTTGGCGTAGTAATAATTGACGTAGGCACATTGGTTGGTATGGCGGATTTCGTCCAGCACCTGGGCAAGGTAACCGTTCTTCTGCTCGGCGGCGGTAGCACTGTCCCAGAGCATGGCGGAACCGGCGATGGCGTTGTATTCCCCCACTTCCAGGAAGTTGGACGCGACTTTCATGGTCTCGCCCCATTTGGGGTGAATACGGTTGCCGGCATTCAGACGGGTGAGCGCATCCTGCAAACTGCCGAATTGCCGTTCGTCCTTGACCGCTTCCATGCGCGCGTATTCCTTGGCGATGAGCTTGAACTGCTCCTTGGTTTCGTTCGCCATGTGGTATTTGGTCGCATACTTCGTCCGGTTGTTCTTGAACTCCCAGTTGAAGCTCTGCATCCAGCGATGGACTTCTTGTGCATTGACGCCGGTGGGCGCCCGATTGGTCGCCAAGGCATCGGTGGCCGCCTTGGTCGCACTGCTGATAGCCATAAACGTTTCCTCCATCATAGGGTTTTGGCATTTTTGGTCTTTAAGAGCGCGGTCCGCCGAAGCGTAGAGGAGCCATCTGCGACTCCCCGGAACGCTTCGCTAGTCGGGTCCTCGGCTTTATGTAGATCAGGATCCGTGCCATCATCCAAGAGACAGGTAAAATGTCTAACTATCAATGAGATAGAGTGGATTCCCTGGCTTGCCCGAGCGCCGGGCGGATGGTCCGGGATTCGGACAGTGTGTGGAATCCGGACGCTCTTCGATCCGAACAGTTCGGGAGTCGGAGGGGGCGACATATGCCTCTGCATGTCAGCTTTACGCGGCATGCCGGCTGAAGTACGCTTTCAAACCGATGGAGCCTGGGGGGCGAGAACGGAAAGGTCTTGCCGTAGCAGCGGTGCGTTTAAAACCCACCCCATTACCCACATCTTTTTACAGATTTTAAATCAATGGGTTGCCTGCCACGCCAAAGTTCCGATTCAAGGCGATGGCCCACTGGCGCAAGCCGAAAATCAAGCACTTGGATCGGCGCGACTGGCCTGGCCTCCATAGGCAAAGGACTTGTGGGTAATGGGGTGGTTTAAAACCGCACGGCCACTTTTTTATAAACAAGAAACAAACTGCGAGAGACCGAGACTTCCATGAAATGCTTGATTTTGGGCGGCGGCGGATTCATTGGTACACACCTGGTAGATACATTACTTGAACATCAGCATGAGGTCAGGGTTTTCGATAGGCCGAATCTGAAAGTTTCGGCGAGATATTTGAAACGAGAAAATATAGAATGGTTTGAAGGAGATTTTATAAATATTGAGGATATATCACGCGCTATGGAAGGATGCGATATCCTATTTCATTTGGCTTGGTCAACGCTGCCGAAATCGTCGAATGAAAATATCGTCTACGACTGCGAAACAAATCTCGTCGCCACGCTCAGATTATTGGATGCGGCCTGTAAATACAATATCAAGAGGGTCGTTTTTACGTCATCAGGAGGGACGGTCTACGGTCTGCCTTGCGAGCTTCCCATCAAAGAAACGCACCCTACCGAACCTATCGTTCCATACGGAATAACAAAATTGACGGTCGAAAAGTATCTGAAGCTTTATAAGACCATTAACAATTTGGACTTCACGGTTTTGCGCATAGCAAACCCTTTCGGAGAAAGGCAACAGTTAACATCCGCTCAAGGTGCGGTAACGATATTTTTGGCGAAAGCCCTGAAAGGGGAAACCATAGAGATCTGGGGAGACGGCAAGGTGATAAGGGATTACATCTACATTAAGGATGTGGCGGAAGCTCTACTAAAAGCCATGGACCATAAGGGAAGTTTTGACGTATTCAATATCGGTTCGGGGCGCGGGCGCAGCCTGAATGACATTGTTTCTGCCATTGAAAGTTTGCTCGAACGGCCGGTAAGCTGCCGTTATCTGCCATCTCGAAAGTTTGACGTGCCGGCTAACGTACTCGACATTTCACGTGCAGAAACGTCATTGGGATGGGCTCCGAACACGTCATTCGAGCAAGGATTGATCTACACGGCAGAATGGCTGAAAGCTTTGGAGAACTGAGAGAGTAATGATATGAGATCCGGTTCGGCGCTGCGCAGTACGGAAGGTAAAAAATGGAAACGGGCGGCCCGTGCCGGGCCGACTCAATCGGAATGCGCTAGATGTTCTTCGTATTTTCGAGCTGAGCCGAATTGGCGCTTCGAGAATTTGATGCCTGATGGGCCAGGCGGTGCAGCAACACCAGGCAACCGATCATGAGCCACATGTTCTTGAACCCGATGCGCATGAAATCGTAGGCCAGCGCACCCATTATGAAAAAGGCCGTAATACTGATCATGATGGAAGTCGACATGACATACCCCCATTCGTCATCGAGCCTGGCATAAATCCGCCGGGCCTTCTGCCCGCGATATAGCAGAAAAATGATGAATGCAAGAATGGCTGCCATGCCTATCATGCCTGTCTCTATACCTACCTGAAGATACGAGTTGTGTACCGTCAGCAAGCCCGGATTCCAAGAATTTTCATAATAGGCAAAAATGCCGCGGTTGTTGCCTATTCCCATGCCGTTGAATGGATGGTCGGCCAGGGCGCGGATAGCGGCGTCCCACAGCTTATAGCGTTCGGAAACACTGACGCTGTTTTTTGATAGATAAAGCTCGGGATTGAATATTCGCGAAATTCCATCCGGGAGGAAAGGAATACTGCCGAGAAAACCGATAAAGCCCAGCAGAATACCCACCATGTTTATCCGTAACAATCTGGTGGCGAGCAGCATGGGCAATATCAGCAGATAGGTCAGCATGCCGGTGCGGGAAAGCGAGGCCATCGCTGCCGCGAAGCATATACCCACTGCCGTCCACAGCACGACTTTCATCCATCGATTTCGGCTGAGTTTCATAAACCCGAAGAGTATGGGGACGAGGAACGCGGTATCCGCGGCAAGCACATTGGAGTGGGCAGTCGTCCCCGTGGCACGCCTTACCACGCCGATGCTCTTGGATTCGATACCGCTGACCTCCAGGCCGCTTGCGGCCTCACCATCCTCGAGCCATCCGATGCGCTCCTTGATTTCCGTATTCGGTAACACGCGTTGAACGACTGCGTAGGCGAAGGTGGCCAGACTCACCACGGCAAACAATGCCAGTGCTCGGGTCATGTGCTCCCGCTTACGAATCAGATTACAAACCAGGAAAAGGAATATGATCGTGGAAGCGAGAATGATCAGTTCTTGATAACCGCGTTTCAGCTCTTGGGCGTCGATGAGCGAGATCAGTCCGGCGATGAAATAAAGGCACAAGATAATGACTTCTTTTGGCCAGACGATTTTTGTCTTTCGGGCAAGGACATGAACCGCCCAGGCAAGCAAGGTCGCCAGGGCGAAAATCTTCGCTAAGGTGATATTGACGAACGGCAGTATGTTCCCGATCTTGCCGGCCATCTCCAGCGGAATGGCCATAAGCGTCAGGTAAAATCCGAGTCTTGGCCTGTAGATAATGGCCAGCAGCCCGACCACGCCGACCGGAACGGCGGCGTAGAACTTGACCGCGCCGGTTATGAGGAAAACGGTCGCGGCCGCACCTAGCGCCGCAAATAGCAAATAAACCGGGTTCCTGAACACTGCAGTTAATGAACCGGCATCCGCACGTCCTACCGCCATTTCAATTTTTCCCGCTGACGATTTGCCTGCCCACGAAAAACGCGATCAGGGCAGAACCGAATATGCGACCGGCCATCGTCGTGTAGGCCGCGCCATTGATCCCGTACCGCGGCACCAGATACAGTCCCAGGCAAAAACTGAACAGCACCAGGAAAAAATCGATGGCTGTCAGAATTTCCGCCCGGTTGCTTGAATACAATATGAGGTACAAGGGATGCACTATCAGCGTTACCAGCCCCCCTATCAGAAGTATGCGGAAAGGTTCCGCCGAACCGGCGAAGTCCGGGAACAATACGGCCAGTATAAAATCGATGAGAAAAAATAGGGGAGATAGGGTTACCGCTAGACCGGTGCATAGGAGGACGGTTGTTTTGAGGTGCGCCGACTTTTCCCGGTCGGTTGTCAGGCGCGCCGCTCTTGGCAGCAGCGTGGTAATGACCGAATAAGTCAGCAAGTCGATCACAAAACTTAGATTCCAGGCGACCGAATACACGCCGATTTCGTACGAGCCCCAATATCTTCCCAGCAAGAACGCATCCACGCGGGAATATAGGGTGAAGAGAAAGTGCGAGGCGATAATCCAGCGCGCGAACTTGAAGAGCTCCGAGAAATCATGCCGCGAGGGGCGGCCGGAAATCCGCCGTGATGGCCAGGCAAACAACGGCATGCCAGCCAGGTAGCTCACAAAGAATGTCAGCATCCATGCCATTGCCACCGCGTCCAGGCTGATTCCGTCAAGCTGCCATAGGGCCAGAAGCGCCGCCACCTTAGCTGCGTTGGCCGCAGCTTTTAAGAAAGCATATGCCGTGAAGCGTTCCTCGGCCTGTAACCGGGCCAACTGGTAATTCATGAGCGCGAATCCGATCAGACCCACGCTGGCCCATTCTAGCGGCCTCCCTAGAGCCGGCTCCTTGAATACCGCCAGCGCTATGGTGTCGGCCAAGGCATACAGCGCTCCGGAAAGCACCAGGGTGATCAGGATTTTTACCCTGAACGCGGCTTTGAAGACCATTTCCGCGCGTACGCGGTCTTCAGGGAGATACCCCGCGGCGATGCGGACCATCGCCAGGTCTATCCCGCTGCCGCAGACTTCCTGGAGGACATTCAGCAAGCTGATGGCGAGGGAAAACACCCCGAAAGCATTTGCGCCCAGGGTGTTGGCAGCGATGACGTTCGCGGCGAAGCCGGTCACAACATAACCGGCGCTGCCGATGGAAACCTTGAGCAGTGCCCTCAGCATGGATTGCATAGTGCTTTTTGACATGGAAGCTGAGGCAGGCATGCCCCCGCAAGCCCCAGGGATGGTCGGGATTCGCGGGACAATTTCGGGCGGACTTATTGCTTGGGCATGGAATAAAACAGATTCCAAACGTCAAAGGAGGGTCTTTTATTCGCGTTTTCGTCAAGCATTCCCACGTCTTTCCAAAGGGCTCCCCATTCCGGAGTTTGATCTTTTATGGCATTCCAAAGCTTATCGTAGTCCCGGTACGACCACATGACGACGAATTTGTACGAGTCTTCCGACGCGGCCTTCAGGAGCCCGTAATATATGTCGCGCTGTATTTCAGGCGTGGCGGGAAGCGAAGCAAGCGAACGAATGATGCTAGGCTGGGCAGGGTATCCGGCTTCGGTGATGGCGATCGGCTTATTGGCCGCGCTCTTCACCTTGGCCAGCGATCTGAGCGGATCGGAGAGATCGAGCGGATACTGGAGGAAAGGGTAAAAGCTGACGCCGATCAAGTCGGAATGCGACCATAATTCGCCAATCTTGCGCCAGCGGTCGTCGACGTTTCCGCGCGTGGGATTTTCGAGATTATGCAGGGACACGGTAAAAAACACCGGCAGCTGCGGGTAGATTGCTTTTAGCTGGGCATAGACATACTGGTAGAGGTTCACAAAGGCCGGCCAAAGGGCCGGGTTGTTTTCCAGAAGTTCGTTGGCCTCCACGGTGATGGCCAAATAGTCCGGATGGAAGAAATCCACGGCGCGCTTGACGTAATTGAGATAAGCGACTTTAACCTTCGGGTCGTCGAGCGAGAGGTTACGGAAGCTTTCCGGCAAGGGCGTTTGATAGGCCGCTCCCCGGTTCAGGGCCATGCCGTTCCGCTCTTGATTGAGCGGCGTCAGCGACAGGAACACTTTCATGTCTTTCTTGGTTGTGTTCTTCCGCAATTCCCACCCGCTCACCATCTCGGGAGGAAATGGCTTGCCTTCGACGGCTTCCACCCACGGCACCCCTTCTTCGATATGGTGCGATATGAGGTCCGCGTGATTATTGATGAAGTTGTAGGTATCTACCACGGCGGACGTGCTCGAGTTCCAGGGCCAGGGCGTGAAGCCCATGTAGAAAGGTCTGGTTTGCCCGGCTCCGGTCGCCCCGGATTGGGTCAGAAAGAGCAGAAAAACCAACGCAACACAGCGAGTGCTTACCTTAGGGGCCGCTATCTCATAGGTGGCCATTTCAATCCCCTTTGCGAAATGTTTTATAGATATCAAGGGTTTGTCGGGCCGTCCTTTCCCAAGTGAAATCCTGCGCCCGAACCAGGCCCTTGGAGCGGAGTTGGTTCCGGAGCTGTTCGTTTCGGGTGATATTCGCCATGGCTTCGGCGATCTCGTCGGTGGCCAGAGGATCCACCAGGATCGCGGCGTCCCGGGCGATCTCCTTCATGGAGGAGTTGTTCGATGTGATGACAGGGGTGCCCGCCGCCATCGCTTCAACGATAGGCAGTCCGAATCCCTCCCACAGCGAAGGGAAAACCAGGGCCGTCGCGCCGGCATAGAGCATGGGCAGCTCGTCCACGGGCGACTTTCCCAGGTCCACAACATCGTCCGCCAGGCGGTGCTTGGCGATCAGGGCGTCGACTTCCCGACTGGCCCAGGTTTTCGCGCCGGTCATGACCAGTTTGAAATCGGTTTTGAACGCTTGCTTGAACCGCGCGAACGCCTCCACGATCCGGACCAGGTTTTTCCTGGGTTCCCAGCGCCCGGAGAAAAGCAGATACGGCGTTGATAATCCGTATCGCTCGGCCAGGAAGCTCCGGCATTCTTCCGCAGGCAATGGCCTGAAGGAGGGATTTACGCCCAAATGGGTGACCGCCAACCGGTCGTCCGCTATCCGGAACTTGTCTTTGATGAAGTCGCGGATATGTTCCGAGATGCATACGATCAGGCCGGACTTGCGGAGAGCAAGCCCCATCAAGAACGACAGCCGCATTCTGATGGCGGGCGGATAGTATTCCGGATGCTCGAACATGCTGGAGCAGACCAGCGTGAAGATGTAGGTCGGATGCAAAAACACGGGAGGTACGTAGGTGGCGTGCCAGAGGTCCGACCTGTGTTTCAGGGTCAGCCACGGCAGATGCGTCAGCATGCTCGCCGTTCTGACTTGTGGCGATAGCGCAGTGTAGGTGACATTGTCCTGCGCCACGCCGATCACCTCGGGCGCTCGTTTGAACAAGGACACGATGTGGAATTCGCTGTTCTGGTCCAGCTTGGCCAGGGCGCGCACCAGCTCGACTTCATACCGTTCGGGCCCGCCGGAATTGCTCCCGGCGCTTCCTAGGAATAGTTGAATCCGCATAATTCGATGACTCGTTTTCGAAAAGGGGGATACCGAATGTCCGGCTATGGTTGGGGTTCCGGCAAGCCTGGAGGCTTAGCCTGCGTGGGCCAGGCGCCGGTAAAGATCTTCCAGCTTGCGTATGGCCTGCTCGGCGGAATAGTTCTGGAAAACCACTTGCTTGGCTTCCGCTCCAAGGCGCGAGCCCAAATCGGGATCCTGGATAATGCTGGATATGGCGGCGGCGATGGCCGTGGCGTCCGCGGGTGGGCAGAGCAGGGCGGTGCGCTTGTCCTCGAGCACCTCCGCCACCCCGGAACAGGCGCTTGCGACTATGGGCAATGCCATCGCCATGGCGCTGTAAATCACCATCGGCGTGCCTTCGGCGGAGGACGGCAAGGCAAACACATCGAACGCGGAAAGGAGATTGGCCACATCTTCCCTGAAGCCGAGGAAACGCACATGCGATTCCAGGCCGCGCGCCTTGGCATAATCGACCAATTCCTGCTCCAGGGGGCCGTCCCCCACGATCAGGGTTTTGACATTGGGGTGTTTCTCCAGCAAAAGGGAAGTCGCATCCAGCAATTTGTCTATCGCCTTTTCCGGCCACAGGCGCGCTATATCTCCGATGACGAAGTCACCGGGATCGATTCCCAGGCTGGCCCTGGCGGAGCTTTTGTCAGGCGCGTCCAGGAACACGCTTAGATCGATTCCCGAATAAATGGTGATGGACTTGGCGGGATCGATTCCCCGCCTCACGGTCTCCTTGTGGGTGTCCTCCGACACGTTGATGACATAATCGGCGAAGCGCATGACTTGCGCCCGGATAAACTCCAGCAGCCAGCGCTTGAAGCCGACTGCGTGCCAGGCGTGGTTCGAGATCACGAAAGGAGCATTGGTGATGCGGGCCGCGAGCAGTCCGACCACGTCCGCGCGGGTATCGTGGCTGTGCACGATCGGATTGGGCGAGCGGCGAATTTCGCCGACCAGCTGTTTTACCGCCCCGAAAAGATTCTTATAGACTCCCCAGGGAAGCACCTCGGAATCAAGCCCTTGGTCCCGCATGACCCGCGCCGAGCGCAGGTGAACCCCCTTCGGCTCGGCAAAAATGAACAGTCGATGGTTGAATGCCTCACGGTTGGCCTCCTTTACCCACCCGAGCAGCGTGGTCTCCACCCCTCCAGGATAGTTCGAATTTCTGACGTGAATAACCGTGATCAATTTATTCTCCGAATTCTTATTGTATTTATGGCCAGGCGTAAATGGCGTCCGGCATGCGCCATTTCGGGAAAGCGCCTGTTTATTCAAGCGAGGTTGTAATTTTGGTCGAGTCCCCCGGAGTCGGTGCTTATCGATTCCGTATCATGCTTGCTACCGACTTCTTCAATCTCTTGGCTTGTATTCGAGACGGAAATAAGAATCCCAGATGGATAGCGCTTTCTTTGGGCGGAGATGACTATCTTGCAAACCTGTGTTCTGCCATATCTTTGCCATATTTCCGATCATATATGGAAGTTTTTTAACAAGTTTTTCGAAATCGGTGGTGGCGAAGTTTACTACAAAAAGATATCTGTCCCGAACGGCGACAGATAGCAGTTTCGATACGAAATCCGTTTGTAGGTCCTCACTGCCGAAAAGAGGCAGAACGAAAATCCAAACGTCCTTGCTGGTATATCCGGATTCGGCAACCGCTATGGGGCGGCCGAACTGCCGTGCGAAATCCAGAAAACCTGACGGCATCGGACGTGGTACCTGATAGCTCATATAAGGATAGACGCTCATTCCGAACAGGTCGGAGTAAGTCATGAGATCCTTGACTAATCGATACTGTGTATCCTTGTCGGATTTGTCGGCCAGACCATTGAGATGCAGTACCTCTATGGAAACGAATACCGGCAGGTCAGGGTATTTTTCCTTCAAAAGCCGATAGCAATATTTGTGCAATTCCACGTAGGCCGGCCAGGCGTTTGGATTCTTGGTAATGAGCAAGTTCGCTTCCACGCCGATATTGAGGTAGTCCGGATGCATCTCATCCACAATGTGCATGAGAAATTCCCCGTAGGCCTTTTTTACCTCTGGAGAATCCAGCCTGGCATCGCGCCAAGCGGGTGGAAGCGGCATATTATCGCGTTCGCCCCAGTAAGGCGCGATTCCGGATCGATCCATGTCGAGCGGCGTTACCGAGACATAAAGTTTCTTGCCGCTCGGAGGGCGATATGACAACTGGGTATTGACGTCTTTAGGATAGGGTAAACCTCCGAAAGCCTCGGGCCATGGAATGCCTCCTAGAAGATGCACCACGGCAAGATCTGCATGTTGTTCTATAAATCGGTCGGCAATCTCCACGGAAGCCTCGGAGAGATCCGGAGGCCAACGCGTGAAGCCCATCAGAAACGGTCTGGAGTCCGCAGTGATTGGTGGTAGGACATCTAAATCCTTATGGTGATTTCCGCATCCGGTTGCGATTAGCAGCAGCCCGGCACAAGCTGCGACAAAGATAATCTTTATTTTATTCATTATATGTTACAAGCATTGCCGGTATGACAATGCGTATGTCATTAACGCTATTCGACAACGACAGCCGGTTACACGCGGTCGTCCATCAGTCCACGGAGATCAATGAGGAGAAAGTCTGTGTATCCAGCCGTCTGATTCGCATCCTGTCTGCACACCCCCTAATACGTATTCGAAGTACATATTCCCCCTTGTTAAGCAAGCTATGAATCAGTGTGTTTTATTGGCGGCTGCGAGCAACCGGTCGAGACTGAAGCGCTGAATAACGCCTTTGTGGCCGGCATGCCTCCATGAGATGCTGCGCCCGGGTCGTCTCATCCGCGTAGTGTGTACAATTGAACATTGAAGTTATTTTAACGACGGCAGAGACTTATCCAGGGTTTCCCGCATAGGTGCCGATCGGAGGACCCGGCAGGCCGACCCGTGAGAGTACTTTACTATAGTTTTTACCTTTAAGGGACGGCTGTTTCAGAGTGGGCTTGCCCCTGACCGGTCAGTGCCATTAGGCTGCGGAATGGGGTTTCAGCGCCTAAGGAGTGGACACTGCCAGGTCCATGCGGAAACTGGCCCGGCTGCTCGCGATTTCCACAAGATGAAAGCGGGTCCCGGCTTATGCCCCGATCGTCCCGAGAGGCAGATATCACTCGCTGTCCCGTTCGTGGAGGTCGACCGCGGCGGAAGCCTCCATTTAATTTCTGACGGTAACCATCAGCGGGCTGGATTCTCCTTCGTTGCCGGAGGCATCGTAGGCTACTGCGGTCAGCGTCTGGGTACCGTCCGGCACTAGCGTGGAGTCCCACATGAATGTGTACGGCGCAGTCGTGTCTTCACCGATCCGTATCTGGCCAGCGTAAAGAACTACGCGCGCCACGCCAAGGTTATCGGATGCGCTGACGCTGATGCTCACCCAGCCATGCACGAGCATGCCCGCATCGGGGCTGGTAATGTCCACTGCTGGTGCCAGTGTATCGGGTGGCTGGGTTTCGATGGCCGCCTGGACTGCCCTGGCGGCATTGATCCGGCCATAGCCGAGGTTCGGTTCGAACCGAAAGTTGGGCTGGTCGGCCGTTCTCTTGAGGATGGTCTCGACTTCGTCAGGAGTAAGCTGTGGATTGGCAGTCATGATCAGGGCCAGTACGCTTGCAGCAATCGGGCTGGAGAATGAGGTGCCCGACCATGTGCCGTAGCCGCCGCCGTTCATGGTCGTGACGATCAAGGACCCCGGCGCGGCCACGTCGATGTGTTGCCCGTAATTTGACCAGGCGGGCCTATCGTCGTTCTGATCAGTCGCCGACACGGTGATAAGGTAAGGGTTATCGCTGTAGCCGGGATCGATTCCATCGTTCATCGCCGCATTGACAACCAAGCCCCCGAGGCTGCGGACATATTGTGCGGCGTGAGTGACCGCCATGCTGGCTCCGACGTCGTAGCTTATGTTCGCCACTCTGGCGCCGTGGTCGGCCGCCAAGATCAAGCCGTTCACGATATCGCTCCAGTAGGCGCTGCCGTCGCTGCGGTCAGAAACCCGGATCGGCATCAGCCGGCTGCTCCAGGCCACCGAAGCGACGCCGATCCCGTTGCCGGTGGAGGCCGCAACTGCGCCGGCAACGGCTGTCCCATGGTTATTGATGTCGCTGGTATCGTAAACGTCCGGGGTACCGGCCACTGTATTTATCCCGGGCACCAAGGCGGAAGCCAGGTCCGGATGCGAGCTATCGACGCCCGTGTCCAGAACCGCGACCATTACCGTTTGGCCGCTGCTTATAGGCCATGCGCCGGGTGCTTCTATCTTCGCCAAATGCCATTGTTCGGAATACCGGGGATCATCCGGCGCTGCTTGGCCGACCGGAGCCAGCACGTCCGGCTCGGCGAATTCGACCATTCCGTTTTGTGCCAGGACATACGCTGTCTCCAGTTCCGTTCCCATGGCGACTTCAACGATGTGGATGCGGAGATGAGGAAGTGTGCCTCTGGAAAACGCACCGTTCTCTTGCAGTAGCGCGTTGAATTCAATATCGCTGACGCCTGCGCGCGGCTGTGCGAGGATTCGCCCGGCCGCGAATTCGGAAGCACTGGCGTCCGCCATTACCGGAGCCAAGGCCAGGACAAATACGTGAAACCGTTTGGCGAGAAGATGCAGAAATGTACGTGATGTGTTCGCATGCATAACCGTCTATCCGATGAACGCTCGAATAAGGCACACCGGACAAACGATCACCGAGTGGACAGCGTTGTCTGGCAATCCCGCTACCGTAGGAAGAATCTCCCTTAGGCCGGAGACTTTGCGGCGCCACCTTTCGGTGGGTGTGCCTTTTTCAATTAATTTGTAGTTATTAAATATATATAGAAGTTTTCTTAACTTATTTTTGTGAACTCGCTTGAAGAATTGGCGAGACTTTTCATATGTCGGCTCGATGCACGCACTCCTTGCGTTTCAGCGGGGCGCCTTTGCCAGCCGATTCATCTGTACACGTGCGCGCTGGGAAAACGAGTTTGCCGCACAGCGCTTTGACCTCGGCGTTGAGTTGTTCCCCTTTCTGCCGAAGAGCTTCCAGGGCGGCCTGGTCGATGTTTTTGCATGTAAACGCATCAACAGGGTTAAGTCTTGTAATAACGTGTGATCACAAGACACGCCCCCTCATGCCCGTGGCCACCCCTCCGGGACGCTTCAAATAGATTCATACGCCCCAAACATGGCTCTTGGCTCAATCTGATCGAGTACGCCTTCTCCAAGATGGCTCGGACCTTTCTTCGCCAAATCTGCGTCACCTCCAAGGCAGAACTCAAGGAGCGAATACTCACAGGCATTGCCGAGTTCAACGAGGCGCCCATGTCATCCCGCTGGAAAAAGTTCGACTTGGGGCTCACATAATTTGTAATCCTTTTAAAGGGATGTACTACTACAATTCAGGACCCACCGTTACACTGACCTCGAATACTCAATCCGCAAAGGAGTTTCTTGATGCCTTTTTCTTGCCGCCCCGGCTTGCATTTAGCGCTTCTGTCCATCTTGCTGCTTTGTCCGTTTTCCGCTTCGGCCATCCTGCCCGACGAGGAGCCTGCTCCGCCTAAAGCAGTTCAGAATAAGCCGGTGTCCAAGCCGAAACCACGGGAAGACACTAATTCCAAAAAAGCTGAAAACCAGACGTCAAACCGCGCTGCCGGCAAAAGCTTCCGAGATTGCGGCGACTGCCCCGAGATGGTCCGCATCCCCGGTGGCAGCTTTATGATGGGAGCCTCGTCCGGAGAAGACGGCAGCCAGGATGACGAAGGCCCGCTCCACATGGTCCGGGTGGACGGCTTCGCCATCGGCAAATACGAGGTGACGCGGGCGCAGTTCGCCGCCTTCGTGGACGATACCGGTTATGAAAGTTCCGGCTGCTATACGTGGAACGGCAGTAAATGGGAAGAGGATTCCAGCGCTTCCTGGCGACGGCCCGGCTTCTCCCAAGGCGGGGATCATCCGGTGGTCTGCGTCAGTTTCGAGGATGCGGAAGCCTATACCCGCTGGCTGAACCGCAAGACCGGCAAAACCTTTCGGCTGCCAACTGAATCGGAATGGGAGTATGCGGCAAGGGCTGGCACGGATGCGGCGCGCTACTGGGGCGAGGATGGGGATGATGCCTGCCGGTATGCCAATGTGGGCGACCGAACGGCTAAACAGACCCTCCAGAATCGGACGGTGCATGATTGCAGCGACGGCTATGTTTACACGGCACCCGTAGGCAGTTTCAAGCCCAACCGGTTCGGCTTGTACGACGTGCTGGGTAACGTGTGGGAATGGACGTGTTCCTCGTACACGGAGCGGTACGACGGCAGCGAGACGGAATATGGGAGCAGTGGCCGCCGGGTCGTCCGGGACGGTTCGTGGTTCGACGCACCGGAGGACGTGCGTTCCGCCAACCGCGGTTGGAGCGGTCCAACGCTCCTGTTCAACAACCTCGGCTTTCGTCTCGCCCATGACTGATTCCCTGTGTGCTTTGCTCTTTTTCCTTCTTTTTCTTTCGGCGGGGTTCCAAGGGGCGGAGCCCCTTGGACGATGATTGTTCGGAGGGTCGATTCATGGCGGATACCACGCCCAAGGCCGTCGACGATTGCCACGAGCTGCTGCGCTGGATTATTCCGCGGTTGGACAAATTCCCGCGCAGCCGCCGCTTCACCCTCGGCGAGCGCATCGAGACCGGTCTCCTGGACGTGCTGGAGGCGTTGACCGCCGCCGCTTACCGGCAGGACAAACGCCTCTGGCAGGACCTGGCCAACCGCCGCATCAATCGCCAGATACCGTTCCAAGGCCCGGGCGTCTTCAAATTGCCGATCTTCGACCCGGCAGCCGGCACCCCTGATTTGCCGACTATGACCCTGCCGCACCGCACGCCAGGACCAGCCGCGTTGATTATACTGGCCACACTGTTTTTGTCAGGGGATGGGGGGCAGTCTATATGCATGACATTCAAAATGGTTTTCGGATCGGTGGCCAGTTCGTTTCCTGGGGAACGACGCTGGCGGAAGCGTGCCGGCTGCTCGGCATCCAGCCGGGGCACGGCCGCCACAGAGCGGAAGAAGTCCGGCTGCTCGTAACGAGCGCCTACGGCTTTGCGGCGGTGAGCGCGCACCTCGATGCGCCCGCGACGGATCGCCCGGTAATGGGCGTCGCTTTCGAGCTTGCGCCCGCGGAGACCGGAACGCCCGAGCCTGAAACCTGGGCCGCGCCCTTGTCCGAACGCTTGGGACCGCCGGACCAGATGACCCGTTCCGAAATCCCGTCCTATGCCGATCCGGCCAACTCCGTGCCGTTCTGGGCTCGCTGGGAATCTCCCGAGATCAGTGTCGGCTTGTCGATCTTCGGCGGCCTGCGCAAAGTCGAAGGCGGCCAATCGGCCGGTATTCTATCGCTAGGCTGGAGTACGCGACTTGCCGCACAGCCTTATATGGAGGAATGGCGTATGCACGTCGCCCGACTGTCGGCGATGGCCGAGCGACCGTCGCAGTTACGGACCTTCGTATTGGATTGGCCGCAGAATACCTATTGGCTGACGGGCGACGCCAGCCCGGAGGCGCTGGCCGCTCGGGAGGCGCAAATCAGCCTGTACCAGCCCGCACTTTTGGATACACCCGCAAACATCGCCGCCAAGCTCAATCCGCAGAGCTTTGCACTCTGGAACAGCAACGAGCATGGCATCTGGTGCGCTTCCACCCTGCGAGACAGCGTGATGTTCGAAATCGGCCGGCCGGTACAGGCCACCTGGGTCGAACTGCTGCCGGCAAAGGGGGCCGGCTATGCAATGCTCCAGCTCGGAAAGCATGGATTCTGGTACGTACAGGCCCGCCACGGCTCGCGCGCCATCCGCGATGCCGCGGAAATGCTCGCCGCCTTTCCAGGAGTGACCGTGAAACAGGAAGGTGGCTACGATTGCTGACTTTTCATGCATCGGATGCGGACGCTTCACCCATGAAAATCGTCACGATCATACTTTTGGTACTCGGCGCACTGCTCGCGCTCGGGGTTTTTCTGGCCGTCCTGCCCTGGATCGAGGTTGCCGTGCTCAATAGGTTTTTCGCCAAGGAGATCGCCACCAACGCAGACCTGCCCTGGGCGGCGCCCGGCCGCAAGGCGCGCTACTTATTCGCTGAAATCCTGGGACTGGAACAACGGGCTCACCGGCGTCCCCGCCTGGGGCTCGAACGCCGGGCATAAGGAAAATCCGATCGACACGGTATACAAGGCCTTCGCCTTCCTCGAGAAACACCGCGCGATGAACACCTGGCCTGCAACCGGAACCTTCGAAACCTACAGTGTCTATGACCAGATCCAACCCGGCGACATACACCACCAGGACGACTACGGCAACACCATCGTAACCTACACCCAGCGCGTGGCGCCCTCTCGCTTCGTCATCGTTTCGATCGAACCGACCGTCATCGTCATGCAATCCGTGCCGGAACTGCCCGCATGGCGGGAGGAATACGTGCAGCAGGGATATTCGCGCGACAGCCGCTGGATACGGTGGTTTATGAGCCTGCCGGAGCAGCAGCGCTTGCCCGACCTGGTCTGGCTGCAAAACCCGCTGAAGTTCGGCACCGCGCTGCCGTGCGGGAGCGGCTGGAAATGGTTCTCGCCCGACCTCGAACTACTACCCACGGATTTGCCACTGGTCGAGAACGGCAGCGCAGTGATTCCGCTCGATCGCGGTCAGCTGAAATTCCAGCCCAGCGGATCGGGATGGCGTGTCGTGCGGGAATGAGTCCCGTACAGGAGCGTCAGCACGGCTGCGTGACCGAAAACCGGCGACGGGTATTCAGCCCGTCAAATGCGTGAATTCTCGGCCACCGTGGAAACACGACGCTCATGACGGCGACGATCGCCGGCCCACGCACCGGAAGCCCTGAGCGGTTGCGGGTGTTGAGGACGAGCACGAAGGCTGATCAGGCAACCCCGTCGCGGGATTACGGTGTCTTAGGTAGACGTCCGCCATAATCATTGGTGGAGCGATCATCGCGAGGCGAGGCTGCTTGCTAGGGGGTTGGTATAAACGATGTCGACTGCTTGACATCCTGGCGGTATACACCGAGTGGCTTGATAAAGCTGAATCCGATGCTACCGTTCCGCAGGGCGGGGACGATGTTATATATATATTGGTCCATAATATCCTGCAGTTTAGCGATGTCCGTCTTCGGAATCACCATAACATCAAACGGCTGGAGATACATATCATTCGTGGATAGTCCTTCCAAATCGGCTTCCAAATTCCTAACGATATATGTAGCCTGATTACCGATATTCTTCCTTAAAATTACGACATTCCTCATTTCGGCCTTGTTGGTATGCCCGCCCGCTGCCGCGATCGCCTGCAGCGCCGTCATTGGCCATGAATAGTTAACGATGCCGGGATGACCTACCTCGCCTGCAATATAAATCTTGGGTGGAACGACATTTTGCAGCGAAACATAGACCTCGTCCATGCCCGGTAACGGTAACAATTTTCTCCCATCTTTAGTGTGAACGGCGCTTGAAGCGGGGGCCGTGACGTCGACCACTACGACGGGATCGGACAAGAGAGGCCGATACAAGTACTCCAACTCCGAGGCCAATTGATCTATGGATTTGCCTTCGCAGGAATGGGTTTTAATCAATGGTAGAGAGATGCGCCCATCCGGCCGGACAATTGTGTGTGTATCGAGTTCAGACTGGTAAGGAAAACGAACTGAAAGGTTATCCCCGATAGATATGAGATAGGTTTTTTCGTCAGGCTTTGGCAAATCCGAAAACCGCTGGCTATAGCTAGATTCGATCAAAGCCCTCGCCTCGTCCACTGTCGCTCCCGCAATGAGCAAAGAAGGTAAAAAGGGTAGAGCAGCTTTGCCGTCCGGCGAAATTTGTACCGAGGTGTTAAATTCTGGGTGCCTCGCATACTTGACGCTGAGGATGTCTCCAACCGAAAGACGATATTCAGGAGGCACGGCATAATTAATCGTGGCGGGGATAACCTTCCCAAGATTCGCGTCGAAAACATTCACCGATGGTGTGCTTGTCACCTGCTGAGGATGAACGCCGCCACAACTACTTAAAATGCCGATGGATAATAGGCAAGCGGTAACCCGTATAGATAACCTGATATTCATATGAAATGGGTGCTAGCAAATTCAAGACTTTATTTATACAATGGCGCCAGGATGAGTATTCTACTTTCTACTTCGAACGCTGCATTATTGTTATATCAATTATAAAAGACGTCTAGCATATCCTGACTGAAAGCAAGCACCAATAATCCTATTTAAGATCTGAGCTACTGAGGTATAATTCCCAATCGGAAACTACTTTCGATAAGTCCTTTGGCTAGTGCTGTCGACTAGGCATTTCAATCTGATTTAATAACGCGCCTAAGACCCGCGCACCGGCCTGTCTAAACCTATCCACGGCGTCCCGGCAGCTATGTTTATCCGTTTTTCCCGATTCAATCACCAAAAAAACTCCATCCGCATATTTAGCCATGTTCAGGATTAATGGGGATTCGCTTGGAGGCAAGCCGTCAATGATCGTATAGGAATAGCGATTCCGAAACGAAGTGATAATGTTCTCGACGTGTGAATCCTTGACTTCTCCGAAATACTCTTCGGCACCGGATCTAATGATATAAGGCGCATGTTTTCCAAGATCGACCAGCGCCTCATCCAGTGAGGCTTGGCCGAATAGGATTTCATTCAATCCTTTAACGCCGGACTCATTCTTGGCGATTTCATTATTGCTTCCTGCATCCACGAAAAGAATTGTCTTTCCCGGAATCCTGGATAAAGTTGCGGCTAACCACCAGGATAATGTTGAAACCCCGGATCCCTTATGTGAACTCGAGAGGATGATGACTTTCGACGAGGCATCGGGAAACGCCACGCCGAAAAACTCCAAAAGGCGCTTGAACTCGCTTTCCAGACCTGCGGGCATCGCATAATGCGAAGGATTGATGAGATCCCTTCCATCACGGCTGGAAGCCATTCCGGTCTTGATGAGTTCAACACCCACCAGGCAACGTCCATCAGGCGTTCTCGAGGATCTGACAACCCGGTATTTGGCTTCTCTGACAGCGTTCTGCGGAAGAAGAAGCGGGGAAACCAAGGCGACCCGTATCTCTTGTCTTAAAAGGGATTCCAAAAAACCTGGAGATCCGAGCGTATGTTTGTCTTCGGCGTGGTCGAGAATCTGCAATAATAGTCCAGCCTCCGATATGTCTATCACAAAAGCGTCGAAAGAACGCTCGTTGTCGGCCAATACTACACGCACAGGAAAGCGGGTTCTGGTACGAGGAAATTTGCGATTTTCCGTGGCCATTTCAAAACGCCCTAGGAATTTTTCAGTTTAGGGAATGAAGCCACGACATCGATCCCCAAAAAATACTTGACATCTTTTTCGGTATATAGGGTGGTATCGTTGAAATGTGCGAAGAACGGCGCGGCTATCGCCAGTACAATGGAAACCGCCAGCGCGATCCCTAGATATAACAATTTCTTGGGTCGGATCGGTTTTAGGGGCAAAGAGGCGACGTCTACCAACCGGACATCGGCGAGGCTGGCTTGCGCCCTTTCTTCAATGACCTGAGCCTGCTCGCGGTTTTTGACGCTCAGCAGATAAGCGTTCTCCAGAGTTTTGACTTCACGCTCGATCTGCCGAATCTTAAGCTCCGCATCGCCCAGTCCGGCGAGCTGCAATTCGATTTTGGCGGCAATCTTGTTCAGCGCTGTGATCTCGGCGTCCGCGATAGCCAGATTGATTCGCGTGTTTTCGATTTCGTCGCGGAATTTTGGTTCATTGGCAAACTGACGGAGCACGGCGATTCTGGCCCTCAACTGGGCCGACTGGCTTTCAGCCTGCCCGAGCCGTTCCCGGGTATTGCTGAGTTGATTCAGCAAGAGAGTACGCTGCTGATCAACAGCGTACGCGCTACTGGTTCGCCGGACTTCGCTTAGACGGAATTCCGCCTCAGCCAACTGCTTTTCCAGGGCGCCGCTTTCTTCCGAAAAGAAAGTACGAGCTCTCGTGTCCCGGGATTTGGCATAGTGGTTCAGGTACTCGTCAACTATTGCGTTGGCCACATCGCGGGCCAGAAAAGCATCGCTGGACTTGAACGTTATCGCAATGATGGAGGAATCGGATTCCGGCTCGGCCTGCACACGGTCTTTGACATTATCGACCAGGCGTTCATGCTCGAGGAACTTTATTTCTTCTTCGGTTGGGCGCGAACTCAGTCCCAGAAAGTACTTCGTTTCGTCATAGACGTAGCTCGCGGTGTCCAAAATAAAATTTATGAGTGCCCTGACGTATTTCCTGAAATCTCTGATGTGATCAAGTCGCTCCTTGGTAATATCAAGCTTGGATATAACTTCCTCGAGCACCGAACGTGCCATGATGCTGTCGACATGGGCATTAATTTCTTCCTGCCTATCCAGGCTTCGAAAGGTACCGGGCTGTCCAGATATTTGCGGGCTGACGGAGTAATCCGCGGCGTTGCTTTGCCGGTTTACCATAATCAGGGCCGATGCCTGGAAAAGCGGCGGCATAAGAAAAATGACTAACGCTGCCGGTAGCAGGATCGTCAAAAACGTAACAATAGCCAGCTTTCTCCAACGCACCAGGATATCTATAATATCCTGCAACGTGAAGCTGTCGTTTTCTGATAGTACCATGTAAACCCTTGTCGCGACTTATTTCGATTATTCACCTTTGTCCGCGAAACCTTAACGCCTCTTCTCTCGAAAAAAACAGGGTTTCCAGGTATCTAATTCTTGTTCGGCCCGCGCTCTTCCAGCGTCCTGTAATATTCCTCGTACCAGTTAATCGTACGACGCAAGCCTTCCTCCAGATGGTAAACCGGATTCCAGTCCAAGCGCTCCCGGGCCTTATCCGCTACCATGTATTGCTCGCGAATCTCAGCGCTGGCGATATTCAATATCTCCGGCTTCAAATCGGTTCGCCCCATTATCTCCAGCACCTTTGCCACGATGTCCAGAACGGTCAGGCGAAGCCCCAAACTGAAGTTGAATGCTTCACCCGATAACGAAGAATTTCGCGCTAAATTTTCAGCGAGACATAAGTAGCCTTCGACAGCGTCCTCGACATATAGGAAATCGCGGACATAATTGCCGTCGCTGCGGATTTGGAAAGGTTCATTGCGCAAGGTCGACAAAATTGCACCCGGAATGGTGCGGCTAAAATTCAAATCACCGCCGCCAAATAGGTTGCCGCACCGGGTAACGGCGAGAGATAAGCCATAAGTACGGACGTACATCTTGGCAATCAGCTCTGCACAGCTCTTTGAAACATCGTATGGATATTCTCCGACTAGTGGATGAGTTTCCCGGTAGGGGAGTTCCATCGAGTTCCCGTAAGCCTTGTCGGAAGAGGCGAAAACGACTTGAGTATCCCGCCCGGTCTGGCGAACAGCTTCGAGCAGATTCCAAGTACCTTGGACATTAGCCTCCAAGGTGCCGACCGGATCGGACTTCGCTACCGTTACAAGCGCCTGGGCAGCCAGGTGGAATATCGTACTAACCTCGTACTCGGCGATGATTCGACGCAGCAGTTCCGAATCGCTTAGACCGCCTCGAACCACGGTTACCCGTCTGTCCAAGCCATCGCGGAAAAACATGTTCCGCGGAACGCTGTCTCGAACCAGGGCAACGACATTCGCCCCGCGTTCGCATAGAGCCGTAGTCATCCACCCGCCTAATAAACCACCCGCCCCGGTGATAAATACGGATCTATTTTTCCAAAACGCCATAAATGCTGAACCTCCGCCGAATCGGAAAATGCCTGCCCAATATCAAACGTGCCGGTCGAGTATCAAAATCGTCAAAATATCCCGGCAGCTGATACACGACCTAAGTACCCATACAGTACTCGTGATAATTAACAAAAAGCCCTATCCAAAGTGTCGCGCTATGGATTCTAATCATTATTGCCTATTTTTGCCCAAACTGCACCTTCCTTGGCAAAAATCTTTTCAAGCTCCTGCTGATCCTTGCTGGTATCCATAGACTTCCAAAACCCATAGTGACGGTAGGTGTAAAGAGTGCTCTTGGAAGCGAAATGAGGAAGAATATCCGTTTCAAGGTTATTTCCGGACCACTCGTCAAAACATTCCTTGTTAAATACAAAAAAACCGGCGTTGATCCAATAATCAGCAATTATAGGCTTTTCTTCGAAAAGGTTAACACGTCCGTCCATGCCGAAATGCACCAGGCCGTACTGGGATCGTAGTGGAACCGAGGTCATGGTCGCCAAGCCGGCGTGCGCCCGGTGCTGAGAAAGCAGTTCATGCAGATTCACATTTCCCAGTCCATCGCCATAGGTGGCAAAGAAAGTATCACCGACAAAATCCCTGCATTTAAATACTCTTTCCCCGGTATCGCTATCCGGCCCGGTATCGACGATTTCAACATTCCACTCGGGAAACCGACCCGCAAAATAGTCGTACAGAATTTCTTTTCGGTATCCGACTGCCAAAACGAAGTTTTTGAACCCCTGCTGGGCGTAAATGCGCATCAAGTGTACAAGAATTGGCGATCCATCGATCGGCATCATCACCTTTGGAAAATAATCCGTAAAAGGGTAGGAACGAGTACCTTTGCCGCCGCAAAGAATAACTACTTTTAGCTTATCCACTAAAACCACCATTAAATACTAAAAAATCGAAATTAATTTCCAATCGAGCCGAAACACTGTAACCGCCGTACTCGGTGGATCCACTCTCCATTAAAGCGACGTGGCTGGCCCGCGCTTTCCGGTGTCAGTCTCGTCCGACTAAACCGGCTATAAAGTTTAGCTGTGAAAGATGGATTCTCTATTGAGCGTGATTTTCTCGACATATACCGATCCGCCGAAATACAAGAAATATCTTTTCATCAGCCGGCATGTCGGCCAGACGGGAGGCCTGAACACCGTCGGAAGTTGGGTCATTCCGAGTCTTTTGGTTGGGGCGGACTATGCGAGCCGAAAAAGCTCTGTGGGGGAGGTGTCTTCTTCCTGAAAATATTACATCTATCGCATACAGTAGGCACAGCGACTTGGCCATTGGCGCGATATTGGGATCTGGCCGACCGGTACCTGGCGTTGTTCCAAATGCTTCGAAAGCCTTCCTTGTTAATATCACCAAAGTCGTTATGCGTGCCATAGACGATGCAGCACGGGGCCGTATGACCGTCCGGATTGACAGTGAACGAACGGTACATATAAAGACAGGCCGTATCGATTACATCCCGGAACTCCTCGACAGATCCACCGTTGTCGCTGGAGTAATTCTTAACGAACCATTTGTCACGAAGCTCATCCGGGTTCTCGGCGTCGAAGGGCAAACCCGGAGGGATGACTCTAAATCTGTTAACGCCAAGTTCAGCCGCCAGCATTCTGGCCGCATCTACCTCTTTGGCGTTGTGCTCAAATACGATAAATTGCCATTCGATATAGGGCGTAGAGCTTTTTAGTTCCGACCGACGTTTTACCAAGGTTCTGACATTATCCAAGACCGTCTCGATGTTCCCGCCGACGCGATATTTCGAATAGGTCTCTTGCGAAATTCCGTCAATCGATAAAATTAAATATTCAAGACCGCTGTTAATCAGCCGGTCGATGTTCTGCGGTGAAATCTTGTTGAAATTCGTACTCAGATTAGTACCGATGTTGCGCTGACCGATGTATTCGATCATTTCATAAATATGGGGATGCAATAGCGACTCTCCCCAATTATGAAGATTGACTTCGTATGCATATGGCGATAATTCATCAATAACCTTCGTAAAAGTCTCCCACGATATCTTTTGTCCCTTTCTACCCAATTCGCCAAGCCCGGTCGGACAGAGCGGACACCTTAGGTTACATACATTCAGAGGATCTATGATCACTATGTATGGATAACCCCTGACTACGTCTCTCCTAAGGCGAAATTCCGTTTCGACCAACAGTAGATTAGCTAATTTTCTGGGAGTCGAATGCCTCACGAGGGACCAAAAATGTCGGCTGTTTCGAGTAAATTGTGGGATTCTCCTGAGTACTCGGCGCAAATAACTCGGGAGGGTTGCTTTGGCTGTATCAAGGGCAAGCTCGGTATTCATTGTTTGTTCTCGGTTATCTCTCGAATAACATTAACGATAGACCGATCGAACCGGTGCTGTGGCTCGTAGCCCAACAGGGACCGCGCCTTATCGATATTTGCTATCGAGTATCTGAGCTCTCCTTGAGCGACATTTTCATAGTTTGGAGACATCTCCAAATTCAATGTATCGGAGATCGTCCGGTAAACATCATTGATAGTGGTACCAATTCCCGAGCCGATATTATAGACACCGGCAGCGGTCGGTTCATCCATGGCCGCCAGGAATCCGCGTACAACGTCATCGACATGAACAAAATCACGGCATTGCAAGCCATCGCCGAAGATGGAAGGCGCTTTTCCGGCCATCAACGTTCTTGTAAAAATAGTGACCACCCCAACATAAGGGCTAAATATCTGGCCCGGTCCGTAAGTATTAAATAACCTAAGCGCAATCCCCTGCTTCTGCACGCTTTTGCATTGTCGCATAACGAGCATTTCGGCAGCAAACTTCGATATCCCGTAGGGAGAAATCGGGTCCTTTATATAGTTTTCGTCTATTGGTATAGCCTGTTCGGAATCTGCATAAACCGCCATGGACGAGGCAAAAATGAATTTTCCGGTATTCGGCGAAGCTGCAAAAGCCTTAAGCAGCGATGCGGTGCCCAGAACATTGGCAGCGACATCCTCTACTATAAACTCGAAAGAAGACCGGATGGCGACCCGGGCCGCCAGATGAAATACGACTTCGCAGTCTTGTACGGACTCCGCAACGGCGGTATCGGTTACATCTCCTACTATCAGTTCGGCGTCAGCCGGCACATTTTCCCTTCTTCCGACACTTAAGTCATCTATGACACGAACTCGATAACCGCGGGCCAAAAGCGCTCGAACAAGATGATGCCCGATAAAGCCCGCTCCACCCGTCACGCACACACGTGAATAACGCTGGCTCATTTATAACCTCGAATAATAATCAGCAGACCTCGAAGCGACCGTATCGCTTCAGTATAAGGTCGAGCTCTTCTATTGCGCATCGAATCGTCATGTCGGAAACCGAAGTATCTATCGTGACCGGCAATGCATTTTATCGCAACTCAACATGCGGCTCGGACCGGAGATTGCACCTTATTGTTGTTTCCGGAGTAATAATCGACTTTTCAACGGCACACTTTGACGTAATTTGAACGAACGGGAATATCATGGAATCCCTTATGATGCATGGTTCGGCTATGGTAACGTTCTCTCCTACGACTGAATTGATAATTTGACAATCCGGATGTATATCGGAACCGGCACCGATGAGTGTATCCAAATCGTTGTCTCGAAGAATCTTCAGATTTATGGAAAGCAAATCCGACGGATAGGTTACATTCAGGTCATCCGTGACGACGTTGGCCGTCCCGACATAGTTGCCATCATCGATAAAAACCTGAATGGAGTCGGTGAGTTCGTATTCGTTTCTCATTGCAGTCCGCGGGGTTCGCCGAATGGCATCGAAAATATGAAGATCGAATAGGTATAGTCCAACTCCCTTCAAATTATTGGTGACGTACCTCGGCTTCTCAATTACGCGAATTACCCGCCCCTCTGAATCTTGGATAATTGAATAGTTTCGGCATATGGCGGACATATCGTCTTCGAGCTTTGTGGCCAGAACGCCGCCCCCGCCTTGCTGTTCGAATTTTTGAAGGATATCCTGAATATTGTCTGCAAAAAAATAGATATCTCCTAGGAATAGCAGGAAGGGTTTGTGTACATAGGGTTCGATCTGTCCGACTGCATGGGCAATGCCGAGGCAATCGGACTGCTCAACATATTTTATTGAAACACCGAAATGTGATCCATTGCCAAGGACCTTGGAAATTTCAAAGCCTTTATGTCCTAATAGGACTACGATCTCCTTGATTCCAAGGGAGCGCATCAATTCTATTTGGTGAACAATAATTGGCTTGTTTCCTATGGGTAGAATAGGCTTGGGGTAATGTTTACACAAATCATGCATGCGGCTTCCACGTCCGGCCGCAAGTATTACACCCAGATAATTAGAGCGATGGTTCATCGTTAACCTATGACCTATTTTTTAATAAGAAGTATCAGCCATGGATTCACGGCCGTTTTTCTTATGAAGCCAAACGCGCGCCAGGAAAGAATGTTTTCGAAGTAAAATCTCACCGGTAGCTGTAATATCTTTCCGAGCAGGTACTTTGATGACGAGAAAAAGCCCCAATAGCCTCGAAGCGGCATCACGTCGATCCGCCGGCAGCCATTTTCTTTCAGAAAGAAATGCCGGTAGTCATTAAGGGAAAGTAAGAAACTTTCCCATGGCCAGTGAAGCCTGGGCATATGACTCGATACCGAACGTCTATGAAAAAAATCTAGAGGGCATCTCTTGTTTGGACTGCTCACGATCAAGTACCCGTCCTTCTTTGTGACGCGAACCATCTCGGAAACGGTTCTTGCCCTTTGCTCCACATAATCGGGCTGGGTAACATAGGTATCATTTCCAACGCCGATATGAGGCAAGACACACCCCATGACGATGAAGTCGAAGGACTCGTTTTCGAAAGGCAGGTATTTCGCGTTTGCAACCGCATAACGCTCTGGTTGCTTTCTTCGCTCCCAATAGCGGGAGCGATTACCGGAGTCTATGCCATAGGCATCGAACCCGCGCTCGCATAATGCCTCGACATCGGTACCAACGCCACACCCTATCGAGAGTACTTTGGCCGGACGGTGCCTTGCGTTTTCCTGCAGGCGCGTGAACAATGGGGCAAGATAGTTTTCGGAAAGAAATCGCCCGGTATTTTCCTCATTGCACCAGAGACATTCGCAAAAATCGTCTTCGAACCTAGCGCCGACCAACAAGTCCGGAAAGGTACGGTTGATGGAATAGGTCTGTCGACATTTGACGCAAGTCAGTGTGGTTTGCGTGTGTTCCAATGGGGCATGGCACACCGGGCAAACCAGGTTTTCGAGGATGGACATAGGTAAACTTTAAAATAAGATTTTTAGGTGTATGCTAATGTGCGCGTGTCTGTATATGGGGGACGTTGGCAACGCAGGGCATGCTGAGAGTACAGATGCAGAAGAGACATCGTTATCGCTTTGGTAGATATTTCAGATAATCCACGGAAATCAGGAAAGCAGCTCGCAAAGACAAGCCGATCAGGGCAATCAGACCCTTGGGATGATAAGGGGACTTGGCGTGATGCTTTACGAAGTAGAGATAGGCGCCTCGATGGAAATCAATAAGCATGCGGTAGTTTTTACGCGCTCTGCGGCCGGCTTTGAGGTTTTCATCATGGATGATTTTGCTATCGGGAACTGCATAAATTTGCCAGCCGGCTTTGTTTATTCTTTCACACCAATCGGCATCAACCCAATAAACAAAGAAATCCTCGTCCAAGCCTCCAATCTGCTCATAAACCTCTTTTCGAACCATTAAAGCCGCGGTTGAAACCCACCAGACTTGAAAGGGGTCACTTCCCGTCAACCGGCTTTCCATCAGATATTTGCGAGACCAGGGATTTCCCGGCCAAATCTTTGTAATAAGTGAGCGACGCCCAAATACGGCATTGATGGCAGAAGGCCTGAGACGAGCAGTCTTTTGTGGGCTCATATCGGGATTCAGAAGCAGACTTCCGACCGCGCCGGTCTGCGGATGGTTGTCCATAAAGCGTACGAGCGAAGACAGAGCATCCGGCAATATCCTTGTGTCGTTGTCTAACGATAAAAGGTAACGTCCGGTAGCCTGCTTTAAACCGAGATTAAATGCGGCTGCGAGCCCCAGGTTTCGGGGGAGTTCAGTGATGCGTACCCCTGGAAAGGACTCTTTAACCCTCTGCAGGCTGCCATCGGCGGATGCATTATCAATGAAGATAAGCTCGAAAGTATAATCAGCAGAGGTGGTAAATATCGACTGAAGGCAACGCAATACCAGATCGCCACCGTTGTAGTTAACGATTATGATCGAAATGTCGAAAAGAGCTGCTTCCGTGCCCGGCTCCAGTGGTTTAATGTCTACTTTCAAAGTATTCAAAACGCGCCTTTCCCGATAATTACGGCCTTGATTGTTTTCGCGAGGATCGCTATGTCCTGCCAGAGGCTGCGCTTATGAACATATTCGACATCATAATTCACGGTGTCCTTGAAGGAGAGATCACCGCGGCCTTCGACTTGAGCCGGTCCGGTGACGCCGGCTTTAACATTGAATTTCGTGAGTTGTTCCCCGCTGTAGTAGTCGCTCATTTCGGGTATTTCGGGACGTGGTCCTACCAGGGTCATGTCACCTTTTAAAACATTCCAAAAGTTAGGTAGTTCGTCCAAGCTCGTGCGCCTTAGCCATGAGCCGACTCGCGTCACTCTGGGATCGTTGAGGACTTTGAATTTAAAGGTATCCAACTCGTCGTCACTATAGTTATAGGCGTATAACTCCGGGAACCGCTGTTTGGCGTCGACGTACATGGTCCGGAATTTCACAAACGTAAAGGGTCGTCCTGCCATATGTTGTCGGCGCTGGTCGTCCAGTACTGCGCTCAGGTTTTTCGCCCGGCGCCTGGTTTTTGTCATTCGGGTTTGCCGGAAGAGAGCGGGGCCTGGAGAATCGAGCCGAATGATGACGGCGATGAGGAGCATCAGCGGCGCGGATAAAAGAAGTACGGCCGATGACACCACGAGGTCGATAGTCCTGCGTAAAAGAGCTTCCCAAGGAGATTCGTCTGTTTTAGAGAGAAGCTTATCGGAAATTTCGCTTTCGTAATCGCAAACCAATATTTTGCTAGACGCATCGGCAGATTTTTTATTCATTTTTATACCAATTCACAAACAGATCTAAAGCAGGATTGTTCGTCGGCTTCCGGCCAAGCCCGGAAGCACCAATGGCGGGGAAACTTATGCCCGGTGGCCGCTGAGCCGTTTGCGTGTTCGGCGAAGTTCGGAGAGCAGCGGACAGCTTTGCCTCCATTGCGGCGGCAGTAATCGGCAGCGATCGAAACCGGGGTATCGAGCAGCGCTAAGCTATGTCGCGCGGGTGAATTTGGCGTCGCCCGTCGGCAGGGCTTCATGAGTTCCCAGGGCTGAGACTTGCGCTGGCGTGCGCCCTTCGCCGAGAATCCCCGATAGCGAAGAACGGCTCGGCCTGTAGCGGAGGGCAAGGGCATTGTCGCGTGCAGACGAAGTGGGTTCACCAGGCGGATGAGGGCCAACGGATCCGTGGCGGGCTTGACCCGCGTAAGCCAGCGGGCCAGGCAGGAGCGCCCGCAATGGACTTTTCCCGGGACCAGTGTGCCTTTCAGCCCGCCGAGGCGCTCGAGCAGCCGCGTAGTTTCCGTGTGGGCGCGGCGCAGGACGCTACAGCAGCGGGTCGCGGTGGAGAATTTCTGCACTGCCTGCCGTGGCAAGCAGTGTGGATTGTTGTATCTCGGGAGTGGCGATATCAAGATTCCGAGCGCTGATAGAAAGCCTAGGTTCGGGAAGCTGCACCTCGGCAGCATCAAATCACCCGGCAATGTGTCTCCACGCTCGGAAAAACCAATCGAACACCATACTCCCGCAAGCAGAATGCGGGTCATCGAAACACCTCAATTCATTGAACAAGCAGCATCATCTCTAATGACGTCCATTAGAAATCCGTCGCGTCCTGCTACTTGCATTCAGGCTGTCTCGAGTTGACCCTAAATGCTAATGGACTACCTGGGTTCAAAAAACGATCTGGGAAGTATAGATGTAATTTAAGTAATCGCTATTACCTTGTTCATACAGCACCTCAGCTCCCGATTAATGATCAATAATGGCCTCTGCGAGAAGCGGATAGGCCGGTTTGCCGTTAGGACCATGCACGATCACGTCTGGGTTCGTTCAAAGGCGCTCTTTTTCGGGAATGAATGCCCCGCGTAGCCTGCCGCGTTTGTCATGCCGCCCGAACGCAGCGTGGCATCAACCGCGCTGCCGCAATCTTCGGTGCATGCAGGCGAAACCTATGCCCAAAAGTGCAAGGACTCCGGGCTCGGGCACAGTATTATTGGAGAAGAACGCCGCCGTAATACCTAAATCTCGAAAGTCCGGATGTAAGTATTGGGTCGCATCGTACAATATAGTTGGAACGCTGCCCGGCGCCATGAACAAGCCTAAGGATGGGCCTATGGTCTTTTGGATGCCGCCCGGAATGATCTGCCCATCGAAAGTAGCGTTGGGGGAGGAAATGAATCCCAATACGGGACCTGTTCCAAAATCGATAACTCCGAATAAGTCGCTAAATGTTCCGTCCGCCTCCGTCAAGTATGTCAGAGTATCTGCACTGGGATCGATGGCAAAATCCTGAGGCAAATAGTAAATGTTTTCCGCCTCTTCACTGCCGAAGGCCAAGGCCGCATAGGCAAGCACGTTATTGTTGAAGACCAGCATGCCCCCGGAAACTCCTCCTCTTAGCAGGGCGCAAGCAGGATCCAAAGCACATGTCACGTCGCCGGCATCGTCTGCAAAGCCCCGTATATCCAGGGCGGAGGCTGACAGCGGCGCCAGCCCCAAAATTGCGGCTGCAATTAGACCAACGAAGATTCTCTTCAGACTCAATGTTTTCATGGGTATCCTCAGATTTGGATGGCTCGTCTACGGGACCCTATAAGCACGGTTAGTGCCAATCACAAAACGTGTATAAAAAACAATGAGAAATGACATCTGTGCATTTAGGAATGTAACAGGAAGGTGACTTTCGTAAAAAAAGGTGACAGTTTTGGCTGACATAGTGGTCAACCTGTTTAGAAGGAATCCCGGAAATTGGAGCCTCAGCTGAGGTGGAGCCTATCGTGGCGATCTCCGCAACGAATTGCCGGCAGTTTTTGTAACCAGGAGATAAGTGACTTTCGTAAAAAAAGTTGACAGTTTTGGCTGACACAAGCGTCGGGCATTTTGAGGAATTTCAAGGAGTGAAGGCGCAACTCCGGCCCGAAACGGTGCGGACGCACCAAGTTAAGAAAGGCAACGTACGATTAAGCCGACCCGATATTATGGGAGAACAGGGATGCCCGGGCGCGGCAACATGCCGAGAGGGTTCGTCTTAAGCGGATTCATGTCGCATCGCCTCCATGGAAATGCATGGCCTCGGCGAAGTGAACAAGCCGGCGCTTCCGACCAACCGTATGGTCTCTTCTCCACGGTCAAGCCTACCCCGGAAAGGGGAGAGCCTCTACGCCTTCTTGGTCGAACAAAAGTGTTTGACGAAGAAGAACAGGAAGCATAGCGGCAGCGGAGCGAAGTGCGATTCCCCGCGTGGTTGCAGAGGCGGATGTTTGATCGGAGCGGTAATCGTGCGGGGGCAGAGCTCAATCGCGAGATGATCCAGGCAGCCTTGAGTCATTGTGGAGCTGGGTTTGCGAGCCCTTTGCACGGTCGGGAACGGTCGGACGCAGAACGAACGCGCACATGGACAAGCCCCTCCGCCTGCCCGGTCTCGTGCGGTAGAAATCACGTACTAGCCGCAGAGCGGTAGTACGTGTTTGCCGCCGCTATCGCGCATTTCAGAGCGGTTTTGATTTGCTCGGGGCTGGCGTCGTTGGGCCTAAGCACCCCATTGGATAAATCAAACGCCGGCGCTGAAACCGCACTGGTTTCTGCGCGCGCGGAAGGCGGCTTGGAATCCGCGGGAGTTTGATGAAGCAGCTGTCCGGAATTCGCAGGTCGATGAAATTGCGGCCACTGTGCGAAATCGCTTCAGGTACCTTGTAGCTGAGCATGGGCGCGACCCCGTTGGGTTCGAGCTGAATCATTGGTTGTGCGGTTTTAGTCATGACTTACCTTGCAAGTAGCGATAGATAATAGGGACAAATACGGCGAATCGGCGCCGCGCCGAAGACGTGTCGTTGCTGTGGACCATCAGGCCGGGTAGGGTCTCATAACGGTGACCTTCCCAATGCCGGCAAACGGCCGATGAAACTCTGCCGCGCGTGCGCCTGCCTGCCGGGCCGCGCCAAGGCTCACTCCAGCATCATACCGCCCGCGAGCTGCTGTACCTCGGTATCGGCATCGCTTGATCGAAGCTCACTCGTTTGGAGCTCGGGCCGGACCGGCAACACGAGATGGATGCGGGAGGGTTCGTCTTCGACCACGACGAAGTTCACGCCGTCGGGCAGGGCTAGACCGGATTCCCGCATAACGTCGTTCGGGTTGTCTAACAGGCGCCGCTTGAAGGTGTCGTCGCTCCAGGTCCGAGCGACAACGCTGCGCCAGACGGCCTGCAATTCGGAGGTGGCGGATATGGACATGATTTTCTCCTTGAGAATGAATGGTTCCAAACATCTTGCGATCCGGAAACAAACCGGAATCGGGAGTTCGCTCGGCGGCGAGACCTTTTTAAAGCTCCCTTGGCTCAAGAGGCAGCCGTGAATCTCTCGTCGCAACACGCCCGCTGGTTATGGCTCGCGGTGAATTTAGCCGTAAGCCAACCTGAACGGGACGGTTGGCAGATTACTGGATGACTGCGCTCGAAGTCGTTAGGCAGCGGTAAGGAATTGGTAAGCCTTTCACCGCGAATACCCGATCGGTAATCGGGCATCCGGCCGAAAGGTCATGATTGGGAAAGGATTTTGGAATGCCGGCTTCCGGTATTCGGCAACCGGCAGACAAATCTTTGAGCCGATTACGGCGCATATCGGAGTCTTCTTTTCATGGGCTCGGCATTAAGCAGCGCGGCGCGCAAAGTCAGGGCTTCTTCATCGTCCTCGCCCAGGGAATCCGCAAGTTGATGGATGATAGCCGCGGATTGCGCCCAATAGCGGCGTGCTTCCTCGTGGCAATCCAAGCGCTGGTTGACATCTCCCGCGAGGGCATACACCCGCCAGGCCGCCAGCGGGAGTTCCGCGTCTTCGGCATCGACGATGGCGAGCGCGCGCGACAGATGCGCCAGCGCTTCCTCCCAGGCATGCTCCGCCATGGCGATCTCCGTGAGCAGCCGATGGCCGAGTGCGAGATAGGCCCGTTCGCCCGGCGGGCCGGCCAGTTCGAACAGCTTGTCCGCTTCGGTGCGCGCTCGCGCAGTCTCTTCTTGCGCCAGCCAGTATTCGCCGACTCCGTGGAGGAACATCATGCCAAAACGCCGATGGATCAAAACGCCCGCTTCCATAGCGGAGGTGATTTCGGCGAAGCAGCGCGCGGCCTCGTCATATTGCCCCAGCCCCAAGTGTGCCCGTCCGAGCAGGATCGGTCGGAAAATGACGGCATGGGGATCACCGAGCCGCGGTTGCGCTCGTTCGCACAATGCCAGTCCGCCTTGAAAGTCCAGGGCCTCCAGGTGCAGCCACGCCGCCAGCAACTGGAGCAAGGTCTGGACGAAAGGACTGGCGTTTTGCTCGGCGGCGCGCAAACCTTCCGCCAGGAGCTTTCTCAGTTCGCCCCACTCGCCTAGATGCAGCAAGGCCAAGCCTTGGAAACATCACCGGCTGCGCAATGAAAACCATCGCCCAGCTCGCGGCCGAGCTGCGAGTACTCTCGCGCCGCAGCCAATGCAGTGCGGTAATCGGACCGATACAATTCCAAGGCCGTGTACAGCATGAGATATAGAGCCAGCGTCGGCCAATTTCCCGCCCGCCGGGCCACATCGATAGCGCGCACGAGGGCTGTCTGCTCCCGATCCCCCGGCCAGACGCCCATTTCGAGGTGAAAATAGACCCGTTGAGCTTCCGCGTATGCCTTAAGACCCTCATCGGCAACCGCCTTGCTTCGTTCTACGGCCTGTTCCATGGTTACGAGAAAGCGCGCAGAATCGTATAACATCAGCGTGAGGCACAAGAAAATCAGACCCCCGACTTCCTGCTCCAATCGGCCTTCGGCGCGGGCCAGGGCAGCTAGGCTATCAAGATCCTCCACCACGCTCGGCCAATCGTTCAGAGCGCGGTGAACGAGGGCGCGTTGCTGCAACAGCGCCAAACGCGCGTCGACCCGCTCTTCCGCCGGCAGCCGGTCCACCCACGCGAGGGCTCGGCCGAGATAGTCGAGAGCTTCGCGATTGGCGAAGCGTGCCGCCGACTGATCGGCGGCCTGGTGCAGATAGCGCAGGGCTCTGGCGAAATCACGCCCCTCTTCGAAGTGGCGGCCCAACTCGGCGGCGATCTCTCCTGACTCATTGAGGTAAGCCCCCGGCTTTGCCGGGGGCTTACCTCAATGAGTTACCGATAGCTTCGGCCGTTTGGCCTCGAAGCTCGTGATGTTCGCATTAGCTCATCAGATGGCATCGGCAGAAGTGATCGTCCAAGAGGTGAGGATTCCGCGGGACAGCCTGAAGCTCCCCGGAGTGATCCTTTACGACGACAGTATTACCGCGCAGAGGCCGGCCGTTGTGATGTTGCACGGGTGCAGCGGCATGTGGCGGAACGGCATTCCCCACGAAGCCGACTCCGTTACCCAGCAGCCCAGGGTTGAGCAATACCTGGACAAATGGGGACGGCGGCTCGCCGAGGCCGGTTATATCGCCGTCGCGGTAGACAGCTATACCGCGCGGAAACCACCGGACCAGACGGAGAGAACCTGGCAGAACCAGTGCGGCTGGGAATACGATCAAGGCGTCAGCGAGAATACGGTGCGGCCGGGCGATGCGGAAGCGGCTCGCGCCTGGCTGGCGGCACGCAGCGACATCAAGCCCGGCAAGATCGGCCTAATGGGATGGTCGCAGGGGGCTACCGCCGCAATGGTTGCCATGGGCGCCACGCCCATCGACAGCAAAACGCTGAGAACGGAGGCGAGCACCAAGCCGTTCAAGGGGGCGGTCGCATTCTATTCCGGCTGCGGCTTCAAATACGGCAAAAACACTTGGGCTTTCAACGGCACGTCCTATTCGTATTGGCGCCCTTACGCTCCGGTGCGGATCAATCACGGCAGCCATGACAAGCTCTACGATGCCGCTTACGTCAAGGAAACCGATACCTTTGATCTAAACCCGCTTCCCGATATCCGCTACCACTGCGGAATGCGGGTGGATCGGGCCAAGACCGTCTACGGTGCCGGCAAAGCCAACGGCAACGAGGTGACGCTGGCGGTCATGCCGGATGCCCACCACGGTTTCGATTATCCGCATCAGACCGGCTTTCCTGCTGAACCCTGTCCGGAGCCGGGTCATCCCGCGGATGCTCGGGCGGAATGTGTCTATGACCTCGAATCGCTCAGCTTCCTCGATGCGCTGCTGAAGTGAACACGGCTTGTCCGTAAAAGAAACTCTGATCTAGAGCTCCAGGTGTCGCGGGGTGGTCCGCCCGATGCCTGCAAAGGCAGGCGGGCCGATGTAGGGCTTGCCTCCATCGGCCATTGTGATACCTGAGACTTGTAAGGCGAGAGGAGGGCAAGCCTCCGTACGGACTGGATCTAGAAACGGCGGCCGCCGCCGAAACCGCTGCGGCCGCCGCCGGAACGTTCCTCACGCGGACGGGCTTCGTTGACGGTCAGGCTGCGTCCCTCGACATCTTTGCCGTGCAGGGCGGTAATGGCGGCCTGAGCCTCCTGATCGTTGCTCATTTCGACAAAGCCGAAGCCCTTGGAACGGCCGGTCTCGCGGTCGGTGATGACGTTCGCCGAGCTTACCGCGCCATGCGCGGCGAAAATTTGTTCCAGGTCGTTGCTGCTGATGGAATAGCTCAGATTGCCGACATACAGTTTCTTACTCATAAACGACTCCTAAAATAGGGAAAAGAAATATCAAAACATTGGCTGCCGATCCGATCGATCAGCCGTTTACGGCGCCTCTGCCGCCGCTTCGCCCATCGGGACGCGCTGCGTCGAGGCGAAGTCAGTTGCCGCGCAAGGCGTGCCCATCGTGGGCGGCGATCGCGGCACGGGCCTACCGGCCCTACATTCCGTCGAACCCGATTCGGCGGCAGCCGCCGCTGAAAATGTCCCGCATCGAGTCCATGACCCATCCCCGCCGATCTCGCTCCCAAGACACCGGCGAACTCCCGTTCGTCGGCGCGCCGGCTCGCGGGCATGGCTTCTCGGTCTCTGATCTGTTTTACCGGCGAGGACGAGCGATGTATCAGAGCGCACGGCGGGGCGGGGCTCCTGCAGGGTCGCGGCGTCTCGTCGCCCGTGCGTCCGAACGCCGCGCGGGCTTGGCTGGCGTACGCGGCGGCGAGGGTTCCGTTTTTACGCGCGCAAGAATTTCTTCGGGGACCGGCTGGGCCGGCAGCGATCGACCGAGTAGACGTTCGATGCCCTTCAGTTGCGGTGCTTCGTCCCGGCAGACCAGGGAGACCGCGGCGCCGTCGGCGCCCGCGCGGCCGGTACGGCCGATCCGGTGCACGTAATCTTCGGGAACCTGCGGGAGTTCGTAATTAACCACGTGGGGTAGCTGTTGAATGTCCAGTCCCCGGGCGGCGATATCGGTGGCCACCAGAACCTGCACCCGATCCGCCTTGAAGTCGGCCAGTGCCTGAGTCCGCGCGGACTGGCTCTTGTTGCCGTGGATCACGGCGACCCGAAACCCGTCCCTGCCGAGCTGCTCCGCCAGCTTGTTGGCGCCGTGCTTGGTTCGGGTGAATACCAGGGTCTGGCTCCAGCATCCGCTACTGAGAAGATGAGAAAGCAGGACCTGCTTGCCCGCTTTCGGCACGTGATAGACCGATTGTGTGACCAATTCGGCCGGGGCGTTGCGCGGCGCCACTTCGATGCTCAGAGGGCGGTGCAGCAGCCCGGCGGCGAGTTTCCGGATATCCTCGGAGAATGTCGCGGAAAACAGCAGGTTCTGGCGGACTTTCGGCAGCAGCCCGAGGATACGTCTGATGTCATGAATGAAGCCCATGTCGAGCATGCGGTCGGCCTCGTCCAAAACGAGAAATTCGATGGTTGAGAGATTCGCATGGCCTTGGCTGACTAGATCCAGCAGGCGCCCCGGCGTCGCAATCAGAAGATCGATCCCCCGGCGGAGAGCGGCCACCTGCGGCTGAAGCCCGACGCCGCCGAAGACCACTGCCGCTCGAACGCCGGCGTAGCGGCCGTAGATGCGCACGCTTTCGCTGACCTGCGCGGCGAGTTCGCGGGTAGGCACCAGCACCAGCGCACGCGGTCCCCGGTGATCCGGAGCCCGCGTGGTTGCACGCTTTTCGGTTAGCCGGTGCAGCAAGGGCAGGGTGAATGCAGCGGTCTTGCCGGTACCAGTCTGGGCCGCGGCGAGCAGATCGCGGCCTTCTAGCACGGCGGGAATTGCCTGTGCCTGAATCGGCGTGGGAGCGGCGTAGCCTTGTTCGGCCACGGCGCGCAGCAGGGCTTTGGAAAGGCCCAGGGAAGAAAAAACCATTATCTTTGTTTCCTGGCTCTGGCCTACCGGGCTAAACGCACGGTACCGGGTGAGCGTGAGCGATTGGGTTGTGGTGACCACAGGGCCGTCCGAGACGGACGTTCCACGTGCGGTTTGCTGGAGGAGGCGGGATTAATTAACAGGTGCCTCGGGGGCATGGACTGAGAGGGAAATTCCGTATCCTCGTGACGAAGTCCGGTCTTCGTCCGCGACAAACTGACGTCAGCATAACCGCTTTTTTGGAAAAGGCCTAATCGAATTTTTTTCGCGAAGCGCTGGACATCTTTCCGGTTAAGGCGCACTGTGTGGGAAACGAGTACCGTCCGGACCGGCGGCCGCGAATTTTCGGAGGGTCTTCGGAAATGCCCCGCGGGCGGGAAGGCGGCGAACCGAACGTTAGAGGTCGAGATGCTATCCACGAGTTCAACACAGTCAGATCCTTCGCTCACAGCCAGTCATTTCCGGCAAACCTGCGGGTTTTGCGGCTGCGTGTTCCGTGTGGAAGTCACGTGGCGAATATCCTTTTCCTATTCCTCCAAGGCTCTTCAGGACACACAGGCCTATTCCTGCCCGGAATGCCGACGCGATTCTCAGATCAAGACTTCCACCGCACCAAGAGTGATTTTGATTTCGAAACGTACCGATGGCCGCAAGGGACCGTGTCCGATCGATCAGAGAACATAGCGGACAACCGAACGCATGTCTTGCCGACCCTGAAGCCGGTTCGAGAGCCAAAGCCCGATGAAATTTTACGACTTGAGCCGGAGCATGTGCGAATGGGAGCGTCTGGACGAATGGCGCGGAAAGATCCGCACCGCTCTGGCCGGAAACCAGGCGGGCAAGATTTCGCCGTTTCACCTGCTGTCTTTGCCCGGCATGACCGCGAGCGAGCAGCGGGCTTGCGCCGAGCTCTGGATGAAGCCGCGCATAGAGGCTTCGGCGATGGAGCGGCTGGACATGGCGTTTACGTTCGGCGTCTCGGCCAGGCCTAAAATTCGTTTGGGCTATCTGTCCTGCGATTTTCACGCGCATGCTACATCGTTATTGCTGGTGGAGCTGCTCGAATCCCACGACCGCGAGCGTTTCGAGATCTTCGCGTATTCTTACGGCCCGGACGATGGGAAGGGCATGCGCGAGCGCCTCAAGAAGAGTTTCGACCGTTTTATCGATATCCAGGGCTTGTCCACGTCCGAGGCCGCCCAGGCAATTCATGGGGACGAGGTCGACATTCTCATCGACCTGAAGGGTTATACCCAGGCTACCCGCACCGCCATTCTCGCCTTCCGGCCGGCACCGATCCAGGTCAATTATCTGGGCTATCCCGGCACCCTGGGCGGCGATCTCTGCGATTACATCATCACCGATCGGTTTCTGACGCCGCCGGACAGCGCGGACGACTACAGCGAAGCGTTCGCTTATTTGCCCGACAGCTATCAACCTCACGGCCGCGAAGGCCCTATCGGTGCAAGGCCGACCCGGGCAGAGGCCGGGCTGGGAGAAGAGGGATTCGTGTTCTGCTGCTTCAACCAGGCTTACAAGATCACTCCGGATGTTTTCGACGTTTGGTGCCGGCTGCTGGCCGACGTGCCCGGAAGCGTGCTTTGGCTGCTCAAAAATGCACTGGCGGAAGGCAATCTCAGGAACGAAGCGTGTCGGCGCGGTATCGCGCCGGACCGGCTGGTTTTTGCTGACGACAAACCGCAAATCGAACACCTGGGCCGGCTGGGGCTCGCGGATCTGGTGCTGGATACGCTGCCCTACAACGCGCACACCACCGCCAGCGATGCCCTTTGGGCAGGCGTACCTCTTGTTACCTGTGCGGGTGATACCTTCCCGTCGCGGGTCGCGGGGAGTCTGCTGCACGCGATCGGCCTGCCGGAGCTGATTACCGATGATCTCGAAGCCTATTATGAGCTTGCATTTGATCTGGCCACCCGGCCTGCGCGGCTATCCGAGATCAAGCGCAAACTCGCAGGGAACCGGCTCAGTACGCCCCTGTTCGACATCCGGACTTATACGCGCGATCTGGAAGCCTTGTTCGAAACGATCTGGCAGCGGTACCGCGATGGAGAACCGCCGGCGGCCATAGGAAGGATACGCGAACCGGAAGGCGAGCCGCTGGATCTTCAGGAAGAGATTGAGCTGTCGGAGTGCGAAGAGTCGTAAATTCCGGCGCATGTGCTGCCGCCGAATGTCTGAACCCGCATCGGGGAAATCCGCGGGAAGAAGGGAGCCCCGCTCTAATGGAGAACCCAACCCTGATCCCTGCACGCGTTGCGATGCGCGTGACGGCGGGACGGCCTCGGCTGCGGCCGGTGTCGCACCGGAGGCGGCGGTTTCTTGATTTGCCCTCTCATCTCCCGGCTTGATCCGATCCGGCTACAACGAAGCCGCGCATGCCACAACGGATTCTCGGCCGTATTTGGGTTGCCTTATCGTTAACCGGTCGGCACAATGTGAAGCTCTACGGTTCCGGGGGCAGCCCGATTCGCCCGTCGTCCATCGTTTTTTCCCTGCCAGCGCACAAAGCCGCTAAGCCCCGCTTTCGTCCTCAACTGTTATGCCACAGAAAATGCACCCTAAAGCACTCGATTCAGGTTATCGGGTTCAATGGTTCTCGATAGAGCGCGTTTTGGGTCACGGTGACTTCGGAGTTACCTACCTCGCCCACGATTCGATTCTCGACCGCCATGTCGCCATCAAGGAATACCTCCCGGTAAAGCTTGCGCTTCGAGAGGGTGCCGCCCTGGTCCGGCCCGCCATGGAGGATTGCAGTGAGCAGTATCTCGCGGGATTGGAACTTTTCATCGACGAAGCGCGCATGCTGGCGAAGGTGGAGCATCCCAATATCGTGCGGGTGCTCAACGTATTCGTCTCGAACAATACCGCTTACATAGTGATGAGCTACGAGGAGGGCGAAAGCCTGGAAGCCGTGCTCGAACGCCGTAGAACCCTGGAGCATGGCGAACTCTTCAGATTCCTGATTCCTGTCCTGAACGGACTGGAGAAAGTCCATGACGCCGGTTTCGTCCATTGCGACGTCACGCCGGCAAATATCCTGCTGCGCAAGGGCGGGAGTCCCGTGCTGCTGGACTTCGGAGCCGCGCGCCAGTCCCTGGGGGAAAAGACCCAGACTCTCCCGAGCATGCTCTCGCCCGGTTACGCGGCCATAGAACAGTACTACGGAAAAAGCGATCAGTTGGGGCCCTGGACAGATATTTACGGCCTCGGGGCGACGCTTTACCGTAGCATTGCCGGCATTGCCCCGCCCGATGCGCTGGAACGCAGCCAGAGCGTCATCCTGGCCTCCAAGGATACTTTCGTCCCCGCCAGGCAGGTTGGCGGACCCCGCTACAGCGAAGGCCTGCTCCGCGCGATCGACCACGCACTCAGCCTGAACCCGCCGAAGCGTCCGCAATGCATCGCAGCATGGCGTCGGGAATTTTCCCTGGCGCCCGAACTACCCGTCGAGGATGAGCCGATGCGGCCGGATCCGGAGCCACAGCAGCCACAACCTCAACCACAACCTCAACCACAACCTCAACCACAGCCGCAGCCACAGCCGCAGCCACAGCCGCAGCCACAGCCGCAGCCACAGCCGCAGCCGCAGCCGCAGCCGCAGCCGCAGCCGGAAAGCGTGCCGGCGGCTGAACCGATCGCCGCCCCGCCGCGGCGGCGGACTACAGGTAGCCGCCGTTCGCAAGTTTTGGCGATTTCCTCGCTTGTGCTGATCGCCGTGGCGGGACTGGTCTGGTTGAACCGAGGCCTCATCGGCGAGCGCGTGCAGCTGGAGACATCATCAGGTGCCGAACCAAGCCCGAGCCGGGACGATGCCGGCACCGGCGATCAATCGACGGCAGCTGCGGCTCATGAGATCGCGCCCGCCGAATCCGCCGGCGCGGCGGATACACAGGCCCCGGAAGATTCGCAGGGTAGCCGGGAGGCCCAGGCGGACACGATATTCGAACTCTTGGGCCAGGCCGGCGAGGACATCCGAGCGGGTCGTCTGATCAGCCCCAAGGACAATAATGCGCTGGTCAAATTCCGTTCGGTGCTCGAGCTCGATCCGGACCAGCCGCAAGCCAGGCAAGGCATTCGGGAGATCATCGACCGCTTCGCCGAGCCGGCGCGCGAAGCCATGGCGCGGGAAGACTGGGCGCAGGCGGAGACGCGTATCGACCAGGTCGTGATCGTCCTGCCGGAAGCGGAAACCCTACGCCAGGAGCTCAATACGCGCCGGGCAGAAGCCGAAGGGAGGAACTCCGGGGCCGAAGCCGCGCAAGCGTCGAGTGCGGAGAATACTCAGGATACCCCGCCCGATGACAAGAAAGCGGCGGCCGAGGAGAAGGCATCCGTCAGTAAAGAGGCGCAACGCACGATCAACCTGGCGTGGCGCGCCCTCAAGCGAAAAGAATGGAATCAGGCCAAGGCGTACATCGATCAAGCCGAGGAAGCGCTGGGCGACGTCAAGGACGTGCGCATCCTCCGGCGCCGGCTGATCTCGCGCCAGGCCAAGGCCGAGCAGTCGGAACAGGCCGAGGCGACCGAAGCCCGCGCCGAGAATGCGGAAACGTCTGAACGACCGCATCAGCCGGCGGATCAGGCGGCTGTCAAGATCCAGAGTGCCGCGGCCATTCCCGCTCAGGTTGGTCCGGGTGATACGGTGGAGTTCGTGACCACCTACAACGTGACGCTTCCCCCCGGAGTCCGGGATACGATGGTGGAAATCACCTGGGTGCTGAAAGCCGGCGGCAAACGCATCGGCCGGGAGGGCTCCGATCTTAAGCTGGCCACGGCGGGCATCAACTCGGCTGCGACCGATCTGGCCGTCCCCGGCTACATGAAACCCGGTAAATATACCGTCGAGCACAACGTGCGCGCCGGCGATAGTAACGATTCAACGAGGTCTTACTTCACAGTCGTGCGCAAGCCTCGATAAGCGCCGGATGAAAACGCACCAAGCGAAGTCCGGGAAACAGGGGCGGACTGAAAAATGAATCCACGTCAAAAGAACGAACGTCCGCTAACGGCCTTTAATGCCCGAACCAGCCAGCGGTAGCGGCGAACGGCGCGCCAGGTTTCCGGTTCCACATGGTTTTCCGGTCCGAAAGCGACAATCGGGGCGCCATCTTGGTCGCGTCGAGGACGGCCCTGGTCGTCGCGGGCAATGCGGTATTCGTAGACGGTCGGCGGACCGGCGGCGATGAGCCCGCCTCCGGTTTCCAGCAGTTGGCCGGCAAGCCGGCCGGACCATACCGCAGCAACCAGCTCGCTGTTGATGGCCAGGCTGAGCGGGTCGAGGTTGTAAGTCCCCAGAAGACCGAGCCGGTCGTCGATGACGCCGAACTTGCCGTGCAAATTGTGGCGGTCTCCGGCAACGAACAGGCGCAGTGTCGAAACCCGCGCCATGAGTTCCGGCCATTGTTCGAGGAAAAAAGCCTGGCTGAGCGGGTTATCGCTGGACACGGGACTGTTGGTGAGAATCGTGATTTCGACCCCGCGCCGGGCCGCGTCTTCCAATAGCCTGACGGCTTGTTCCGTCAGGACCAGGTATGGATTGGCGATGAAAATCGATTTCTTCGCGCCGCGCACCAGCCATGCGAGGCCGGAGGTGATCGGATCGTCGGTCCGGATCAGGCGGGTGCGGCTGTCGAGAAGTTGAACCTGGGCCTGCACCGATTCAGGCGCCTCTCTGGCCAAAGCGCCGCGCAGCTTGGGATGGGCGTGGAGCTCGTCGATCCAGGGCAATTGGCGTTCCCTGGTCCCGACCGATACGGCTTCCGGTAGGGATTCGCCGCGCAGCCAGCAATCCATGGCCTGGTAAGCGAGCAGCAAGTCGTTTTCGGAATCGAGCAGATCCACCATCTCGCGGCTGACCGCGCGAGCTTCCCCGCCGTCGTACTGAGCCTCGAACACGGCTTCGAGCACCGCGCCGGCGCCTCGTCCGGTCAATACCGTATCGGCATCGCGAAAGGCCTTGGGGTCGACGCCCGGATCGGCAAAGTATTCGACGGCGATATTGCGCCCGCCGATCAGACCGTGAACGCCGTCCGCGAGGAGCATCTTGTCGTGATCGCTGGCGGCGATGGCAGCGGGGTTCAGGGTAAGGAAAGCGTCCTGGAAACGGTAGCGCAGGGGACGGTAAAGCTTTGCCGTGACGTTGGCGGTTTGTACCAGGGTATCGAGGTAATCGTTGCCTTGCACGTCGCGCGACATGGTCGTGCCTATGGCGTCGAGCAGCACCCGCACCGTCAAACCCTGCTTGGCCTTGTGAACCAGGTGGCCGAGGAAAGCGATGCCGAAGACATCCTGCTCGAGAATAAAATAACTGATGTCGAGACGCTTTCGAGCATTGGCCAGGAGACGCCAGCGCTCGACCCAGGCCATGGTGTTGTCGTCCAGCAGAGTCACGTTCGATACGGCGGCGCCTTCCGCGGGGAGAGATTCGAATATGTCGTACAGCGATCCGTCACGGATGCCGGGCGGCTTGTCGGCAGCGGACGTGGCGGCGGGTTCAGGGAACTGAACCTCGAGGAGCAGATGCCCCATGAACCAGAGCGCCGTGACACCGGCCAGCGCAATCATGAGGAAACGGCCGAACCGGAAAGCTCGACGTCCGGAGCGTTTCATGGCCATCCTTGCATGTTCTGATACGGATTTTATCGTTCCAAGGGGGGACAAGCCTTCGTAGGTCCGAAATCCTTTGCCGACGGACCTCTCGGCTCGACATCGGCAAAGCATGGCCGATCTACGACCGTGCCGCGGTAGGTCGTGAATCGCTGTGCGACATTACGCCGCTCGGCCCGCGGGAGAGAAAACGAGGCAGTCTTTCGCCACCTCAATGAGTGTCCCTTGATCCTTGACCGATGGCTGCGAGGATGCTCACGAAACCGGTGTTCGCTTTTAGCCATTCCAGTACCCGCTCCTTGTCGGGGAATTGTTCCGGAAGGTCGCAGTCCATGAGTCGGGTCAACTGACGCCGGCGCAGGGCTTCGTGCCAGCGGATGAAGGCGGACTTCGCTTCGGGCGTCAGCCAACTGTAGGTGACGAATAACCCGCGGTGGTCCGATTCGTCGGACCCTATGACCCGGACCGCTAGCGGTACGAGATCCGGGGTTGCGAAAGATCCGTCCAGAGGCCATTCCGGCGAAAGCGCGGGAAAGGTGGCCCAGCCGGAAAGATCGTCTGTGCCTTCGCGCGCAGCGGCGACTACCCGTGCATCGGTGAGGTCGCCGCTGGTCAGCACGTCGTGAGTGCGGTCGGCGGCCAGGTGAGGGCGTTTGTAGGTCAGGGCGGTCGGAACCGTGTTCATATCGCCCATCAGAATGGAAGTCCGTCCCGGTGCGACGAATCGTTGCAGCAGATCGGCGGCCTGCGTTTCCCGGCGTGTCGGGTTGAAGGCCTCGAGATGAGTGACCAGGAATTCCACCGGTTCGCCGAAGAAGCGAATGCTTACCTGAAGCAACCCGCGCGGCTCGCTCAAGACCCGGTCGAGGATACCTGTCGGAAAGGCCGAGGCATAGCGGGTCGTCGGCGTGTCTTCGAGCCGTTGAGCGTTCGCGGTCAGAGGCGAGTGCCGAACCAGCACGGCGTTACCGAAACGCACCTCCAGCCCCGGCACATCCCGGCGCCAAGTCTCGCCGCGGGCCACGGTGTAGGCGTGTCCGGTGCGGTGTTCGAGTTCGGCCGCCAGGAAAGCGGCCTGGTCGATCCCGCCGCTGCGCCGCGAGCCGAAGTCCACCTCGTTGAGTGCGACGATGTCGACCGCGGTTTCCGGTGAGGCCTCGGCGATTCGGTCGGCGATGTTCCTAAGATTGCGTTCGACCTCCGTGCGGACGGCAAAAGCTCGCCAGCGAGGGCCCAGTCCGGAATGCAGGTTGTACGTGACGACCCTGAGCGCGGGAAGAGCGGTACGCGTTTCCAGTTGTGGAAACGGAGCGGCATACTCCCAGTCGTTCGGCTGAGCGGCACAGAAAGAAGGATCTTCCGGACGCCCGAACGTGCTCGCCAATTGATATCCATCCCAGAAATCGGTCACGGTCGTTAGGGTCAAAGCGCCGGATAGGGCGGTTAGCAGGATCGTTCGAAAAAAACGGAACACGTTCGGTCAGTGAATCAGGGGGCGAAACGCGGTATCGGATCTCGGCTCGTGGCGTTCGGGATTGCCGGTTTGAGCGGGTACGGGGTCGATCATTCGGATCTAGTCCTTGATGTCGATGGCCGCCGTCCAGTGGGCGATGTTTTCATGGCTCATTCGGCCCGTGGGTTGCAGGCGCGCATCTTCGTAGCCCCAGCGCATGACGTCGGTCAGATACTGTTCGCGGGAGAGCAGCGTACCCTGGCAGAGACGCTCCGAGGGAGGTGCGCCGCGAATTTCGTCGGCCAGCAGGGCGAGCAACCGGTGCATGACCCAGTCCGGAATTCGGCCTCGTTCGGCGGGATAAATGAATCCGAACAGAATCAGGTGGCTGAGCAGTACACGCCAATAGGCCCCGAAGCGGTCCATCAGCCTTGTCCAGTTCAACCGATCGGCACACACGCGGAGAATGTGCGCAATGTCGGCGCCATCATAACGCTCGCGTTCCAATACGAAGGATTTCGACCAGATGATTTCTTCGATGGGACAAAGTAATACGGGCACGCCGAGTATGTCGCGCCGGCATGCGTTTTCGAACCACGCGTCATCGACCATACAAATCCCGTTTCCCGAACTGAAAATGATGTCGATGAAGTATTCCCCGTAATAAGCCTTGGCGAGCCAATGCGGATATGTGACGTCGGCCTGATAACCAGCGTTTACCAGGATGCCGATGATGCGGTCGCGGTCCCCGGGTTTGACGAAGATGTCCAGATCCTTGGTGTGGCGCGATATCCCGGTGTAGCACTCCAAAGCATAGGCGCCGCCGACCAGAAACGGAACCTTGGCGTCGTTGAGCAGCGTCAGCCCGTGGCGGTAGAACGCCCGCCCTGTAGGGTCGATGACCGGTTGGCTGCTGTTGGGCGGTGGCAGGAGGGTATTCATAAATGTTGATCTAACCCGGCAGGGAGTATGGCTTGGAATTGAACGAGTGATTTTCGGTCGCCGCGGATGCTTCGGCCGGAAGCTCGATCAGCCGGACCGGGGGAGCCTCCGGGAAGGCGCGCCGCAACACCGGCAGGGCGACGTTATAAACCGGGATGTTGCCGCCGGTTTTTCCCATGGGCTGCCCGCGATGGGCGTGCCCATGAAACACCGCGGTCGCCGAATAACGATTCAAGGGCTCTTCGAGTCGGCTCGATCCCAGGAACGGATAGATTTCGACGGGTTCGCCCTCGACCGTGGCCTTGATCGGCGCATAGTGGAGCAGGGCGATTCGCTGCCGGGTCCGTAGTTTGGCGAGAGCCGACTCCAGCTTCAGCGATTCTTCCACGGTCTCGTGTACGAACTGCTTCAATGTACTTTCGCCCCAGGGTTGCAGTGCGTGCTCGCCGAAGCCGCCGGCGAAACCCTTGACGCCGGCAAAGCCGATACCGTGCACCTCGTGGGCTTCGCCATCGAGCATGATGATTCCGGCGTCGGCAAAAATATGCCGCACATCGTCCACCCGGCCCGCTTCGTATTCATGGTTGCCGAGCACGCCGACCATGGGGATTCTGATGCCGGCGGTCAACTCCTTGGCGAAAAGCCGGGCCTCCTCCGGCCGCCCGTCGTCCACGATATCGCCGCAGAGCAGCAAAATATCCGCATTTTCGGAGACGTAGGCGCAAATGTTCTGGAGCTGGCCTTGGGAAGACAGGGTGTAGTGAATATCGCCCACTGCCGCTATGCGGACCGTTTGTCTGTCTGGGGGCATGGCTGTTTCAGGAATCGCCGTCGGCGCAACGCTGGTGTCGTTAAATCAGAGACCATGCCGCAATGCAAAAGTGCCCGCGAGAGTAGTGCCGGCGGGCCGCGCTTTCAATGCCGGCGCGGTTCTCGGTGGATTCCTCGCCGATCCGCTGCCGAACCTTCGTTGAGCCGTAGTGACTGTGCGTAAAGAAAGTACAGTCCTCTTCGAATCGCCCTCACCCGATCCCTCTCCCGGATGGAGAGGGGGCTCCTGTGGCTTTACTTTCTTGACTATTAATATCCGGCAAGGCTCGGTCCTGCCGAGCTATTGCAGCGGCGAATCGAGCCCTGCCGCGGCTTTTTCCTGATTACGGGCGGAAGCCAAGGGTAGCTCGACGACGAATTCGCTTCCCTTGCCGGAGCCGGCGCTGAACGCTTCGATGCGCCCTCCGTGCAGTTCTACCAGCCGCCGAACCAGGGTGAGCCCGATGCCCAGGCCGCCCTGGCTCCGGTCTAGAGAGCGCTCCCCCTGAATGAATAGCTCGAAGACATGGGGCAACAGCTCGGGAGCGATTCCGAGACCGGTATCCTTGATCCGGATCAATGCGCGATCTCCCTTGACCTCGGTGCGGATGGAGATCGCGCCGCCTTCTTCGGTATATTTCGCGGCGTTGTTCAAGAGGTTGGCCACGACCTGAATGAGTCGGGTCGCGTCTCCGACGATCAGGAGCGGCGCCGGCGCAAGATCGACTGCGAGCCGATGCCTCCGGGATTCGACCAAAGGCCGTGTCGCTTCGATCGCCCGCTCCACGACGGTATTGAGAGGAATCGGTTCTTTTCTCAGAGTCACCTTACCCTGGGTGATGCGGGAGACGTCCAGCAAGTCGTCGACCAGCCGCGAGAGATGAATGACCTGCCGGTCGATGATCTCTCGAGCGCTCTGCAGCCGGGGTTCGTCGGCAGCGAGTTTTCGTATCAGCTGCGCGGCGTTGCGGATCGGCGCCAGAGGGTTGCGGAGTTCGTGGGCGAGCATGGCGAGGAACTCGTTTTTCCGGCGATCGGCCTCCTGCAGAGCCGCCATCGCGCGGGTACGATCCCAAGCCATGGCGGTGAACAGGCCTAGCGTCCGCAGGAACTCGATCTCCCCCGGATCGAAGTGCTCGCGCCGGGTGCTGGCAAACGCCAGCGTGCCGAGCGTGCGTCCGTCGCCTGCCATGAGCGGGTGGCAGGCGTAAGCGCGTATGCCGAGATCGCGAAACAGGACACTGTTGGGGTCGTTCTCGATCCGTGCGGTATCGACGATCAGCGGAGTGCCGGTAGCGGCTACCGTGCCGCAAAACGATTCGCCGAATTCGAGCTGTTGCAAGGCCGGCAGCCGCGTTTCCGGAATGCCGTGGGAGGCAATAAGCCGCAGCCTTCGGTTGCTCTCGTCGATGCGGTAGGTGATGCCGAGGTCGGCATCGATCAAGGCATGTACCTTCTCGAAGACCATGTGGCTCAGCTCGACATCGGTGGTTCGGCTGTCCAAGGCCGCGCGGCTGATGGCGAGCAATTCCGCCTGCCGTTCATTGTGGCGTCGAAGAGCCAGCTCGGCGCGCTTGAGTTCGGTGATGTCCTGGGTGGTTCCGAACGCGCCCACGACCTTCCCTCGGTCGAATTCCAGCTCGGCTTTCTCGTGGACCCAGCGAACTTCCTTTCCGACGATAATCCGATGTTCGATGTCATAAGCGGCGCCGCCGAGCGCAGCCTTCCACTTCCGGTCCACATACCGCCGATCGTCCGGATGGACGCAGCCGAGAAAGGTCTGGTAAGTCAGGGGGGTGCCCTCGGGTATGCCGAAAATCCGATGGTTTTCCTCCGACCAGGACAACTCGTTCCGCGGCACGGTCAGCCGCCAGCTCCCGATCTTGCCGACCGCCTGGGCGCGATTCAAGTCCTGCCGGCTCCGCTGCAGCGCCGTTTCCGCCTCCTTGCGCACCGAAATGTCGTTGGCGATGCCGAGATAACCGGTGATGGCGCCTTTCTCGTCGCGCATGATCGAGATCGATATCTGGGACGGAAAACGGCTTCCGTCCTTGCGGACAAGAGTCCATTCAAATTCCGTCGAACCCGCGCCTTCGATCAGGGAGGGAAGGACTTCGAAAGCCGACGACTTTGTCCATTTGATAGCAGGGGCGAGCGATCTGGCATGGCTTTGAAGTTCGCGCTGATCATGAAAAATGAGCGGCGTTTCCTTGCCGACGAGCTCTCCGGCGGAATATCCGAGCGCCTTTTCGGCGGTTTTGTTGATGGTCTGGATGATGCCTTGCTTATTGACCGAGACGATACAGTAATTGGCGCCGTCGAGAATGGCCTGCTGCAGGCGAAGAGTGTCGCGCAAGGTTCGCGTGCGCTCGTCGACTTCCTTCTCGAGATGATCCCGCGCGGTCCGCAGCGCCGCCAGAGCTTGTCGCCACTGATTCGCCAGAGCGCCGAGCACCAACACCGAAATCGAGAACAGGACAATCAGGGCCTGTACCAGGAGGGCGCGATCGGAAACCGGGAACTGCGCGCCGGCAAACGCGCCTTGCCCGAGCGCGGTATAGCGCGCGGCGATGATTCCGAGCAGGAGAATAGCGAAGGAAACGCCGGGGATGCCGAAGCGTACGCCGATCCACAGCAGCGGCGGCATCATGACGTAAGTGAAGGGAATGCGGTCGGTGAAAACGGCGAATGCGAGTCCGGCCACCGATGCCAGGGCGGCCAAGGCTTCGATTTTTCCGAGCGCAGGCAGCGTTCGCCAGCTCGTCCGAATGGTAGGGAATGCCAGGCAGAACGGAGCGGTTACCAGGATGCCGGCTATGTCACCCGTCCACCACGTCAGCCAGGCGGCGGCGAACGGTTCGTCATAGGCTCGGACTACGGATGCCGTTCCCACGATGGCGGCGGTCGCCGAACTTAGCAAGGCGCCTAGCATGGTCAGCGCCAATACGTCGCGTACTGTTTCCAGGCGCACCGGCGTTCCTATTGTGCGTCCCAGCAGACCCGCACCGATAATAGCCTCCAACATATTGGCGAGCGAAAAAGCGGCGCTTACCGAATAAGGCTGACCGAATGCAAAAAGATTGACACAGAAATCCACCGCGAGCGCCGATATCGCGAACATCGGCCAGAGACTTCGCGGCCGGATGGCCAGGGTCGAGAGGTAAAACCCGGCCGGCAGCCAGAATGCGACAAAGTGGTATGGTCTCGGGGAAATCCAGTGGCTGAGCAAAGCCAGCGTGAGGTACCAGGCACCGAAACCGAACAAGTTCCGGAACGAAGGCCGGGGCGGCGCCGTTTTATCAACCGACAAAAGACTTTGGGTTGTCATATTTACAAGTAGTATCCATACGGTTCTATCTATTCGCCACTGCTTCCTTCGCTATTCGACTCTTTCGGCGCGCCGCATTCATCCTACGGTGAGTCTACGGTGCGTGCAATTCGGTATCTTGACGGGGTGAGGTAAAGCCGATGTCCATAGGCTGCTCGCCCTGAGCCTGTCGAAGGCTTTCCATGGACTGGCGAGATCAGCGCTCGGAGATACTCGGAAACTCGCGCGCCCTTCGGATCTTCCGAGAGTCCGATTGGCGCCGCTATACTGGCAGAACGCTCCGGAGCCACGACCGATGCGCCGGAACCAGCGTCGCCCCGATCTGGAAATCTGAGACCAGGGATGTCTAGATTGGTTCTCTGCAGACAAAGCGGTCGTACGCGGCCATGCGGGGAGATCCGAAGCTTTCCGCCGGGCCGGCGCACGGCCCTTCGGTTTTTCCCGGGGTAGTGCATTTTCATAGCCATCGTATGGGAGCTCGCGAGTGGGTCCGAGTCGATCCATCCCGGTCGTGGGCGCCAACGAAACGACTTCCGCCAAGCCTGTTTTGGCGTGTGAGTCGGATGAAAATGTTATAGGCTAGCGTAAAAACTTGAATGAATTTTGGACAGGAGGGTTAGATGTCGAAGGTAACGGTAAGAACGCTGACTGAATCGACTTTCGAAGTGACGGTGGAAGCGCGGGCCACGACGACGCACACGGTCACCGTGGATCCGGACTATGCCGCCCGACTGACGGACGGCAGGGTGCCGACCGAGCGACTGGTCAGCCGTTCGTTCGATTTCCTGCTGGAGCGGGAGCCGAATACCAGCATCCTGCGCCGCTTCGATCTCCCCGTCATCGGCCATTACTTCCCGGAATACGAGCGGACGATCAAGAACATGCTTGCCTGATCCGATTTACTCCAAATCGCTTTCAAAAAGGCATTGATTTTTCGTGGGGTGGGTTAGGCCGCGAGGCCGTAATTCGCCGAACGACCTCGAAGCGGCGGGTTACGCGGAGGCTGTCCTGAGCTTCGTCGGAGGGCCTGTCCCGAGCCGCATCCGCGAATGATGCGGTTCGCTTCGCTCACCACATCCTACGGCCGGTAACTTGTAGGGTGCGGTGAAGCATGAACCGCACCGGCCGCGTCCTGTCGCCATCACCTTTCCAGGCCCGGCGGCTCGGGAGACGGCGCTAAAGCCGCATCCTGCTCGTCCTTGAGATCGACCCCGGAAATCCGGCGGCGAATGGCTTCCTCGGCCAGATAGATCACTTTCGCGGCGGCGGTTTCGTAGCTCAATCCTTCGGGCGGTCGGATATTGGAGATGCAGTTGCGCCGGGCGTCGGTATTGCCCGGTCGTGGCGCGTAAGTGAGATAGACGCCCAGACTGTCGGCGGCGCTGAGCCCGGGCCGTTCGCCGACGACGATGACAGCCACACGCGCGCCCAGGGCGTGGCCGATTTCGTCCGACAGGGCCACCCGGCCGTTCTCCACCAAAGCGATCGGCCCGATTCGGAGACGGCGCGAGCGGCAGCAAGCGACTACCGCCTCCAGCAGGGATAGGCCGTGGCGTTCGACCGCAGTGGAGGAAAGTCCGTTGGTGACGATCAGGGCCACATCCGCATCACCGCCTTCCAGGTCATCCAGCCGCCGGCGGGATTCGGCGTCGAGCGTGCGTCCGCGATCGGGGCGGCGCAGGTATTCGCCGCGACTTCGGATGGGCGTTCGCAGGATCAGGGATTCCAATCCCATCGCGCGCAGATCTTCGGCGAAGCGTTCGACGTTCCAGGGGAAGTGCACGGCGTCGCGCGCCCGGGCATGGGCGAGCTGGAAATCGAGCAGGGCCTCGGTCGGGACGGCGTGACCCGCGCGCCCCAGAGCGATGCGGGCCTGGGTGAAACGTCGGAGGGCGAACCAGGGATCGGTCATGCGCCGTCCTCCGCCAGCGCGTTCACAGCACCGAGCAGGCGAGGGGGCGAGGAGCCGGGGCTCAGCGCGTTGCGGCCGTCGAAAATGCCCATGCGGTTCAGCCAATCCTCGAATTCCGGAGCGGGCCTGAGCCCCAGGACCTTGCGCAGATAGAGTGCATCGTGAAACGAGGTGCTTTGATAGGCCAGCATCACGTCGTCCGCGCCGGGCACGCCCATGATGTACGTGCAACCGGCCACCGCCAGCAGCGTCAGCAGATTGTCCATGTCGTTCTGGTCGGCTTCGGCGTGATTGGTGTAACACACGTCGCAGCCCATGGGCAGGCCCAGCAGTTTTCCGCAGAAATGGTCTTCCAGCCCGGCGCGGATGATTTGTTTTCCGTCGTACAGATATTCCGGCCCGATGAAGCCGACTACGGTATTCACCAAGAGCGGCGAGAACGCGCGGGCGACGGCGTAGGCCCGTGCCTCGCAGGTCTGCGCGTCGATGCCGTGGTGCGCGTCGGCCGACAGAGCGCTGCCTTGCCCCGTCTCGAAATACATCAGATCGTCGCCGACCGTGCCACGCTTCAGCGTGAGTGCCATCTCGCGGGCTTCGCGCAGCATGGAAAGGTCGATGCCGAAGCTCCGGTTCGCCGCTTCGGTCCCGGCGATGGACTGGAACACAAGATCCACCGGCGAACCGCGCCGCATCAGTTTCATCGTCGTCGTGACATGGGCCAGCACGCACGACTGCGCGGGGATTTCGTGCTCGATGATGATGTCGTCCAGCAGGCGGAGCAGGGTATCGACGTTCCTGGGGCTGTCGGTCGCGGGATTGATGCCGATCACCGCATCCCCGTTGCCGTAAAGCAAACCGTCCAGAACGCCGGCGGCGATGCCGCGCGGGTCGTCGGTCGGATGGTTCGGCTGCAGCCGTGTGGAAAGCCGTCCCGAGAGGCCGATGGTATTGCGAAACCGGGTCGTCACCCTGAAGCGTTTGGCGGCGGCGATCAAATCCTGGTTGCGCATGATCTTCGATACCGCGGCGGCCATTTCCGGCATCAGGCCGGCGCGAATCCCGCCGAAGGCCTGGTCTGGGGTGGCGTCGGACAGCAGCCATTCGCGAAACTCGCCGACCGTCAAAGAGGCGATGGGCGCGAACTCGGCGCTGTCGTGGGTTTCGAAAATCAGCCGGCTCACCTCGTCGTCCTCGGGCGGAATCAGCGGCTCTTCCAGGAAGCGGCGCAAAGGAACCTCGGCCAACACCCGCTGAGCAACGGCGCGCTCCTCCTCGGATTCCGCCGCGATCCCGGCCAACTCGTCCGCCGAACGTAGTGGCGACGCCTTCGCCAGCAGCGTTTTCAGATCGGCGAAAGCGTAGCCGCGCCCTTGTATGCTTGCCGTGTATCTCATGTGGTTCCCGACTTTTTCTGCGTTCTCGCCGCAACCGTCGGGCGTAGGGTGGGCAAAGGCCGTGCCCGTTGCGACCTGCCGCAGGCGGGCACGGGATGCCTCGCCTTTACAACGCCACCGTGACGGTCTTGACCTCGGTATAGTTCTCCAGGGCGTAGCTACCGAGTTCGCGTCCGATGCCGGACATCTTATACCCGCCGAAAGGCGCGGCCGTATCGAAGATGTCGTAGCAATTGATCCACACCGTTCCCGCCTTCAGCTCCGCGGCCAGGCGATGCGCCTTGTTGATGTCCTTGGTCCATACCGCGGCCGCCAGGCCATACATGGTCCGGTTGCCGTGTCCGATGACTTCATCCACGTCCTTGAACGGGATCATCGACAGCACCGGTCCGAAGATTTCCTCGCGCGCGATTCTCATGTCTTCGCCGACGTCGGCGAAAATCGTGGGTTCAATGAAAAAGCCCCGGTTGCCGATCGGGTTGCCGCCGGTCAAAAGCTTGGCGCCTTGATCCTTGCCGGAGCGGATATAGCCCATGACCTGATCGAACTGCTCCTGGCTGACCTGTGGTCCCTGGGTGGTTCTCGGATCGAACGGGTCGCCCACGACCTGCTTGCGGGTCCGTTCGACCAGCCTTTCGGCGAAGTCCCCGTAAATGTTGTTTTCCACAAAAACGCGAGAGCCGGCGCAGCAGCACTGCCCCTGGTTGAAGAACAGTCCCTGGAACGCGCCTTCGAGCGCCGCGTCCAGATCGGAATCGGCGAAGATGATGTTCGGGCTTTTTCCGCCCAGTTCCAGGGTGACGCGCTTCAGGTTCGAGCGTCCGGCGGCCTGCATGATGAGCTTGCCGACTTCGGTCGATCCGGTGAAAGCCACCTTGTCGATGTCCATGTGTTCGGCAACCGCGGCTCCGGCGGTCTCGCCGAATCCCGGCACGATATTGATGACGCCTTCCGGAATGCCGGCCTCGAGAGCCAGTTCGCCCACCCTGAGCGCGGTCAGCGGCGTTTGCTCGGCGGGCTTGAGCACGATGGTGCAGCCGGCCGCGAGCGCCGGGCCCCATTTCCAGGCCTGCATCAGGAGCGGAAAATTCCAGGGAATGATTTGGCCCACCACGCCGACCGGTTCATGGCGGGTGTAGGTGAAGAACGGGCCGTTGATCGGAATGGTCTTGCCCTCGATCTTGTCCGCCCAGCCAGCGTAATAGCGGTAACACTCGATCGTGAGCGGCAGGTCGGCCGATCGGCTCTCGCTGATCGGTTTGCCGTTGTTGAGCGTTTCCAGCGCCGCCAATTCGTCGAAGTGTTTCTCGATCAAATCCGCCAGGCGGTACAGGCAGCGCCCCCGTTCGCGCGCGTTCATTTTCCGCCACGGGCCTTCCTCGAAAGCCTTGCGGGCGGCGCGAACGGCCCTATCCACGTCCTCGCGGTCGCCTTCCGCGACACGGGCGATCACCTCGCCGGTCGCCGGGTTGAGCGTTTCGAAGGTCTTTCCGCTCGCCGAATCGACCCACTTGCCGTCGATCAGCATCTTGGTTTGAGAGATTTTGATTTCGGACGGGTTGATCTGTTTGGGTTCCGCACTCATCTGTATTCCCTCGTCGGTTGAATTGAAACGAATTCGGTTCGAACCGGTTGTTCGGATGCCTCGCCGCATCGCCCACTTTGACAGCCGGCGCCACTTCGAAATTCGAGGCATCGGTTCGCGTACGGCGCCCTTAGATTACACCTCTCGTCGGAAAAATCCTTCACGAGCAGTTCCTGATGAGCGGGAAACGGGAACGGCGAGGGTGTCGGCACGGAGGTCCGCTCCTGCCTGGATACCGAGTTTCCGACGTTCCCACTGATGGCTTGCAAGATTCGCCCGCGCCTTGCAACGATGACGTCGCAGTCATGTAGGCTGGGATGAAGCGATAGCGTAAGCCCAGTTGATACCTTGAGGCGCTGAGTTTCCGCCAAGCTCCAACCCAGCCTACGGGTTGTGGCAACGCTTAATAACAAATACAAAACTCAGTGAGACAGACCGATTCAATAATACGCTCTATGAAGCACTATTTTCGTCTAAGCTTGAGTGTTATAACAGGTGGTCGATTCGTTTTCCGGCGGACCATAAAGCTGCGCTGTAACTGAAATATGTCCATCGTTATTTCTTTTCCAGGAATCGAATTTCACCCAAGCATCCCGGCTCCGCGCAAGACCTCGTGAATGGCCGAAAATCTTTTCGATATCTTTCAGTGCTAACTGCCTGGTATTGCTGGAATGGAGTTCCAGAGCATCGACCCTGGCGGTTATGCTCCGAGCTTCGGCAGTGACTCTCAGCTTGTATTTTACGCTATTCAGATACCAAGACTCCTTGTTCTCTGCCCGCTCTGCGGTCACGGACAACTTATTTTGAAGTTCGTTCACCGTCAAATTGCCGTCGAAAAATCGGTCGCTTGGATGTCTTATTAGCGTAACCAGTTCAGTATTGTCCACATTTCCCGATTCAGCTGGTCCTCCAGCTAAAGCAACCCGGAGAAATACAAACGAGAACAGGATAAGTATAAATCCGAGCTTCCTAGAGATTTGCATTATGCAATCCTATAGATGATGACGAATCGAACATTTCAGGCTCATTAAAGAAATACCAGGACAGTAGGATGCGGTGAGGAACGAACCGAATCGTTCGCGATTTGTGCGGTTCCTGTCGTCACCGCACCCTACGGCTCTGTGGAATGAGCATACGCGTCCCTGTAAACATAACGCTGCGCTTACCGGCAAACTTGAAGTGCAGCAAAGAATTTGTCCGAGTGTAGAACCTTGTTAGGACTTTTTTAGGCTAAGCCAGCCTCTATGAAAGATTGATGATCTTCTTTTGACCGGATATTTATTGCCACAAATTATATATTTAGGATTAGGCAATATTTTTAGCATCCATTGCTCATCATTTCCAAAAAAAGAAAATTGAATCGTATCTGAATCGGCAACCGAAACCCTTCTAAGCATTCCTTCTGCATATATCGCAGAAAGCTCCAAAGAATCTAGTATCCGTAATTCATTCGCTGCGAGACATGGAGCGAGTGAGCGAGCGAGTCGAGTAGTCCCCGGAAGCCCGAGCGCCGGGTGTGAGACCGAAGGTCGACGCGATAGCGGCGGTCGGAGGTCTCACACAAGGCATCGCGACCGGGCGTCGAGTGATCTGCGAGCGGTGTCCGGACCCCTTGTTGGGTCCGGACCAGACGAGCGGGGACGGCCGGGGCGCCGAAGGCAATAACTCGTCGCCAATTTTTTGCTCCTTTTGGTGACTTGGAGGTCCCAAAAGGTTTCGCAAAAAATGGCGACGCAATCGATTAAAATAGTAGAGTTGTTTCAGATGCTAAACAATTGTAAATCAACAGATTTTGTAGTTCCAAAGCCCGGCGGAAAGTGAGAAAAAATAATCCACGAAGTGACCCAGATGATTTCTAATCCGATGCATCAAGCAGTGGAAGAACTTCATGCCACCGATGGCATGCTCAACGATGACCCGCGTGGCGGCTTGTTTTCTGTTCTGTTTCTTCTGCTCAGGCGTCAATGTCGGATTAGGGTTTTTCTTGGATTTTCTAGGTTTCTTGTGGGGTAGATATATTTGGGTACTTTGATAATCTTTGTCCGCGCCCAGAAATCCTAAGTCAAGCCATAAATTGACCTTTTCGAACCACGCTGAACCCGGCGTGAAGACGTCTTTCATGAGTGTGTAGTCATGTACGCTGCCTGCCACAATGCAACACAAAAACAATATCCTTCGATTAAAGTCGGAGATTACGAGGGATTTGAGCGTATGTCTTTTTTTTTCCGCTGTAATGCTTTTCCTGTTCAGTTTCATCTTGGGGTCGAACGCAAGCGACCTCCACGCCATCGATCGCTATGTTCTTATATTGATCAATGAGTTGAGAGAATTCTGCTGGGGTTGTTAGCGTGCGCTCCGGCATGACGTTGAGGCTTGTCAACGCTCGCACTAAAACCGGCAGCAACCGGTCGATGTGGGCATGGGCATGGGCATGTCCGCCACTAAAACCGAAATGAAAGCCCAGAACGTCAAAAGTGGGATAGGTTTTCAGATAGTACAAAACGAAAAACAGCTTTTTCTCGTAAGAATCAAGATAACCTTTAGGGCCGCCCTGTTTGACGTGTTTTATCTCGCCCTTTTCGACACGCTCTCGATCGATGGCTTGAGCGGCCGACTCGAATACTTTGACGAGGGCTGTGAACTTCGCCTTGGGCATTCCAATCAACGATGCCACGATGCGGTCATCGGTTATTTGGCTAAATTTGTCGTAGATCATGGAAGGTTTTTATATTCGGATTTGTTTGAGAAACAAGTGGGCTATCAATACCATGCATTAGCATCAGGTACAACTCTAGTATATATATAGAGCCTCTTCGAACGGGTTTCCCTCTGTAACTAACACGAGAAAATTGTCACCAATGCGATATTGCGCTTCTAGAATTTTTCCTAAAACCTCGACCTGTTTTTTTGATTGCGTGTTTTCAAGCAAAATTTTTGGTGTCGTGTCTGGCTTTTCTATGATGTCCCTGACCTTAAATTCTTCTGTTTCCTTAATTCTCATTAGAAAATCCACCCAAACATGAAGTCTGCACCTAGAGCACCCAAGGCACCGCCAACAAACACGCCGACAGTTACACAAACGGGTGCGCCTGGCCCACAAACAAGTCCCGCCACTGCGCCACCTGCGGCTCCGCCAGCGAGACCACCACCAATAATCACGCCCTCCCTTGCTGTAGCTTTTGCCTTTTCTTCTGCCAAGGCTATGTTATAAACAGCGACCCCAATTGTAACGACCAAAAGCCCTCGCCTAGCTTGCTTAGTCTGTTGGCAGCCGCATTCATAGAAGGTCTTGCTCTACCTGAGCTATCAATAATTTCGAGATATACTTTGTTTTGTTTCGCGGCAGACAGATTTGAAAATGATGTGCCAAACTTACTCTGTGCGTATTTTTCCGTTAGCTCGGTAAGTGTCAACCCTGTGTTCTTTAACTTAATTGCTATGGCCCTACCGATGTCGCTTGTGCGTAAGCGCTGAGCTTCGAGAATTTGGTTTCGTATAACCTGTACCTGCTTGGCCGCTTCCTCCGGGGAGATCGCGCCAGAAGTAACCCTTGTTCGGTATTCTTGTGCCAGTTTTCTGGTTTGGTTGATATAATTCATCCTTACCTTGCCATCACTGATAAATCTGTGAGCAAAATTCATTGCCACAGATTCCATCTCCGATAAAGCACCTTCTAATGCACTTCTATCATAAACTTGATTCATTCGGTTACTCCCTTGTTTTCCTAACTAAAAGTCGACATCAAAAATGAAATCGGATCCAAAATTCAAAAATATCCAACATTGTTCCTTGTGTCATTCCTGAAATCCAATCCGGTCGGAGTAGGGCAGAATTGGGTGCTTTATTATTCCACCGTATGGAAACAATCCATTCCGCATACCGCGCTGAGAGCTATGAGCCCTGCGCAAATCGGTATGCATTCAAGAACATTAAAAAATGCCAGCCAAAGCTAGTGCCCGTTCATTCCCACGTATTCCGCAGTTGGAATCTCCATCAAAACTGTGCCGGACGTAAAACGAGTACGGGGCACCTCGAAAAACCCTGAATTTTGATGAAAACCCGGCTCTAATTTTTTGACCGGGCGGGCACACGAGCCGACTCCCTCACGCTCTTGTCGCCATTTCACTTTTCATTTTCCCCGAATCGCCCGCGTTGGGGGCCTTTCGGGCGAGGGTGGGCCTCAAAAGGCCACGACACCCGCCTGTTTCAGGTAAACCAGCCGCTTCAGGTTATAGCTGGCCGCCATCATCGTCATGGCAAAGTTCGCCCTCGCCTGGCCGATGGTGCGAATAAACTTGCCGCCCATTTGTGCGATGGCGGCGAAGGGATGCTCGACCCGTGCTCGGACCCGGGCGATGCGTTGATTACGTTGTTTCTGCCGTTCGGACAGCGGATGGTTGCGCTGGCCCTTGCGCTGGATGTGGTTGCGATAACCCGCTTCCTGGAGCTGGGCTTCCCGTTCCGCACTCGGATAGCCCTTGTCGGCATAGACGTCCCGGCTGGTGTTGCTAGTGTTCAACACCGCCTCAAAGTGCTGGCTGTCATGAGTAGCGGCGGTGCCGGTCTCGATCTTGCGGATAACCTTGTAGCGCTTGTCCACGTTGATGGAGAGCTTGTAGCCGTGGTGGCTCTTGCCGTGCTTCTTGGTCCAGGTGGCGTCCAGGTCTTTTTGCCGCCGCTTGGCCGGGCTCCAGTCCGCCGGCATCGCGCCTTCCTTCAGCATCTCCTTATCGTCCTTGCTGAAGTGCTGCTTTGGCGCAGGCACCAGGGTGGCGTCGATGATATGCCCCCCGCGGGCGATGTAGCCATGCTTGAGCAACTGCCGCTCGATGCCGTCGAACAGCGCCTGGGCGCCGACCTCGCCGATGCGGTTCTCGAAGGTCCACATCGTGGTGCGGTCCGGGATGCTGGCCGAGTCCATCAGCCCGCAGAAGCGCTGGTAACTCATCCGATCAAGCAACTGGTATTCCATCTGCTCGTCCGAGAGATTGTTGACCCGCTTGAGAAACAGGATGCGCACCATCGTTTCGGTGGGAAACGGCGGACGACCGCCTTGCGGGCTGACCGGTCGGGGCGCCGCCTGATCCACGTCCGCGGCAAGCGCCGCAAAGTCGATGTGGGTCTCGAAGGCCACCAGCGGATCGCCCATCCGGTCGATCTTCTGCTTGCGCAAATCGGCCGCAAACAGATCGGGTTTGATCGCGCTCTTCGGAGACTTTGGCATCTTCGGTTTGGTCATGTCTGGGACTCAACACACTGATTGGCTACAGGTCCTATTTTACCGGGCGCGCGCAGACCAAGGAGGTTTTTCGAGGTGCCCTACGTTCCCCGACCTGAGAGGCGCCTCGACTCATGAGGCAGAGATACCTAAACCATAAGGCTGGCTCGTCGACTGAGATACAGATAAATAAACCTAGCACAACCCACTGTTTTTGCCGTTCTTATCAAATCAGGAAACGCCGTTGGAGGCGCCGGTATCCGCGCCGTACCTATCCCGCATATAGGGAAAGAAATGCCCGTGCCATCCGCCATCTATAACCCACCCCATTACCCACAAGTCCTTTGCCTATGGAGGCCAGGCCAGTCGCGCCGATCCAAGTGCTTGATTTTCGGCTTGCGCCAGTGGGCCATCGCCTTGAATCGGAACTTTGGCGTGGCAGGCAACCCATTGATTTAAAAGCTGTAAAAAGATGTGGGTAATGGGGTGATCTATAACCGGTTCTCGATCACCAAGATCCAGGGCCTTCGAGGGATTGGTTGCAAATGTCGATTTCTGTCGAGTTTCAAAATGTTCTTGGAAACGGAGTTTCTGACGTTTCCGCCGATGGCTTCCAATGCCCGACCACGTCTTGCGACGACGATGTCGCAGTGCAGTTTGCTGTTCTCAATGATGTCGAGGGGAGGCAGTTCAGCGGGCGTGGGATTGGTCGAGGATCCGCGGCTCGCGCAGATCAGGTCGCCGGGACGCGGGGTATAGTCGCGTATGCTTCTCGGTACGAAGCTCGCCCCTGGCGTATCGGCGGTTCGGATGATGTGAGAAAGATAGATCCAGTGGGCTTCCGCGGGCGGAAACCGATCTTTCGGCACGCCCGCGGTGGCCATAACCCAGCTGACGAACGCCGCCGACCAGGGCTGTTCGCAATTTCGGCCGGTACGTTCCGGGCGGTCCACCGTACGCCAGTACTGGTTGATCCGTTGAGCGTAAGGGGATTCGTCCTCCCAGAATCCGACCAGCGGGATGCTTTCCCTGTCACCATCGTGGACGACGGACTGGCGGCCGAAATAAAGCCACTCGCTGAGCGCGAGCGCGAGAATTCTGTCTTTGATGGGCGGAAGTTCGAAAACGCCGGCAGAGGGCGTGGGCGCCCCAGCCCTGTGCGCGGGCTTTCCGGGCAGCAGTCCGCAGGCGGATAAGGTAAGAAACATAAGAAAGAAAATGGTTCTCATAGTTGCCGATCTTGGGCGATTTTCGATAGGCTGGCCGATGGGGACTCCGCGCTCATTTCGGCCCGGCCTCCGATGATTTCGAGGCCAGCCGGGATAAGCCTGTCCTGAGCCAAGTCGAAGGGCCTGTCCTGAGCCAAGTCGAAGGGGCGCAGCCGTCCCCGGCAGAGACTCTCATTCTCACGGATACATACCGATGATTCATCATATTTCTATCGCGGCCAGGCACCCCGAACACGTGGCGGCGGTTCTTGCGGAACTGCTGGGAGGGCTTTCCTTCCCATTTCCCGTTTTCACCGGCAGCTACATTGCCATCGCCGATGATCCGCACCGTACGGCGATCGAGGTTTATCCCCTCGGCACCGAGCTCAAGCCCGGGCTCGAGCGCGAACCGGTCGCTTCGGTCGACAACGAAGCGTCTTCGGCGTTTACGGCCACCCACGCCGCCATTTCGGTCGAACTAACCGAGCAGCAGATCAAGAACATTGCCGCCCGAGAAAGCTGGCGCGCCGTGACCTGCAATCGGGGCGATCTGTTCGATGTGGTCGAGGTGTGGGTGGAGAACCGCGTTCTGATCGAACTGCTCACACCCGAAATGGCAAACGCTTATCTGAAGTCGATATCTTCAAGACAATGGGCGGACTTTTTAGAGCAGAATGCGGACATGGATTAGCCGGCGAGTTCATTCGGTGAAAGGCAGTGTTATCGAATCGACCTAAGGCCTCCGGTGTGGCGCTGCTTTATTTTCACGATCCCACGTGTAGTTGGTGCTGGGCATTCAGACCGGTGTGGTCGAGCGTGCGTGCCCGGTTGCCGGCTTCCGTGGCGATCGAACAGGTCCTGGGCGGCTTGGCGCCGGACAGTACGGTGCCCATGCCGGCCGAGATGCGCGAAAGGATTCAGAGCATTTGGCGAACGATAGAACATTCGGTGCCGGGTACGCGATTCAATTTCGAGTTCTGGACGAAAACTGTTCCACGGCGTTCCACTTACCCGGCTTGCCGAGCGGTGATCGCCGCGCGCCGCCAGGGAGCGGAATACGAAGATGCCATGATCTTGGCGATTCAACAGGCCTATTACCTGCACGCCCGAAATCCCTCGAACGACTCGACTTTGATCGAACTGGCGGAAGAGATCGGTTTGGACAGTAAACGTTTCGCGATGGATCTCCGGCATCCCGATACACACGTGGAATTGCTCGAAGAAATCCGCTGGGCGCGAGAACTCGGGGTCCGCAGTTTTCCGAGCTTGCTCCTGTCTCATGACGAAGGATATTCGGAAATGCCTGTGGATTACCGAGATGCGAACCGGATTTTGTCGGCTATCGCCGCGCGTTTATAGTGCCGCCGCATCCAAGTGGCGCGAGCGCTTGTGGGACCGAGCCTTTCGACATCGCTCGAGACAGGCTTTAGAGCGTTTTTCACCAGGGTTTGGCGATGTGGGTCGAAATGGTAGGTCGGCAATCCCTTGCCGACGAAGACGCTCCATCGAGCCATGGCGTCGGGAAAGGATTCCCGACCTACAACACGCTAACCGCGCCGGAGCCGCTGTCTCACATCGTTTTCCAGTTGCCGCCATTGCCCGCGGTTCAGCCATTTTTCGCACCAGTAAGCCAACTGCGCCGGGTTGGCGCTCATGATTCGATATTCCTGTTTGGCCTGTTCGGGACCTTCGGTCGGCCACCACGAGAGCGTGTCGAATTGTTGCTGAATATGGGCCTTGATCGCTTCGAACGTATCCGCATCGATTTGAATATGCCGTGCCGTCATAATGAGTCTCCTGAATTCAGCGAAAGTCCGCGGTTTTGTCTATTTTGACGCTCTAATCTGAGCAAAGTCGTTTTTCGCGTTCGCAAAAAGGACAAAGGAGATGTTCATGAAAGCCATGCAATACACGGGTTACGGTGATCCGTCGAAGATTCGTCCGGCCGAAGTGCCGAAGCCTGAGCCCTCGCCGACTCAGTTGCTGGTCAAAGTGGCCGCGTGTTCGGTCAATCCGATCGACTGGAAGCTGCGTAACGGCAGTTTACGCTTTCTCGTGCCGATGCGGTTTCCGTCCATACCCGGCATGGATCTGGTCGGCGAGGTCGTGGCGACCGGTGCCAAAGTCGCCGGTTTTCGGCCCGGCGACCGGGTGGTGGCGTGTTTGGGCTCCAGGAATGCCGGATCGGCGGCGGAGTTCAGCGTGGTTGACGAGCGATCGGCCGCCCTGGCGCCCAACACGCTGAACGATCATCAAGCTGCAGCCTTGCCTTTGGCCGGTCTGACCGCGCTCCAGGCCCTGCGTGATCGTGGGCGTTTGCGGGAGGGAGGCAGCGTGCTCGTGGTCGGCGGCTCCGGCGGCGTCGGGCATTACGCCGTGCAGATCGCCAAGGCGCTCGGGGCGAAAGTGATCGCGGTTTGCAGCACGGCCAATGTATCCTGGGTACGCGAACTCGGGGCCGATGAGGTGATCGACTATACCCGGACCACCGAGTTCGGTCCCGCGGCCTCGTTCGATCTGGTTTTCGATACCGTGGGCTCCACGTCTTTCGGGCATTACGAGCCTTTGCTGAAACCGGACGGCATTTATGTCACCACCTTGCCCGGGATCGGTCTGATGCTTCGTGCGCTGCTGCTCCCCCTTTTCTCGAAAAAGAAGATCAGGGCCGTCATGGTGAAGTCTAAAGGACGCGATTTGGCGTTCCTGGCCGCGCTGGCTGAACAAGGCCGGCTGCGTTCGGTCATCGACAGCGTATTCCCGCTGGCCCAACTGGATGCCGCGCATCGCCGGAGCCAGACGGGACATGCACGGGGGAAGATTGTTGTCGACATACACGCCGCAGCGACGGGGCCGTCCTGAGGGTTACGCGTTCAAGGAAGCTCTGATTGAGTCTCCCATTCGGAGAAGCGAGCTGTGCAACGGATTGATCCAACAGGCCATCACCCAACCCTTTCCCAGCCGGAGAGGGCTTATTCAGAGCTTTCTTAATCGCATCTGAATTTATCGAAAGGACCGGCTACAATTATCTATTTTCTGCTCAATCTACAGATTTATGCGTATCGATTCGGACGGCAACATGGAATTGACGGCGGAAGAGAATCAAGATCTCATGGATCGCTTGGACATACCCGAGAGCGAGTACGACGATCCGCCCGTCGAAATCGAGTGTGTCGGAATAGAGAACGAGGTCGCCACCTTCAAGGCTACGAACACGAAAACCGGGAAATCGGTCGAGATGGTATTCGATTTGATGGACGACGACGATTAGTCCATTCTTCGTTCGCAAGTCTGCTGGATTAGGCCTGAGTTCGTAGCTGCCGGGCGATGTCGAACGCTCTTCGCCGAATGCCCGGCACGCGCTGCTCTCGCGGCATGACCGCGCTGCTGGTGCTTGTTTTTGGCCAGCCGGCTCGCGCCGACTTCATCCCCTTCGCCGATCAGATCGCCACCAACTTCTATTCCCTGCAATTGCGCGGGATTTCCTTCGAGTCGGACGGACAACTCGCGGAAGTCCACGTTGCCGAGGGGACCATGGATCCTGCCTCTTTCGGTCATATCCGTATCACGGATCTGAGCGCCAATTCGGTTCTTTTCGAGCAAACTTACGGAGAGCTGGGCGGCGTCTGTTGCAGTCCTCAGATCCGGGGCAGTTTCGCGGAACAGCTCCTGCTGCCTTATGCCACGCCCCTTCAGATCGACATGAACGGCCAGGAGTTCAGCGGGATGTCCGTACTATACGGCGACAAGACGGTTGCGTCCGGCGGGACGGCTTACGATCAGTATCCGTCGTTTTCGACAAGCTTGACGATCAATACGAACATACCGCCGACAGCCGTGGACGATAGCGCCGACACGCCGCGCGACCAGGCGACCGCGATCGGCGTGCTGAACAACGACAGCGGGCTGCAACTGCAACTCGGCAATGTGTCCGCGCCGGCTCACGGCACTGCGTTTACGAGCGGCACATCGGTAATCTACACCCCGGATGCGGGATACGTCGGTACCGACACGTTCGTTTATACGGTTACCAACCCGGCGGGAAGCGCCAATGCAACCGTGACCATCACGGTCAATCCGCTCCCGCCGAGCGCGGCCAGCCATAAAACCAGCACCACCAGCGGCCAGCCGGTGACCGTCACAGTGGTGGACAGCAATCCCGATCAGATCGTCGTGGCCTCGGTCTCCCAGCCGGCCAACGGCACAGCGGCGATGAACGGAACCACCCAGGTCGTGTATACGCCGAAAGCGGATTTCGTGGGCGAGGACCAATTCACTTACACCCTCAGCAATTCGAGCGGAGAAAGTACCGGAACGGTGACCGTGGTCGTCGGGAGCACTCTGAATACGGCCGGGGATCTGGTCCGGCAAGAATCCTTGGCCACGACGCTGCAAACCATCCTCGACACCAATAGCGGGTCGGAAGCCTTGCAAACGCGCATCGAAGGTCTCACGGAACTGCTCGATCAGCCCGGCGGCCTGGAGCGGGTAGCCGAAGCGCTCACCAACATCAGCCCGGAGGAAGCGGCCGCGCAGGCTCTCGGCGGCGGGCGAATTTCCAGAATCCAGGTCGGCAACGTCAATCAGCGCTTGGTGGAGTTGAGGGCCGGCGGTTCCGGATTCAGCGTGAACGGATTGACGCTGCGCATCGACGGACAAACCCTGCCCGGCAACTGGCTGGCCGCCATGCTTCCGTTCGCCGGCACCGGGGGCGCGAGCGGCGACGAGGCCTCCGGTTTCAGCCGGCTGGGCGTGTTCGTGAACGGCCAGTTCGAAGCCGGGGACCGCAACTCGACTCGCCTGCAGCCGGGATTCAGCTCCAAGGTCTACGGCTTTACGGCGGGGGTCGATTACTGGATCACGCGACGGTTTCTCATGGGCGTATCGGCAGGTTACGGCTATACCGAATCGAAATCCGTCGGGAAAGGGGGCGGTCTCGAAATCGACGGTACGACGTTTTCCCTGTTCGGCAGCTATCAGCTGACCGACCGCTGGTATCTGGACCTGGTGGCGAACGGCACCTACAACCAGTACGATGCGACCCGGAATATCGCCTACATCGATGCTTTCGGCCCGGTGCAGGCGAGGGCCAGGAGTGATACCCAAGGCTGGCAGCAGCGTTACAGCCTCAATAGCGGCTACGATTTCCCGCTGGGCCCATGGACGCTCGGGTTACGCGGACGCATGGAATATGGACGGACTACGATCGACGCCTACACGGAGCGCGGCGCGGACCCGCTCAATCTCAAAATCGATGCGCAAACCGTGGACTCGGTAACGACGGCCCTGGGCGGCATCGTGTCTTACACGGCCAGCACGGCGGTGGGCGTATTCGTATCGCAGTTCAGCGCGGAATGGGAGCACGAATTCGAAAAGGACGGCCGTCTGATCGGCGTCCGGTTTGCCGAGGACTTCGGCGGGAATCGCTTTACGGTACGAACCGACAGTCCGGACCGGGATTACGTCAATCTCAGAACCTCGGTTTCGGCGGTTCTGCCCGGCGGCGGCTCGGCGTTTGTCCAGTACGAGACCTTGGTCGATAACCGTTTCGAAACCCGTCATTCCGTCAATGCCGGCGTGCGACTGGCGTTTTAGACCGTCATTCCGGGGGTAGGCCGAGAAGGGTGCGCTTTAACGACGCATATGACACATCAGGCTTGGCGAAAGTCGTTGGCGCCCTAGGTTAGATCGACTCCAATATTCGTAGGCCGGCAAGCCCTTGCCGACAAAGACGCTCGATCGGGGCACGACGTCGGGAAAGGATTCCCGACCTACAGGGTGCACGATCGTAGGTCGGCAATCCCTTGCCGACGCAGACGCTTGATCGGGGCATGGCGTCGGGAAAGGATTCCCGACCTACAGGGTGCCCGGTCGTAGGTCGGCAATCCCTTGCCGACGCAGACGCTTGATCGGGGCATGGCGTCGGGAAAGGATTCCCGACCTACAGGGTGCACGATCGTAGGTCGGCAAGCCCTTGCCGACAAAGCCGCTCGGTCGGGGCACGGCGTCGGGAAAGGATTCCCGACCTACAGGGCGCTCGGTCGTAGGTCGGCAATCCCTTGCCGACGCAGACGCTCGGTCGGGCCGTGATGTCGGGAAAGGATTCCCGACGATTTCTAAATTTGGCGCGCAATCAGGCACCGTAGGCCGTTTCCGAAAATGCACCGAGCCGCGGTGTCAACGCTTCAACCTAAATCCGGCAGTTGGATTCAACCTGAAAAGTGCTAGGCCCTCATCCCCAGCCCTTCTCCAAGACCCTCACCCGACCCTCTCCCAAAGGGAGAGGGCGTTTTGAAGTTCGGGAGAAGGGAGTTTAACCCCTCTCCCTCTGGGAGAGGGGTTGGGGTGAGGGAATGCGGCGGCTGATGGGGCATTGCGGTCATTTCGGAAATCCAACTGCAGTTTTTAGGTTCAACGCCCGGCCAATGCCACAATCTTTTCTTCTATCGCCCGCCGTGAAATGCCGTACCGGTCCAGCAGCTCTTCCTTCGTCCCGGAGCGCGGCTCGCGGCTCACGGCGAGACGGTGTACGGGGACCGTCGAATTGGTGGCGGCGGCGATCGCATCGCCGAGTCCTCCGTCGCACCAGTGGTCTTCCACGACCACGATGCCGCGTGTTTCGCTCGCTGCCTGGCCCAGGGTCGACGCGTCCAGCGGCTTGACCGAATAAGCGTCGATGACGCGCACGGAAATTCCTCTTTCCTTGAGGCGGTCGTGGGCGGCGAGCGCTTCGTGCACGGTGATGCCGGCCGCAACCACCGTGTACCGGTCGTCCTTGTCGGCGCGCAAGACTTTGCTGCCGCCGACCGGAAAAGCTTCGCTATTGGAATAAATGACCGGGGTTGCCGGGCGGGTGGTGCGGAGATAGACGATGCCCGGCGTTCTTAGCGCCTTTTCCGTTAGACGTTCGGCGCTGACGGCGTCGCAAGGGTAGAGCACGGTACTCCCCGCTAGGGAGCGGAACATGGCCAGGTCTTCCAGGCCCATCTGCGAAGGTCCGTCCTCGCCGATGGAAATGCCGGCATGGCTGCCGCAAAACACCAGATGCGGCGGCCGGCTATGGCCGGCCATGCGGATAAAGTCGTAGCCCCGCGAAAGAAAACAGGCAAAGCTGGCCGCAACCGGAATCTTGCCGGACACGGCCAGGCCCAGCGCGGTTCCGACCAGGTTCTGCTCGGCAATGAAACTTTGGAAAAAACGCTTCGGAAATGACCGGGCGAAGAGCTCTGTGTAGGTGGAATTACTCACGTCCCCGTCGATCACCACGAGTTCCGGCATGTGTTCCCCGAGCTTCTTGAGCGCATTCCCGAAGCCCTTGCGCGTGGCGACCTTTTCGCCCCGCCGATAGCCGGGTTCCAGAGGCGGCGGCGGTTCCGCTTCGACACTTCGGATCTCGCCGACCCGGCGCGGCTCGACGGTCATATGGACGCCGGTTTCGCCCAGCTCCCTGAACGCACGGTCCATTTCTTCCTGGCTCAAGGCCTTGCCGTGCCAGCCGTGAACCCCTTCCAGGAAGGGCACGCCGCGGCCTTTTTCGGTTCGGGCGATAATGGCGGCCGGACCGCTTTTCCGCGCCCGGTACAAGGCGTCGAGAATGGCTTCCATGTCGTGCCCGTCGATTTCGAAGGTCGACCAGCCGAAGGACTGAAACCGGCGGGCGAAGACCTCGGTTCGATGCCCGTAAGGCGTGGGCCCGGTTTGGCCCAGGCCGTTGACATCGACGACGGCGACCAGTCCCGTCAGCTTGTTGAGAGAGGCGAACTGCGCCGCTTCCCACACCGAGCCTTCCGAGCATTCGCCGTCACCCAGCAGGCAGTAGACCCGGGCGGCGATGCCATCCAGACGATTGGCCAGAGCGATGCCGTTGGCGGCGGCCAGGCCTTGGCCCAACGAGCCGGTCGACACCTTGACCCAGGGGTTGGTCGGCGTCGGATGGCCCTCGAAGCTGCTGCCGAATTTGCGCAGCGAACTCAAGTCCTCGTGACTCGCACCGGATTGGCGGAGGGCGGCCCATAAAATCGGCGCCGCGTGACCCTTGGATAATATGAACGAGTCCACGTTACGGGCGCCGGGGTCGCCCGGATCCCAGCGCATTTCGTGAAAGAACAGGGCGGCGACGATATCGGCGCAGGACAGGCTGGAAGTGGGGTGACCCGACCCGGCTGCGGTGGTCATGGTGATGACATCACGGCGGAGCTGCTGCGCCACTTTCTGCAAGGGAGCGACGCCGAGACGGTTCGAATATTTCTGGCATTTGTCAGCAAGCCCTGCGAGCAAGGCGTCGTACGGTTCGATGAATTTCTGAATGCCTTCGTTTTCGAGCTGGGCGGTAACCTGGCCGAAATCGATTCCGAGCTTCGCAAGGTCCTCCATCACCCCGCGCGCTTCGTCCAAGCCCTCCTCGACGGTGTCGCGCACGCTGCCGTGATCGGCAAACGCGTCTATGGTGGTTTCCGGCATGGTGTTGACGGTATGGGGGCCGATCAGCGGCTCGACGTACATGACGTCGGCGTAGTCCGGGTTTTTCGTGCTGGTACTGGCCCAGAGCATGCGCTGCACCCGCGCGCCTCTGTCTTCCAGTACTTTCCAGCGATCGCTCGCAATGATCCGCTTGAAACTGCGATAGGCTAGCTTGGCGTTGGCGACTGCCGTTTTTCCCAGCAGCGTCCTGGGGTCGGGTTGAAGTTCCACGCTGGTTTCGGGGGTGATCCTGTGGCGCAGGAGTTCATCGGTCAATACGTCGATTCGGCTCAGAAAGAAGCTGGCTACCGAGGCCGCGCCGTCCAGTGCCAAGCCGGCCTCGCGCCGCCGCTCCAGCGCTCTCAGGTAAGCCTCGGCGACGGCCTGGTAGCGTTCCACGGAAAACAGGAGGGTGATATTGACATTGATGCCCTCGAACAGAAGCTGCTCGATGGCAGGCAGGCCGGCGAGGGTGCCCGGAATCTTGATGAACAGATTGGGCCGGTCGACCAGGCGCCACAGATGCCGCGCCTGCTCGATCGAAGCCTCGGTGTAATGGGCCACATGCGGAGAGACTTCGAGGCTGACGTAGCCGTCCAGGCCGGCGCTGGCGTCGTATACCGGGCGCAGGATATCGCAGGCGTTTCGAATGTCGGTGGTCACCAGCGCTTCGTAGATCTCGCGAACTTCCGGACAGGGGCGGCCGCCGCAGATCATGGTTTCGATCTGCTCATCGTAGTCGCCGGTGCCGGCGATGGCTTTCCGGAAAATCTGCGGATTCGATGTCACGCCACGCAAGCCTTCGCGGCGTACCCGGCATTCCAGTTCGCCGCTGGCGATCATGCGCCGTGTGAGATTGTCGATCCAGTAGCTTTGGCCGTGCTCGATCAGTTTCAGTAGCGGGTTCATGGCGTCCTCCGTTCTAAGGGAATGGCGGCGCGGGATACTGCCGAAACGTTCCGGGGCATGAGGTTGAGACAAACTGTGCCGGCTCGGCCATCCCGTGCCGACGTAGGCGTCTCATTAGAGCCTTCCTTTCAGCGTTTGAGGTTCGATCGGGCTGGGTTGGGCGATGAGTTCGCGGGCGGCGTCGACCTTTTCCCAGACGTTCCACAACAGTACGCCTCTGACGCGAGCGTCCCGCAGATAGTAGACGACGCCTTGCCGGTTCGGCTCAGACCAATCCGCCACCGTCTCCAGGCGGGAGTCGGTTTCTCCGACCGCTTCGTATCCGAGGTCGAACAGGTCCGAATAGAAAAACGGAAGATGATGGTAAGGCAGGTCTTCGCCGGCCATGTTTCGCCCGGCGCGCATGCCCATGGTGTTGGCGTTGTCTTCGTGTTCGACCCGCAAACGCCTATCCAGCGCGGGATTGTAGAAGTTGGCGACGTCGCCGCCGGCATAAACGTCCGGAGAACCGGCTTGCAGGCGCTCGTTCACCAGGATGCCGTTTTCCACCGGAAGGCCGGCGTCCTCCGCCAACGCGACATTGGGCTCGATGCCGATGCCGGCTACCGCGGCGTCCACGGCTATCGTGCTTTCCTGGCCGGTGCTACCGTCGCGAAGGGTCATTAGCAGCCGTCCATCCTCTCTTCGGAGGTCGATGACTTGTTGCCCGGGTAGTACCTCGACGCCCCGCTGGCGATAATAGTCATTCAGGAACAGGCTGAGGTCGCGAGGGAACAGCCGTGCCCCCACGCCTTCCTCGGGAAAGGCCATGATGGCCTCCTTGCCGTTCGTTGCCAGGGCCGCCGCAACCTCGGAACCTATGAAGCCGCCGCCGATGACGGCAAAACGCCGTTTCTCCCCGCTCAGCGCGCGAAGACGGTGGTAGTCCTCGAGAGTTCGGAAATAGATGACATCGTCGCCGCCAAAGGGGAGGCGACGCGGGGTTCCGCCCGTCGCCAACAGCAACTTATTGAAGGTGTAGGAGGTTCCTTGATCGTCGGCGACGCGCTTGGCGGCGAGGTCGAGCCGGCTCGCGGTCCGGCCCAGACGCAGGTCGACACCCCGTTCCTCGGTTTTTCGCCAGATGCGGTCTATGGATTTTCCTTTCCAGAGTCCCTTGGACAAGGGCGGCCGATTGTAGGGCGGCTGGGTCTCGGCTCCGATCAATCCCACCGATCCTTCGGTGTCGATCTCGCGGATGCCCCGAATCGCGGCATCCGCCGTCATTCCGCCGCCGATGATGAGATAGTCGTAATGCGGCATATCGTTGGTCTCCGTGGGCACGCTTATGCACTAAATATGAGACTGATCTGCCAGAAGAGAGTTGCATGTTTGATTTTCCGCATCATTCCGGCAAGGGCTATCATAAAGAATGCCAACGCGCCGCGTTGCCACCGTGAAACAAGTCTTCCCCACCGGAAATACCCATGACAGACATTCAGCTACCGTCCGATGACGATGCCGTCGACAAAACCAGGATCCTGCCCTCGTCCGCCGGAAGTCGTCAGGAGCCTCACTTGCATGGCGGGGGAAATGACGAGGACAGGACGCGGGTGACGGCACTCGCGGATAAAGAACCACCGGCGCAACGTCCCGTCGGAATTTCCGCGGCCGGCGATGCTGCCGATCCGACCCGCATGGGCACGACGACCGGCCGCATCCTGGCGGTGCCGGCCGAGGCCGGCGCGTCGTTGAAGCCTTTGCAGATCGGCGACGTTCTCAAGGATCGATTCGTGCTGGAGCAGGTGCTGGGCGAGGGCGGGATGGGTGTGGTGTTCAAGGCGCTGGACCTTCGCAAGAAAGAAGCCAACGACAGGGATCCTTATGTCGCCCTGAAAGTGCTGAACGAGGATTTTCAGCAAAATCCGGTTTCCCTCATCGCGCTTCAGCGCGAGACCAAGCGAGCGCAGACCCTTTCCCATCCGAACATCATCAATGTGTACGACTTCGACCGGGACGGCCGGAACGTCTTCATGTCGATGGAATATCTCGAGGGCCAGCCGCTGAACCGGCTGATCAGGGAGCTGCCGGAGGGAGGCATGCCATTCAAGAAGGCATGGCCGATCATCCAGGGCATGGCGGAGGCGCTGGCCCACGCCCACAAAAAGAACATCGTCCATTCGGATTTCAAGCCGGGCAATGTCTTCATCGACAAAAACGGCGAGGTCAAGGTGCTCGATTTCGGGATCGCATGCGCTGCGGGCCGAGCGGACAAGAAGGGTGCCGAGGCGACGGTCTTCAATGCCCGCGACCTGGGCGCGCTGACGCCGGCCTATGCCAGTTACGAGATGCTCAAGGATGAGGAGCCGGACCCGCGCGACGATATCTATGCCCTGGCCTGCGTGACCTACGAGCTCCTGGTGGGGAAACATCCGTACGCGAAAATTTCGGCGGATGTCGCGGTCGACCTTAAGTTGCAGCCCAAGCCGGCACCGGGTTTGAACGGCAAGCAATGGCGAGGTCTCAAAAGGGCGCTCGCCCTCAAACGCGACGACCGCACCCCGACGGCCGAGCAATTCATCGACGATCTGCAGAAACGGTCCCCGCTGGTCTACGGTTCCTGGGCGGCGGCTGCGGCCGTGGTCATCGCCGTCGGCAGCAACGTTTACATGGGCTTGCGCAAGATCGAGCCGCCGCCCAAGATCGTGCCGACCCTCACCGCCGAGCAGCAGGCGAAACTCATGGATTTGCTGGAACTCGCGGACATTCACTTCGAGGTCGGCTATCTGACGGCGCCGACCGGCGCCAATGCGTTGTGGGCATACCGCGAAGCGCTCAAGATCGATCCCTATAACGAAAACGCCGCCAACGGCGTACAAAAAATCGCCGACACCCTCGAACTGGAAGCATGGAAATCATTCGAGCAAGGTGATCGGGTCGAGAGCCTGAAAAAAGTGCTCGACGGGCTGGAGGCGGTTCCGAATCACGAGGGGCTTCTCAAGCTCAAGGGCAAACTTGAGCGTTGATTCCGGAACGACATCGCGGTAAGGCGACCGGCAGTTGGCCCTTGCGGACAAAGATGCTCGGTCGGGCGGTGGCGTCGGGAAAGGATTCCCGACCTTGTATTATGAATTCCGTGTGGTTCGGAAGGGGTTGGAGAAGACTCCCGACCGGTCACCACCGGCCTGGAGGGCGCTCCAGGTTTGAGCGACTGGATGCCGTTCCCGCCCTTGGGACACCAAGCCCGTTGCGTAGATCGATGCAGCAGTCGCTCACCCTCATCGAGCGATCGAACAGTATCTTCGGCCCGGCTTGCCGGCAGCCCGCATTCACAAGGTAGATCATTTGAGGTTCATGATGCCCACGTTTTATCTCGGAATTGACGTCGCCAAAGCCAAACTGGACTGCGCGTTACGCCTCCCCAACGGGAAGTTCCGAACCAAAGTCATCGCCAACTCCCAAGACGGGTTCGCCACCCTCGTCACTTGGCTCACCGGCCCAGAGGCACGGAATGTTCACGTGTGTATGGAAGCCACTGGGGTGTATTGGGAAGACGTCGCCCAGTGCTTGGCTACCCAAGGGTTCACTGTCAGCGTCATCAACCCCGCCCAAATCAAAGCCTATGCCGCTTCCCGCTTAACCCGGACCAAAACCGATGCCGTCGATGCGCGCCTCATCACCGAATTTTGCGCCGAACGCCATCCGCCTCCCTGGCAGGCGAGAAGCGAAGCCGAAATCGCCTTGCGCGCGCTCGTGTTGCGTCTGGATGCGTTGCAAGCCCTGCGGACCCAGGAAAGTAACCGCCTGGAGGTCGCCCGGGACGCGGTGCGCACCAACATTCAAGAACACCTGAATTGGCTCGATCAGCAGATCAAGAGCCTGATCAAAACCATCAATGAGCACATCGACTCTAACCCCGATCTGAAGGGAAAGCGCGAATTACTCGAGAGCATCCCCGGTATCGGGGAACGCACCATCGCCATTCTGCTCGCCTTCTATGCCGAGCCCAGCCGCTTCGCCAATAGCCGACAAGCCGTCGCCTTCGCCGGGCTCGACCCGCGCCGGCAGGAGTCCGGAACGAGCGTGAAAACCAAGCCGCGGCTGTCCAAAGTCGGCCATGCCTTCTTGCGCAAAGCCCTCTACATGCCGGCTATGGTGATCCTGTATAAGACCGCTTGGGGCCAGCCCTTCAAGAACCGGCTCGCGCTCTCGGGCAAGCCCGCCAAGCTCATCATCGGTGCCATGATGCGCAAGCTCCTCCAGGTCGCTTTCGGCGTCCTCAAGTCCGGAAAACCCTTCGATCCAGCACTCCATGGCACTTGACCCGGATAACAGTATCTACGGGGGCACGGTCTTAGGTCGGCAATCCCTTGCCGGCGCACCCATCTCGGCGGCTGTACGGTGCTCCGGGATTGGTGAATATTACCTTGCCCGCGGGGGCAAAGTGTGACAGAAAAGGCGCAGGCCAGCGGAGTCGTGAAGCGTACAAGAGGACCGGCTATCGCGAAGATGTTTCGAGCGAAGAACCATAGGCGCCGAAACGCGCCGGCCCGGGAAAAACAACAAGGGGACTTATGCATTTTGTGCCTTCTTCCTTTTGATCGAAGGCACCGGGAACCCTTTTTCGTAAGTCCTGAATAATACCGAAACTCGAGGGGGTGGAATCATGCTGAAATCGATCGATATTTTGATCGGACTTTCCGTGGTCATGCTGATCGTCAGTATGGCGGTGACGCTGGTGACTCAAGCGCTGCTGTCGCTCCGCCAGAGTCGCGGACGGCACCTGCTAGGCGGACTCGTGGACCTGCTCCAGCAGCTTGATCCGGGCGTGGAACGGCACTTCGCCGAGGAAATCGCAAAAATGATTCTTCGAAGTCCGATTCTAAGCGGGGGCAAGCTATTCGGTGTGGTCCGGTACGGCGAAGTGATTCACCGCGAGGAACTGACCAAAATGCTGCTCGACCTGGCTGCGCGAGACCCGGCCGCCGGGCAGATGAACGAGCTGCAACAGACGGCGCTTAAGGTCTTGAAGAGAGTAATGGCGAATAACGGCATAACGGATCCGGACGGGATCCTGAAGAAGATTCACATGGTGGCGCTGCAACTGGAAAGATCCAATCCGGAACTGGCCAACGACGTCCGCGAAAACGTCGCCCTGTTGCAGGAAGCCGCCAGCGAGTTTCTGGCAAAAGTCAATCTGCGGTTCGATTCCATCATCGATCGCGTGAGCGAACGTTTTACCTTCAGCGCTCGGGTTTGGACCTTCATCAGCGCAACGCTGGTGGCGGTTGTGCTGCAGTTGGATACGGTCGCCCTGGTCAACCGATTCGCCATGGATGACGCCATGCGGGCTGCGTTCGTCGAAGAAGCGGTGAGGCTGGCGCGAGAACAAGAGCGGGAACAGCAGCCGGCGCCAATGCCGGTGCACGCCGTTTCGGCATCGGCCGAGGCGAAGCAGATCGAGGCGAAACAAACCGAAAAACAATACTTGACCTTCCTGGCCAAGCAAGGCGTGATTTTGCCTCCTTCCTCCTTCAAACACTGGTACGACAACTGGCAAAACGTGAACCTTCCGGGGTTGATTATCTCCATCCTGTTGCTGAGTCTAGGCGCTCCTTTTTGGTACAGCGCTCTGAACAGGTTATTGCAGCTGCGTTCGGTCCTCGCCCGAAAGGACGATCTCCAACGCCTCATGAGGAACACCACGCAATCTTCGGGCGATGTTCGCGAGCGTTAATTCGGCGCGAGCGGCGATATCCGTCGGGATAAGAGTCTTTGAACCGGGCCTACGGCGGTCCACCAAAGAGAGGGATGAGGCGTGAAAGAGGGAGATCCACGCTCCCGCTTTCCCGCGGGTTTTCGGCCGGGTACAGCTGCCGCAGCGGCAGCTTGAACGCGCCGTTTCCCACAATCACAAGCAGTCGGCTTTGAAGCCTATCCCCGAGCTATGCGTGCTGCCTGTGTCGACCCGGTTCCACGGCCTGCCGAGAGAGATTAATTCCCAATGCCTTTCAATACCGAATGGAACTCCTAGAAGATGGGCAACGGACGCCTGATATGGATCGTGTGTTGATCGGCAGAAAGATAGCCGCGCCCCATCAGATCCTTCATGGCCTTGCTGACCATTTCTCGCGAGCACCCGATCCTATTAGCCAGGTCCTGCAGGCTGGGCCGCTCGGTGATCACCAATTCTCCGTCCCGTTCGATCGCCAGATTATTCAGGACCTTGGCGAGCCGGCCGTACACATCGGATAAAGCGAGTCCGCGCACGCTGTCGGTCAGAATTCGGATCCGCTTGCTGAGACTTCGGATTATGCTTAAAACGGCATCCGGGTGCTTCTCCAGCCACTTCCGAAACGCTGTCCGCGAAATCATGCAGCACCTCGTCGGCTCCAGCGTCATGACGGAAGCGGAGCGTAGGGCGTCGTCAAGCAATGACAGTTCACCGAAGAAGGACCCCGCCTCCTGAATCGAGAGCGTGAATATTCGTCCGCTCTCGCTGGTCAGATACACCTGTACCTTGCCGGAGAGAACGACGAATAGCGGACCGGCGTCGTCGCCTTCATTAATGATTACCACGTTCTTACGGTAAGCTCTTGTCGTGGCTGTGGTCGCGAGTTCCTCGAGCGTGGCTTCGCTGATTTCGGCAAAGTAGGGAACTGTTCTGAATTGTTTCAACAGCTCATCGGACATAACGGCATGAGCCTCGGCTCTGGGATAAAGTTCTATTACTTAAGGCAATGGCATAGTGCGTATCGCGACCATTGGGTGATGTTCGTTGACCTGAACGTTACCGTGCCGGATTGCAGCCGGAATTTCTGTTAATTTTTCCCAAATTCGGTACGACAAATGTCCGGTGTCTGGAAAGGATTGCCGACCGAGCACCCGTAGGTCGGAAATCCTTTCCAGACACCGGACTCCAATCGAGCGTCCTCGTCGGCAAGGGCTTGCCGACCTACGACCGTGCACCCCGTAGATACTGTCTTCAGAATCACGATGCAAGCGCAAAATTGGGATTGAACGGTTGACCGGATTTAAGGACGCCGTAGGCGAGGACGAGGAGCTTGCGCATGGCGGCGCCCACGATGAGTTTGCCGTTCTTGCCTTGGGCTTTAAGGCGCTCGCAGAAGGTGCGGATCAGTGGGTTATGGCGCCGGGCGACGATGGCCGGCATGTAAAGGGCTTTGCGGAGCAAGGCATCGCCGGTTTTGGATAGACGGGTGTGGCCTTTCCATTTTCCGGACTGGTGCTCTTTGGGCGAGAGGCCGGCAAAGGCGGCGACACTGCGCGCGTTTTCGAAGCGGTGAACGTCGCCCAGGGCGGCCAGCAGCACCGGGATCGTGGCATTGCCCAAGCCGGGAATGGTGTCGAGCAGGTCACGCCGTTGGCGGAGGTCCGGATCGTGGTCGATGTGCTCCCGGATGCGTGTTTGGGTCGCGGCGATCTCGGCGTCGAGGGTGGCGAGCACGGCTTCGATGGAGGGGCGTACGGTGGGGTCGGCCCCGTCCAGGCGGTTGCGTTCCATCTGCCGCATCTCGAGGAGGCTCTCGAGCCGACGGACCAGCGCTTGTAATTGGCGCACGGCCAGCGGAGGCGGCTGCCAGAGCAGAGGTCTTTGGCTATGACAGAAGCGGGCGATGAGCTTGGCATCGGTCTTGTCGGTCTTGGTGCGGCTCAGTTCGGCTTTGCCGAAGGCGTGGATTTGGGCGGGGTTGACCACGCTGACGGCGAGGCCGTGGTCGACCAGGAACAGGGCCAAGCCCTCACCATAGCGGCCGGTGGCCTCCAGACACACGTGGGGCGCTGGGAAGGCCTGCAGCCAGGCCAGGAACGCCTTAAACCCTTCGGGCGTATTCTGGAAGACCTTGGTTTTGTACTTGCCGTTGCGGAGTGCGGCGGCGTCGAACTTGGCTTTGGCGATGTCGATACCGATGGGGGTGAACGTCATGAAGTCTCCTTGGGGTTCGTTCGGGAACGATGAAGGGGCCGATCGCTCGGAACCGCTCCTGCCGGGTTCAGCCTTATCCATCCAGGGTTCTGCCCAAGGCAGCCCTACGATACTGTTCGAACTCAATGGCGAGGAAGGGACGCTGGGGGACGATCTACGGCGCGGGCTTCAGGCCCAAGGTCGGCAACGTCTTGCCCAGCGTCTGGGTCCGATGATCAGTCGGAGATTCTGCCTCTTGTGGAACGCAGAATCGAGATATAAGGTCGGCAAGCCCTTGCCGACGCAGACGCTCGATCGGGCCGTGACGTCGGGAAGGGCGGCTTCGGCGCTCCCGGAGAAACCGCTCACAGATCGAATCGGAAAGGCTTCACTTTCCGTTTCGTCACGCCTTCAACCCCGTGTCTTACGGTCGCCCATTGACATCAACGCCGACATGCCGGCCGTGGATTCGCCCGGTTGTTCGGGCTGTCTGCTTCCACAATCGCGCACTTGGTTTCATCAACGGGCACTTGAAAATCAAACAATTCGAATCCCTTCGGCGGGGAGCACGAACGGTCTTTCCGTAAGCGTCCGCTGGAGGACAGTCTTTTCCTGATGCCGCCGAACAGTTAACCGTCAGGACCTTATACGTTGGCTGGTTTCCAGTTGTGGGGTAGCAGGCTGTCGATCTCCCTCTGCTTGGTGGTGGGTAAACGGGTCAGGACGTCTTTCAGGTAGGCCTCTGGGTTGAGGTCGAGTTCCTTGCAGGTTTGGATGAGGCTGAACACCGTGGCGGCGACCTGGCCGCCCTTGGGCGAGCCGAGGAACAGCCAGTTCTTGCGGCCGATGGTGAGGGGGCGGATCGCCCGCTCACTGCGGTTGTTGTCGATCTCCAGGCGACCGTCTTCGGTATAGCGCTCCAGCGCCGGCCAGTTCTTGAGGGCATAGCCGATGGCCTGGGCAGTGGGGGTCTTGGGCGCCAGCTGGCGCAGCCGGTCTTCGAGCCAGGCCTTGAACTCGGCCAGGATCGGCCGCGCCTGTTCCTGCCGTAGCTTTCGGGTGCCTTCGGCGTCGAGTTGCTGTTCCTTGGCCTCCCGTTCGATGGCGTAGAGCCGGCCGATGTACTCCAAGGCCTCATGGGCGCTGATGCGCTTGCCGTTCTCGGTCTGTCGGGCAATCTCGAAGAACTTGCGGCGCGCATGCGCCCAGCACGCCACTTCCAGGACCTTGCCTGCGGCGAAGATCTGGTCGTAACCGGCATAGGCGTCCGCCTGCAGGTAGCCGCTGTAGCCTTCCAGTTTGGCCTTGGGATGCTTGCCCGCCCGGGTTTCGGTGTGGTCATAGACGACGATGGGCGGCGAGTGGCCGGCGTATACCCAAAACCGGGTTTCCCGCGTCTTGCCGCGGTCCTGCACCGCCACAGTGGTGTCGTCCGAGAAGATCACCGGCTGTTGCTTGAGCAACGCCAGCATCCGCTCGACCAAGGGCTGCAGCTGCCAGCCGCTCTGGATGACCCAGTCGCACAACGTGGTGCGGGCAATGGGGACACCCTGGTGGGCAAAGATTTGCTCGATGCGGTACAGCGGCAGGTGATAGCCGTATTTAGCCATCAGCAGATGTGCCAGAAGACCCGGCAGAGGGATGCCCTGCTCGATGATTTGCGGCGGGGCCGGTACCGTGGTCAACTGCCCTTGGCACTTCGCGCAGGCGCACTTTTCCCGCCGCGTTTCCACGACCTTCAGTTGCGCCGGGACGTAATCCAAGCGTTCGGAGCTTTCGTAGCCGATCACCGGCCGTTCCTCACCGCAGGCAGGACACTGCCGGTCTTGTGCCGACAACGGCAATACCACGATCTCTCGCGGCAGATGCGCCGGCAGTGCGGTGCGCTTCGGTTGATTCTTGGCGGGCGATTGCACCACCACCGTCTTGAACGCCACCGGACTGGCGACGGGGGCGTCCTCGGGCACCTCATCCCACAGCGGCAGTTGGTCGATGTCGGGGAGGGTCGCCAGTCGCTCGGAACGGGCGCCGAACAGCAGCTTCTTCAGCTGCGCTAGGTCGAATTCCAGCCGTTCGATGCGCGCCTCGCGCTGGGCCAGGGTGGCCTTTAGAGTACGATTTTCTTCGGCGAGAGCGGCGGCATTCATGGCTGCCATTATACCCGGTGGACCACCCGAAAGCCCAGCTCTGATGCGGGTTTTAGGCACTTTCGACTCAGCCGACCCGACCCGCGCGAACCGCGCGGAAACGGGCCACCGTCAGGTCCACGCCTTCCAGCAACAGCAGCAGGTCCGAGCGCGAAATCGTCCCCTGAACCGGCTTGCGGAAGCGGCCTTTCTCCAGCCGCTTGTAGGCCAGCCAGAAACCGTGACGATCCCACCACAACAGCTTCACCTTGTCCCGGCCCCGGTTGAAAAACACGAACACCGCACCCGATAACGGCGAATGCCCCAGACTGCTCTCCACCGCCAGCGCCAAACCATCGATGGACTTGCGCAAATCGACCGGCTCGGCCACCACATACACCGCCGCCGCACTCAGAATCGTCGCCAGCATCACGAGACCAATGCGGCCACCACCTGCTTCAACAACCCGGCATCGAACCCCGGTTTCACCTCGATGCGAACCCCGCCCACCGACAACCACAGACCACCGACTGCTGTCTCACCGCCATCTACCCGCATCAACGTCAGTGGCGCCACCACCGCTGGCTGCGCTACGCGTCGACGCCAGTAGATGAACGCCGCATAGCTGACCGCCTCGCGCGCACACCAAGCGCGCACCGACAACCCACTCCCTGCCTGTTGCTCCAGCAGGACCCGCCAATGCATCTCTCGTTCTTGTTTCGTCATCGCCATCTCCTCCTCTTCGGGAATATGGCGATACTGTGACTCAGGCGCTAATCGGTGGGAATTATGCGGACAGCCGGACGCTTACGTCTTTCCAAGCCACGATCCAAACCACTATGAGTGAATATCAATACTACGAATTCCTAGCCATCGACCGGCCGCTGTCCCAGGCACAAATGGCCGAGTTGCGTGCCCGGTCGACGCGGGCAACGATCACGCCGACCTCGTTTGTCAACGAGTACCACTGGGGCGACCTTAAGGGCGATCCGACGGATTGGATGCGGCGTTATTTCGACGCCTTCGTATACGTGGCCAATTGGGGTAGTTGCCGATTCGCCCTGAGGGTGCCGCGCTCGGTGTTCACCGAGAGCGAACTCGCCGGTTTTGAAACCGAGGCCTCCCTCAAGATCGACCGGTCTTCCGATCACTGGATCATCGAGTGGGCCTTGAACGAAGGCGATGATTACGACCGCTTCGCATGCGAAAGCGGAAGCGGCTGGATGGGGCGTCTGGCGCCGTTGCGCGACGAATTGCTCCGCGGCGACCACCGAGCGCTGTATCTCGGCTGGCTTGCCGGAGTCACCTCGGGCGAAGTCGACGAGGCGAGTCTCGAACCGGCACCGCCACCGGGGTTATCGAGACTTACCGGCGCCCAGCAGTCTTTGGTCGAATTTCTCGAGATCGGCCCCGATCTGCTCACGGCCGCGGCATCGGCAGACTCGGAGGTGAGCGCTGCGGCAGTCGATTTCGACCGCGAGATGGACGCATGGCTGGCCGGACTGTCCGCGGAGGAGGCTCGTTCGATCCTGAAGCAGTTGCTTCAGGGAAAATCGCAGCGGGCGGAACGGCAGCTCAAGGCACGCTTTTATGCCTGGCAGAGGGAGCGCGCCCCGTGTGCCGCGACATCCGGGAAACGCCGCGCCGTTGCGGAATTGCAGGAGCTGGCAAACGGAGCAGAGGCAGAACGGCTAAAACGGGAAGAGGAAGAACTCGCCCGATTGAAAGCGGAACAGCGCCCGCGGCGGGAAGCCTACCTGGCCACCCTCGCCGCCGACTTCGACCGTTGCTGGCAAGGCATCGATGAGAAGGCGGAACGCGGCGTTGCGTCGTCCTACGAGGAAGCGACCCGCGCCCTGGTCGATCTGGCGGAGGCGTATGTGCTCCACGCAAACCGGGGCGAATTCGACGCACGTCTGAACGGCTTCATGGCGCGCCACGGAAAACGCACGGCACTGGTGCGCCGGCTGAAACAAGCCGGATTGTGGCGGTGAGGAACGACCGATCAAACCGGTTTTTAGCCTTGGTCTACCCAAAGCCCCACGAAATCGAAGGACAGTTGTTTGTGGCGGCGAATGGTCAGCAGGTAAACAGCTTCGTCGATAATCGCGTAGAGGAGCAAATAGTCCTCCATCACATACTCACGGAGGTCGGTGTTTTCGCCGAGGCGGGCCAATTGCGCCTGCAGCTTTTCCAGCTTTGAGAGGGCCTCGACCGATTCCGGGCGGCGAGCCAGGAATGGGCGTCCTATTGTCGGGAATCGCTCCAAATTGGGAATAACCCTCTGGCCGAGTTCGTCTAGGAGACGGTCGTAGTCTTGAGGAAAATCGATTTCGGACCAGAACGCCTCGATAGATTCGAGATTGAACTGGAAGTTTTTGGTGAACTTTACGGTCGTGCGCCGGGTGCTCATCACCGGGCGCGCTATCAGGTTTTTGGCGCGCGGCGTTTCTTCAGCGCATTCAGTGCAGACTTGGCATCCTTCACCTGTCCTGCTTCGATATCGGCCAGGCCTTGGACTGCCTCGTCGAGAGTGAGCAAGTGGATGCGGGCGCGCTCCAGTTGGTGATAGTAGTCCAAGCGTTTGGCATCGATCAGGGCGATGTAGCTTTCGCCGTTCTTGGTAACGATCTTTTCTGCCCCGGCTTTGACTTGTTCGGCTAGCTCGGACAGGTTGGCGCGTGCTTGAGAGAGAGGAATGACATCATTGACCGAGAATGCCATGGCGGCCTCCATTCGCGAGAAATGTACAGAATTCTGTTCATGATACACGCGTTGCAATATTCTAAAAATCATCGTGCCCGAATTCTCCGCTCTTATTAATCAGGCCCTTAAATAGCTCGGCTCAAAATTCAGCTAACTTATTGATCTCGCTAAACCGTGGCGTCGCATATTTAAGGGCCTTCTCAATAAGTTGCCTGTGGCCTTTGCGGTGTTCCAGGCCAATCCCCTCGCCGTCCGCGTGACCGCCGGCACCGGCTCGGAGCGGGCCGAGTTGCGGCGCTTCGTCCAACCGGGTGGGTTTTATGTGTTCGACCGCGGCTATTCCGACTATCGCTTGTTCCAGGATCTGCACGACCATGCGTGCAGTTTTGTCGGCCGGGTCCAGGAGAACGTTGCGTACGAGGTGCGCCGGGAGCGCCCCCTCACCGACACCGATCGGGCAGCAGGCGTCATCCGCGATGTGGACCTGCGCCGTCTGGGCACACCGCATCACACGCGGCGTTTGCCGCAGCCGTTCCGGCTGGTCTGGGTCAGCACCGGCCGCCACCGCGTCGACGGCACGGTCGAGCCCCTCATTCTGGTGACCAACCGCCTGGACCTGGATGCCGAGTTGATTGCCGTGGCCTATCGCGGCCGCTGGACCGTGGAATTGTTCTTTCGTTGGTTGATGAAGTGCGTGTTGAGCTGTCGGCATCTGCTCAGCCAGACCGCCAACGGCGTTATGTTCCAGGTGTATGCCGCCATCATCGCCAGTTTGCTGCTGAGTCTCTGGATCGGCCACGCCCCGACCAAGGCCACCTATGAAATGGTGTGCCATTACCTTAGCGGTTGGGCGACCGAGGAGGAACTCATCACCTATCTGGAACGAATGCGCCACAAAGCCACCTTAAGCAAAAAATGAGCCGAACACTATTGAGTGCTGTGGGGGCTGGAGGCTAAACACCCCCGGCTACCCGATTAGCCGGTTTCAGCATCATTGACTTTCTCTCCCCGCCAAAAAGCGTTCAATGCGTCCCACGCGCGCCTGCTTTCAGGAAGAAGATGAGCGCCAAAGTGCTCTGGATCTTCGCCACCGTTCGCCCACACGTTTTGAACTCCTTCGAGCACGCCAACGGTAGCGAACTCCTTTACCCAGGGCGACCCGTCGATGTGTAGACGTTCAACTGCAAGAGCAACGTGCGGAAAAGGCGAGTCGCCTCCAGCCCGATAGACAGTCAAGAGGTGACCGGCAAATTCGCCTGCTGCAATGTAAAGAACGTCGTTGCCCCACTTGGCGAGATGTGCGGCCCAGAGTGGGCGGAAACTCGGACAAGACTCAATGAGAACTTCCATTGCCTGTGACCATGGTTTTGCTCTATTGTTGGAGGCGTGCTCTCGCCGCTGCTCGCCAACATCCTGTTGGACGACCTCGACAAAGAGCTGGCGCGGCGCGGTCACGCGTTTGCCCGTTACGCGGACGATCTGCTTGTCCTCATCAAGAGCGAGCGCGCCGGTGAACGCGTCAAGACCAGCATCGCCCGGTTTCTCACGGGCAAACTCAAACTCGCGGTCAACGAGCGCACGAGTCGTGTGGTGAGCGTTGAGCACTGCACGTTTCTCGGATTCACCTTCCGCAAGGGCAAGCTGCGCTGGTCCGATGAGGCCTTCGACGACTTCAAACATCGTATCCGTCAACTGACGGGGCGAAGCTGGGGCGTGTCGATGGCCTATCGGCTGGAAAAGCTCGCGATCTACGTGCGCGGATGGATGAACTACTTCGGCATCTCGGACGACTACCGACCCATCCCTGAGATCGATGCCTGGATCAGGCGACGCATCCGCATGTGCTACTGGAAACAGTGGCGCTACGTGCGCACCCAGGTCCGCTATCTTCTCGCGCTGGGAACGAGCAAACGTCAAGCTATTCTGACGGCGCTCAGCAGCAAGAGCTACTGGCACCTCTCGAAGACGCTGGCGACACAGACCGGGATGACGAACGATGGGCTGGCATCGCAAGGCTTGATATCGATTCGAACGCTGTGGATGCGCATCCATGGCTATGCGTGATCGTCGTGTGCTCCGTTCCATGAACCGCCCGGTGCGGACCCGCATGCCGGGTGGTGTGGGGACTGGGGGTTAGAAGCCCCCGGTTACCCGATTGGGCGACATGGCTACACCGTTACTCCAATGAATGCCCACAAACATAGCAGTGCTGGCCTGGCAGCCGAACATCAAACGCCGACCAGCCGCGAATGACTTGCCCGCGACGGCAGTTCACAGCAGGACACCGGATGGAGAAAGCGTAAGCCACGAGCACGATGCCAAACGACAGCGCCAGCGCCCAATGCCACGACAACTCAGAGCCAGGCTCGGCCGTACGAAGGACAACATGCAGGATGATCAGGGCGACCTCGACAGCCAAGAGAGCGATCAGCTTTGCGCGCTTTGTCATGACGCCCAACGCTGTCAGTGAGCTGCGCCAAAGAGCCGGAGCGACGTAGGAGCGTAGGCTGTTAGGCGTCGGCTCCACTGCGAGGTTAGGGGGCTTTTGCTCTAGGAGTCGGTCACTCGCTGAAAATAAATCCGTCCCCATTTTCCCAGTTCTAGTCATATTGGGGTTCCTTCGCCGCCTAAACCTGTGCGGGTTACAAGGTCATGGTCCCCGTCCACACCATAAAAGCAAGCCAAATCAACAGCAAGAGGTAATTGACTCGGACCCAACCCTTTCGGACGGAATCTAGGGCTATAGCTAAGCCGCCACAAATCGGTGTAGCAACAATATAAGACCACAGGAGCATCGCAACCAAATAATCCTGGAATGGCAAGGCGGGAAAAGCGGAAGGCTTAGAGCGATCAATCCCAATTCCGACCACCAACATGCTGATTCCCAGAACCGTAAGTGCGATGTTAATACCACTCAGCCAGTGGCTCCAATCCTTCCGGGCACTCATGGGCGTCCCACATCGGCATGAAAAGCACCATCCGGGTCGGCCCGGACATAGCTACCAGTATTGAATCGATAGACCGGGTTATGTTTCCCAGTGCCAGCGTAAACCGAGACACCGAAAGTGCGCGCCAATTCTACCAGCAGCACCCGATTTTGTCCCACGTTGCAGTGCTGGAGGTGCACAAAACCGCTAGGGGCAAAATTACCGGAGAGAATTGCCAAAGTAGTCCGGAAGTTGGGTAAGCTTGCGGTATTGATCCAGTCGCTGCCGATCTCGATTCCACTCGCATTCCCATGATCGAATATATTGAGTCTCGACATGCGGTTATACCTGATTCGATCATTTGGAGTACAGACACGAGAATAAGTGTAAACTCGGAGTGCCTGCAGGATCTTATTGACCATGCTGTCCACATCTTGCACATAGATTTCACCGACTCGCGTAGCCGAAGCCATCCAACCTACGATATCGGAATCATCTACGACAGTAAATTCCATATCCATCTCGATTACCTCGAAAAATAATTATTAGACATTATCGGAAACTAGCATGGCAGTCTGTCATTGAATAACGAAGAGAACTAAGGGCAAGAGTATAGTATGGTTTCCTACGAAGACGTGAAGCAAAAGCCGAGGACATTGATGGCCATGACCAGTCTGAAGGCCTCCGAGTTTGAGGAACTCTTGGTTTCTTTTGCGGCGACAGGGGACGAAGAAACCGGCAGGAACCTGACTAAAGGAGGGCGTCCGCCGATTATCGCGAGCATGGCCGACCGGCTGCTGTTCATCCTGTTCTATCTGAAGACCTACCCTCTGCAAGAGGTCATCGCGCATCTGTTCGGCATGAGCCAACCCCGGGCCAACTTCACGATCCACCTGTTGAGCAGGGTGCTCAACAAGACACTTGACGCCCGCGGGCACAAGCCCGCCCGGCTCACCGAGGAGATGCTGTCCAGGCTGGAGCAGGAGACGCGGCAGGACTTGGGCATAGACGGGACGGAAAGGCGCATCAACCGCCCCGTCAACGACCTGGGGCAACGCATCCACTACAGCGGTAAAAAAAATGCCACACCGTGAAGAACAACCTTGTCGGCGGCCTGGAGGACAGGCAGGTCAAGTACTTGGGCTCGACCCATGAGGGCAAGAAGCACGACAAGAAGATCTGCGACGAAGAAGGGCCCCGGTTCCCCGACGGCGTCGAGCTGTATCGCGACAGCGGCTTCCAGGGACACGAACTGGCGAATGTCACAGTCCACCAGCCGAAGAAGAGGCCGCGCAACGGCCGGCTTTCGGCCGACGACCAGGAGGCTAACCGGCTCCACTCAAGCATCCGCGTGATCATCGAACACATCATCTCGGGAATCAAGCGGTGCCGCGTCGTCAAAGACGTGTTCAGGAACACCAAGGAAGGCTACGACGATGTCGTCATTGAATTGGCCTGCGGCCTGCACAATTACAGGAGCTACTGCCGAAACCAGAGTTATTGATAGCCGGCCTTTTCCTCTGTTCCGGTTATGAAAGGTGGTTTCCGATAATGTCTATTCAGAACTATTTCATGATCGAATCTGTCACCATCTCTGCTAGTTCTTGCGTGGCTTAGCCGCAGACTTGCCAAGGGTTATAACGCCTAACGTGGCGCTAAGCCGACCGCTGGAGCGTAGCGGAAGCGGGTCAGCTTGAGCGCCATGTTAGGCAAGATGGATTCAGTGAAATGATGGGTTACGCCGTCATTCATTTTACTAAGTTAAATCAGCCATCCCAACCACCAATCCGCAAGAAAAAGAATTGAGAACAGAACCATAATCCATCGCTCATTCTTAAGAAGACCACTTAGCGACCGAATAAATGGGTTTTGATAGCTAATAAAGCTTTCTTGTTCTTTCATCAGTACTTCTCCTTATAGTTCAACCCAGAGTAGGGCACCTCGAAAAACCTCCTTGGTCTGCGCGCGCCCGGTAAAATAGGACCTGTAGCCAATCAGTGTGTTGAGTCCCAGACATGACCAAACCGAAGATGCCAAAGTCTCCGAAGAGCGCGATCAAACCCGATCTGTTTGCGGCCGATTTGCGCAAGCAGAAGATCGACCGGATGGGCGATCCGCTGGTGGCCTTCGAGACCCACATCGACTTTGCGGCGCTTGCCGCGGACGTGGATCAGGCGGCGCCCCGACCGGTCAGCCCGCAAGGCGGTCGTCCGCCGTTTCCCACCGAAACGATGGTGCGCATCCTGTTTCTCAAGCGGGTCAACAATCTCTCGGACGAGCAGATGGAATACCAGTTGCTTGATCGGATGAGTTACCAGCGCTTCTGCGGGCTGATGGACTCGGCCAGCATCCCGGACCGCACCACGATGTGGACCTTCGAGAACCGCATCGGCGAGGTCGGCGCCCAGGCGCTGTTCGACGGCATCGAGCGGCAGTTGCTCAAGCATGGCTACATCGCCCGCGGGGGGCATATCATCGACGCCACCCTGGTGCCTGCGCCAAAGCAGCACTTCAGCAAGGACGATAAGGAGATGCTGAAGGAAGGCGCGATGCCGGCGGACTGGAGCCCGGCCAAGCGGCGGCAAAAAGACCTGGACGCCACCTGGACCAAGAAGCACGGCAAGAGCCACCACGGCTACAAGCTCTCCATCAACGTGGACAAGCGCTACAAGGTTATCCGCAAGATCGAGACCGGCACCGCCGCTACTCATGACAGCCAGCACTTTGAGGCGGTGTTGAACACTAGCAACACCAGCCGGGACGTCTATGCCGACAAGGGCTATCCGAGTGCGGAACGGGAAGCCCAGCTCCAGGAAGCGGGTTATCGCAACCACATCCAGCGCAAGGGCCAGCGCAACCATCCGCTGTCCGAACGGCAGAAACAACGTAATCAACGCATCGCCCGGGTCCGAGCACGGGTCGAGCATCCCTTCGCCGCCATCGCACAAATGGGCGGCAAGTTTATTCGCACCATCGGCCAGGCGAGGGCGAACTTTGCCATGACGATGATGGCGGCCAGCTATAACCTGAAGCGGCTGGTTTACCTGAAACAGGCGGGTGTCGTGGCCTTTTGAGGCCCACCCTCGCCCGAAAGGCCCCCAACGCGGGCGATTCGGGGAAAATGAAAAGTGAAATGGCGACAAGAGCGTGAGGGAGTCGGCTCGTGTGCCCGCCCGGTCAAAAAATTAGAGCCGGGTTTTCATCAAAATTCAGGGTTTTTCGAGGTGCCCACAAATCGTTCCAGGGGACTCCGCTTCGCTACGCCCCTGAACTCGGTCGTTAGCTACTACCGGGGAGATCGGAGTGTTGCGTTTGCTTGCAGTTGTACTGTTCTTCGCGTTTCTCACTGGTTGCGCTTCTAGCGGCCGCGTGACGCAGATGACAGATTCGAAGATTGTTGGAGAGCGAGTTGTTGCCTTGGACGCCCCGAGCGCCCCTTGGGTGATCGAGATACAGAACCATCTTAGGCAGAAGGGCTTCAAAGTCCTGCGCTGGAGTTCCACCACGCGCGTATCGGAACGCACATCTGCAACCCGAACGGAGTCCTACAATCAGGCAGAAGCGCGCTACGTTCTCGTCGTAGATGGGTTTGCTCCCTACGACTGGGCAAACCGGTGCTTCGGTGGCGGATTCAGATTTAGTCACATAAGCACTGACCTGGTCGATACGGCTACCAACGGGACTATCCTTAACGTCAACGGATCAGGCTACTCCGAGAACTGCCCGCCGATGAGCGGCACAATATTCTCCGATATAGCGAATGCTCTGGACGCGGTGTGGGCCAAGTAGCAGCTAACAAGTCAGTAAGCGTCCGCTGGAGGACAGTCTTTTCCTGATGCCGCCGAACAGTTAACCGTCAGGACCTTATACGTTGGCTGGTTTCCAGTTGTGGGGTAGCAGGCTGTCGATCTCCCTCTGCTTGGTGGTGGGTAAACGGGTCAGGACGTCTTTCAGGTAGGCCTCTGGGTTGAGGTCGAGTTCCTTGCAGGTTTGGATGAGGCTGAACACCGTGGCGGCGACCTGGCCGCCCTTGGGCGAGCCGAGGAACAGCCAGTTCTTGCGGCCGATGGTGAGGGGGCGGATCGCCCGCTCACTGCGGTTGTTGTCGATCTCCAGGCGACCGTCTTCGGTATAGCGCTCCAGCGCCGGCCAGTTCTTGAGGGCATAGCCGATGGCCTGGGCAGTGGGGGTCTTGGGCGCCAGCTGGCGCAGCCGGTCTTCGAGCCAGGCCTTGAACTCGGCCAGGATCGGCCGCGCCTGTTCCTGCCGTAGCTTTCGGGTGCCTTCGGCGTCGAGTTGCTGTTCCTTGGCCTCCCGTTCGATGGCGTAGAGCCGGCCGATGTACTCCAAGGCCTCATGGGCGCTGATGCGCTTGCCGTTCTCGGTCTGTCGGGCAATCTCGAAGAACTTGCGGCGCGCATGCGCCCAGCACGCCACTTCCAGGACCTTGCCTGCGGCGAAGATCTGGTCGTAACCGGCATAGGCGTCCGCCTGCAGGTAGCCGCTGTAGCCTTCCAGTTTGGCCTTGGGATGCTTGCCCGCCCGGGTTTCGGTGTGGTCATAGACGACGATGGGCGGCGAGTGGCCGGCGTATACCCAAAACCGGGTTTCCCGCGTCTTGCCGCGGTCCTGCACCGCCACAGTGGTGTCGTCCGAGAAGATCACCGGCTGTTGCTTGAGCAACGCCAGCATCCGCTCGACCAAGGGCTGCAGCTGCCAGCCGCTCTGGATGACCCAGTCGCACAACGTGGTGCGGGCAATGGGGACACCCTGGTGGGCAAAGATTTGCTCGATGCGGTACAGCGGCAGGTGATAGCCGTATTTGGCCATCAGCAGATGTGCCAGAAGACCCGGCAGAGGGATGCCCTGCTCGATGATTTGCGGCGGGGCCGGTACCGTGGTCAACTGCCCTTGGCACTTCGCGCAGGCGCACTTTTCCCGCCGCGTTTCCACGACCTTCAGTTGCGCCGGGACGTAATCCAAGCGTTCGGAGCTTTCGTAGCCGATCACCGGCCGTTCCTCACCGCAGGCAGGACACTGCCGGTCTTGTGCCGACAACGGCAATACCACGATCTCTCGCGGCAGATGCGCCGGCAGTGCGGTGCGCTTCGGTTGATTCTTGGCGGGCGATTGCACCACCACCGTCTTGAACGCCACCGGACTGGCGACGGGGGCGTCCTCGGGCACCTCATCCCACAGCGGCAGTTGGTCGATGTCGGGGAGGGTCGCCAGTCGCTCGGAACGGGCGCCGAACAGCAGCTTCTTCAGCTGCGCCAGGTCGAATTCCAGCCGTTCGATGCGCGCCTCGCGCTGGGCCAGGGTGGCCTTTAGAGTACGATTTTCTTCGGCGAGAGCGGCGGCATTCATGGCTGCCATTATACCCGGTGGACCACCCGAAAGCCCAGCTCTGATGCGGGTTTCAGGCACTTTCGACTCAGCCGACCCGACCCGCGCGAACCGCGCGGAAACGGGCCACCGTCAGGTCCACGCCTTCCAGCAACAGCAGCAGGTCCGAGCGCGAAATCGTCCCCTGAACCGGCTTGCGGAAGCGGCCTTTCTCCAGCCGCTTGTAGGCCAGCCAGAAACCGTGACGATCCCACCACAACAGCTTCACCTTGTCCCGGCCCCGGTTGAAAAACACGAACACCGCACCCGATAACGGCGAATACCCCAGACTGCTCTCCACCGCCAGCGCCAAACCATCGATGGACTTGCGCAAATCGACCGGCTCGGCCACCACATACACCGCCGCCGCACTCAGAATCGTCGCCAGCATCACGAGACCAATGCGGCCACCACCTGCTTCAACAACCCGGCATCGAACCCCGGTTTCACCTCGATGCGAACCCCGCCCACCGACAACCACAGACCACCGACTGCTGTCTCACCGCCATCTACCCGCATCAACGTCAGTGGCGCCACCACCGCTGGCTGCGCTACGCGTCGACGCCAGTAGATGAACGCCGCATAGCTGACCGCCTCGCGCGCACACCAAGCGCGCACCGACAACCCACTCCCTGCCTGTTGCTCCAGCAGGACCCGCCAATGCATCTCTCGTTCTTGTTTCGTCATCGCCATCTCCTCCTCTTCGGGAATATGGCGATACTGTGACTCAGGCGCTAATCGGTGGGAATTATGCGGACAGCCGGACGCTTACACAAGTCATTCAAGCCGATGCCGCTTCGCGGCACGGCTTAATTCTGGTGTTGGGCGTAACAAAGGAAAACAAGTTTGTACTTTTACGTTGATGAAAGCGGCCATACAGGCACAAACCTTTTTGACGAGAATCAACCGATTCTTTACTACGGTGTATTGTCTAGCAGGGTCAACATCGATGTATTAGCTGAGAACACATTAAGTTCGCTTAGAAAGCGACTTGGCGTAAAAAGGTTGCATGCAAATGAGTTAGGCAATGCTGGCATAGCGCAAATATCAACGGAAATATATAACCTACAAAAACGATACGATCTCAGATTTGATATCTACCGAGTGGCAAAAGCCGACCATGCATTAATAAGCTTTTTCGATCAAGTGTTTGATCAAGGTTTAAATCCAGCAATTACTTGGTCAGGATATTGGACACCAATGCGATATGTGCTTCTGTTAAAACTGGCATATTTGTTTGACGAGGAAACACTTAAAAAAGCATGGAGCGCAAGAATAGAGATTAATGATCAAAAAGCAGAATCTGGCTTAGTAGAAGTCTGCAATATAATTAAAGGCAGAGTTGGCGAATTGCCAGATGAAAGGTCAAGAACATTGATCTACGATACTCTAAATTGGGCTGACAATAACCCTGCCGAGATTTACTATAACGCTAAAAGAAAAAAAGACATGCTTTCTATAACGCCAAACCTAATTGGGTTTCAGTCCGTAATGCATGGAATAACGCTGCGTCTGCTAAAAAACGGCAAAAAAGCATCTCAGATTACAGTCGATCAACAGTCTCAATTCAATAAAGCACAAAAAACTTTGGCCGAATTTTACGCATCAGCGCGGGATGTACCGATGGTTACTGGCCCTGGTCTACCCGAAATTAGTTTTAAGGGCATGCCAACAATACCTATATCATTCAAAGCAGGTACTGAAAGCGCTGGTCTTGAGTTGGTTGATGTATATCTATGGATATTTAAACGTCTAATGGAAGAGAAAGAACTCGCTCCAAAAATATATCCAATCATACAAAAGCAAATGCATAAAAGCAGAACTGATGAAATTTCTATTCATGCCATAGCATCAAGGTGGCAAAAGTGGTTTGAAGATTTGCCTGAGCCAACAGAAGAGCAAATGAAAAAAGGAAGAGAACTCATGGCGCTCGATGAAAAGAGAAGGCTGGAAGGCATGACCGTGAGCGCCCAACAAGGCGTTCCAGCCGACGCCGAAAAGCGGCGCGGCTGAACTTTACCGTTAGGCCCCACGGCGCCCACGCATGTTCTCCGCACTCAAGACAGTCGTCTACATCCAAATCTCGCCCGAGCGACTCTCGCTCAAGAACCTCAAGACGGGTGAGCCCATTGCCGAGATTCCCTTGTTAGGCTTGAATATGCCAACATAAGGTCTCGCTTATATAAGCGTGTCTCCAATTTTTACTAGCTTGTTCTGTATACTTTCTATATCGTTCTTTATCTCATAGAAAACCGTAGTAAGTTGTTGTTTTAAAGTATCTGTCTCATCGGTTGACATTGATGACATTTCAATGTCTACGATGCTGGACTTAAGCTTCCCATACCTATCTTTTGATAGAGCAATTAACTTGTCTGCATCTTCCTTAAGTTCTGGAGCATAAAATCCAATTAACATCTTAATTTCTTCAAACGGCAATCTTTCTTTTATTCGGAATTGATCTGAGTACTTTCTATTATTAATGGACATACAATCTGATGCCCACTCCATTCTATAGCTACTTTCGAGTTTTGACAGAAGCTCATATACCTTCTCAATTTTTTCTAGCTTTCTCCGATTTTTATCTAGTGCTTTTTGATGATTAATCGTCAGAATTGTCGTGGCTAAAGTGATTACACCACCTATCACTGTTGCCGCTATTGTCTGCCAAAACTCCATAATTGTGCCCATGCCTAAATTTTAATTGCCTAACGCCGCCGCTCAGCCGACAGGCAAAAGCGGCCCACGAAGGCCAGATAGAAAACTGAAACCGCGCCGCTTTTGCCTGTCGGCTGGAGCGGCTTGTTCGGCGGAACTGACAAAGGAAAGAGCATGAGCGAACCAAAATATGTGTTTTTCGACCGCACAGAGAGCTTGATGGAAAGCATCCTCAAAGACGCCGCCACATTCGGATTCCTGCTGTTGTGCATCTACGTGAGCCGGGACAGCGCATGGTGGACGTTTGCGACCGGCACCATGGCGGTGCTGATGATAGGCACAAAGGCGCACCTGGCGAGCAATCGCGCTTTCAAATTCCGCACCACGGCAGAGATCAAGGCCTGGGCGGAGTCGCTGCCGGAATGACGCCGAACATAAAGTAGACCCCCTAAAAGGCGCCTTATCTTACGCCATTTGTGGGGTATAAACTGATTTCGCTTTCAGGAACCGCCCAAATTTCAAGGCCTTGCTATCTTTAGCGGGGTCGGTCGCCGTTGGTTTTATACACCTGCCCATTATGCCGAGCAAGCCGAAACTATTGGATCAAATGCGGGACAAAATCCGCGTCAAACATTACAGCCTGCGCACGGAAGACGCTTACGTCCATCGGATCAATCAGGGTCTTCAGATCGAACCCCCGACTTTCGAGGCAGCAGCCAAACAGGGCTTCCACCAGACGGCGATTGGCGTAGGCGCTGATGGCTTCCCGTTGGCGTGCGGCCGGACTGGCGATGAACAGGAAGGTGCTGTCTTCAGGCATGGCGCGGACAGGTAGGCGACGCAACCCCAGACTAGGCGCCGGCCCGCAGGATGTGGCGCTCACCCGGTAGCAACGAGGCGAACAGCGCGTCCAGGTGCATCATTCGGTTCTGGGCGTTGGACACGAGCGGATAAACGCTGCTCCAATCGCAAATGGTCGCTTTACGCGCAACCCTTCGGCCACAATGCGCCACACTTCGCAGAACGGCGGGGTACGCAAAATCTACTCTACTGCCTTGGATGAAACCTGAAAATCTACGCCTCCGCCCGAAACCCCTCCACCGATCTTGCCCCAACCCCCAAGTCCCGCCACTTCGCCGGATGGCAGGTGAATAGCAGAATCTGATGCCGCGTCGCGGCGTCGAACAGCACGCGTTTCATTTGCGCCAGCCGCTCCTCGTCGCTGTGGACGAGGGCGTCGTCGAGGATGAGGAGGGTGGGGCGGCCGGCGTCGCGCAAGAGGCCCGCGTAGGCGAGCCGGCTGATGATGCCCATCTGTTCGCGGGCGCCGAAGCTCAAGTGCTCGAATTCGCCCGGTTCCGATCCGTTCGATCCGATGCGCGTCAGCGAGCCGGGGGACAGGTTTTCGTCGATGTCGAGGCAGGCGCCGGGGAACAGGAGCTGGAGATAGCGGTTGAGGTGTTTTTGCAACGGCGCCTGAAGTCTTTGGGTCAAGGCGCGGCGCTTGTCGCGCATCAGTTTCAGCAGGTGGTCCAGCGCGTCGGCGCGGCGGCGCAGTTCCTGGACTCTGCGCTGGATCTGCGCGTGGTCGCGGGCGAGTTCCGCACGGCGCTCTTCCAGCCCTTGGGCACCGGCCGTCTGTAGCTCGACTTGCAGGCTCATCAGCTGGTCGCGGCGCACGTTGAAGCGCTTTTCGAGTTGCTCGGCGCTGAGGCGGAACCGCTCGACGTCCTGTTTCAGAATATCGGGTCGCGCTTCGGCCAATTGCCGGGTCAGCGCCTCGATAGTGGCGGCCAGGGCGGATTGCTCGGCACGGGCGTCGACCAGGTCCCGGTTCGCCGCGGCAACGCGTTCGGGCCGCTGCGGATCGTCGACTACGGCACGTGCGGCGGCGAGTTCCCGTGTCGCGGTTTCGAACGCGGTCTGCGCTTTGCCGGCGGCGAGCCGTGCGTCTTGCAGGCTGTCATTGATCCGCGCGAGCGATTGCCGGGCGACTTCCTCGGCGGCCTCCGCCTCGGCGGCGGCGGGGAGCGCCCCTGCGTGCCCGGTCTCGGGCGGAAGCTGGCTCAGGGCTTGTTCGATTTCCTGGACGCGGGCTTGCTGGACGGCCAGTTCGGTCCGCAGCGGCTCGATGCCCTTTGGGGCGAGCGCTTTCAGCGTCGCTTCCGCCGTTTTGATGTCGGCAAGCTGACGTGCATGGGTCTGGTGGCGGTCTTCGGCGGCTTCCAGCGAAGGCAAGCCGATCCGCTGCAGCAGGGTATCGTGTCTGTCGGCGAGGTCCTTGGCTTCAGCGCGAAGCTGGGACAGGTCCGCGCCGCCGGGTGAGATTTCGAGTTGCCCGAGGCCCGGCAGCGTGAGGCGGGTCGTTTCGAGCAGCAGTCTCTCGCCGGTGCCGGCGATCGGTTCGTCGCCGATACCGATGGTTCGACCCTGGTCGAGCATGAAGCGCAGCCGTGTCGCAGCCGTTTCGAGCCGGATTTGCGTTTCCCGAATCTGCCGCTGCTGCTCGCGCAGCTGCTCGAGATCCTTAAGCTTGATCTCGGTGACGGCGGCTTGCCGTTTCAACTCGACCAGGGCGGCCTGCTCCGTCTCGGCTCTTGCGAGTGCCTCGGCGGCGTTTTTCAGCTTCAGCCGGCCGCCGTCAAGCGCCCGCGTCAGGCTGAGCCGGGTATCCGCCTGGCGGGCAAGGCGCAGTGTCTCGCGGGCGGCTTCGTGGCGTTGTTCCGCTTCCCCGCGCTTCGACTGCCAGTCCTCGACGAGTGCGCTTGCTCCTTCCAGTCTTTGCCGGATGGATTCCAGTTCCGCCGTACGGGTTTCGAACTCTTTCTCCTGGCGAGCGAAGGTTTCCAGTTGGCCGTGCAGCAGCTTGATCCGTGCTTCCGTCTGGGTTGCGCGCAGTTTCTCGGCCGCCAGGGATTCTTCGACTTTTTTGATGGCGTTCAGTTTTTCGGCCGCTGCCCGTTCCTGTTCGCGAAAGCTCACCCAGGGCTTTTCGGCTTCGTCGGCGGCGTGTTCGCGGCGCAAGGAGGCGAGAGTATCGACCTTCTGGCGGTACGCGGCGATTTCGGAATCGAGTTCCGTAATGGATTTCGCAAGCGCAGTTTCCTGATCCATCGCTTCGGCATAGGCTCCGCGCGGCTTGCCCGCCGCCGGGGTCAGCAACTCGTTGCGCGCGGATTCGACGGTGGCCAGTACCGAATCGCCGCCGCTGCTGGCAACCTCGCCGAGCGATACGTTCAGCGCGATCCGCAAATGGTCGGTGGCGTTCAATACCGAATCGCGAAGATCGTGCGCGGAACCCTGCTGAATCCACAACAGGCCCGGGATGCCCCAGTGCTCGGAGCCGCTCGCGCCGCGGCCGGCGTATTTGAAGCCCAGGAGCTCGGCGAGATGGTCTTCGGCGTCCGTACTGTCCAGGCGCTGCGCGCCGATTTGGAGTTCGCAGCGCTTTTTTCCGAGAAATCTCTTGACCAGCCGGAAATGTTTATCGCCGATCGAGAACTCCAGTTCGACGGTGGGCGAGGCCGAGGCATCGCCCCAGGGGCGCAGATCCTCGACGCTGCCGGAGCGATGCCGCTCGAAGAACGCGGCGCGGATGGCCGAGACGATCGTGCTTTTGCCCGTTTCGTTCGGACCGGTGAAGAGATTGATTCCCGGTTCGAGATCCCTGATCTCGATCGGCTGCCGGAATTTCTTGAACTGTTCGATACGGACGCGGGAAAGCCTCACGGCGAACCTCCGGCTTTCGCGTGCTGCGAATCGAGGATGCCCGCCAAGAGGACAAGCGCTTCGCGGGCCACTTCGGCATCCGGGCCGTCCTGGCTGGCGCGAAGTTCGCCGATGACTTCGCCCAGATAGCCGTCGGCTTTCAAGGAATCGATGTCTTCCATGGTGGGTTCGAGACGCAGCTCGGATAGATCGGCCAGCAGGCTCCGGGCTTTGCCGCGGGCTTGCTCGACGGCCTCGCCGAGGCGACGGTAGCCGCCCAGATCGATTTGTCCGGAAAATTCGAGCTGCACGACATCCACCGGTCCGTAAGCCGAAATCCGCTGCAAGGCCAGCTCGACGTCGCTGGCTATCCGGAGCAACAGCGTTTCCGATTGCCACCGGTATTGTCCGGTCGCGACCGGTGTGACCGTCGGGGGAGCGCCCGATTCGGACATTTCAACCAATAGAGCCTGGCCGGATTCGTTGGCCCTGAAGCGATCGGTTTCCGGCGTGCCGCTATACCAGGTATGCGCATCGATCCGTTTCGTGCCGTGCCAATCGCCGAGCGCGAGGTAATCGAGGCGCGCTTGTTCGGCACGCCCGGCCGCAATCGGATTGGGCGAATCGATATCTTCCGCCAATATGCCCTGCACGCTGCCGTGGGCCAGCCCGATCCGCCGCATGCCGGTAGGCGTTTCGGCCGAGACGAACCATTCGGTGAGGTCGGTATGGGTATGGCGCTGGGTCAGCGGCGCGGGCAGCACGGCGATGCCGAGCGGTTCGAGCAGCAAGAGTTCCGGCTGCAGGCAGACGGTGACATGGGCGGGTATGGCCCTGAGCCTGGCCGCGCGGGTCCAGACGGACTCGGCCAGCGCGGCATCGTGGTTCCCCGGCAGTAAAACCCAGGGTCCTTCGAAACCCGCCATCGCATTGAACAGGCGATGGATGGTCTTGTCGGCGACGCCCTGCGCGTCGAACACATCCCCCGCGACCAATACGAGGTCGACTCGGTTCTCGCGCGCAATGTTCGCGAGCTTTTCGACCGTCTTGAATCGAGCTTCGGAGAGCAGAGCGGCGTCGTCCGGCTCGAATTGTCCGAACAACTTGCCGATCTGCCAGTCGGCGGTGTGCAGTAGCTTGGTCAAACAGGCGCCTCCTCTTGTAAGGGACCATTGACAATCGGTCCTTAGTTTATCGCGAATAACCGATTGACAAGCTCGGTTATCTTCAGTAAAAACCGCAAAAAACGCATGGAATTGTCAGGCCGGACTTACAACGGCCGGCGGAGGAGGACGCGGACATTCGCGGGAATAGCCGCATCATACTGTGCGTCAACGGTGCCGGAGCCATGCCCGCGAAATGCCCGAGAGGTGTTTCAATCCCGTGCCAGAGACTGATTCCGGCTGCTCGATCCCGCAATCCGTCGATCCACACGAACAAAAACATGAGGGGGAGTGGATGGTAAATACCGAAAGTTTTTACGATGTCATGCGCCGGCAGGGCATCAGTCGACGCAGTTTTTTGAAATACTGCGGACTGACTGCATCGGCGCTGGCCCTGGGACCGCAGTTCGTCGGCCAAATCGTCCATGCCATGGAAAACAAGCCGCGTACGCCGGTTCTGTGGATCCATGGCCTGGAATGCACCTGCTGTTCCGAATCCTTCATCCGTTCGGCGCACCCGCTGGCCAAGGACGTGGTGCTGTCGATGCTGTCTCTGGACTATGACGACACGCTGATGGTGTCGGCCGGCCATCAGGCGGAGGCGATCCTCGAAGAGACCATCAAGAAATACAAGGGGCGTTATATCCTCGCGGTGGAGGGCAATCCGCCGCTGAACGAGGACGGCATGTTCTGCATCATCGGCGGCAAGCCCTTCGTGGAACAGCTGCGCTACGCCGCCAAGGATTGTCTGGCGGTGATCGCCTGGGGCTCTTGCGCTTCCTGGGGCTGCGTCCAGGCCGCGAAACCCAACCCCACCCAAGCCACCCCGGTACACAAGGTCATCACCGACAAACCCGTGATCAAGGTTCCGGGCTGTCCCCCCATCGCCGAGGTGATGACCGCCGTCGTCACCTACATGTTGACCTTCGACAAACTTCCCGACCTGGATGCCCAGGGACGTCCCAAGATGTTCTACGGCCAGCGCATCCACGACAAATGCTACCGCCGCCCGCACTTCGACGCCGGACAGTTCGTCGAGACCTGGGACGACGAGGCCGCGCGCAAGGGTTACTGCCTGTACAAGATGGGCTGCAAGGGGCCGACCACGTACAACGCCTGCTCCACGGTGCGCTGGAACGGCGGCGTGTCGTTCCCGATCCAGTCGGGCCACGGCTGTATCGGCTGTTCCGAGGACGGCTTCTGGGACAAGGGACCGTTCTACGACCGCGTGACCGGTTTGAACGCCTTCGGCATCGAGTCGAATGCCGACACCGTCGGACTGATCGCCGCCGGGGCGGTCGGTACCGCGATTGCGGGTCATGCCGCCATCTCCGCCGGCAAGCATGCCAAAGGCAAAGAGTCCGAAAAAGATAAGAACGAGCGAGAACAAGTATGACGGTTACCCAAACGCCGAACGGCTTCAAGCTCGACGACAGCGGCAAGCGCATCGTCGTCGATCCGGTTACCCGCATCGAAGGCCATATGCGCTGCGAGGTCAATCTGGATGAAAGCAACGTAATTCGCAACGCGGTGTCCAGCGGCACCATGTGGCGCGGCCTGGAAGTGATTCTGAAGGGCCGGGACCCACGCGATGCCTGGGCTTTCACCGAGCGGATCTGCGGCGTCTGCACCGGCACCCATGCGCTGACGTCGGTGCGCGCGGTCGAGGACGCCCTGGGCATCACAATCCCTGAGAACGCCAACTCGATCCGCAACATCATGCAGCTGACCCTGCAGGCCCATGACCATCTGGTGCATTTCTACCATTTGCACGCGCTCGACTGGGTGGACGTGATCAGCGCGCTGAAAGCCGACCCGAAGGCAACCTCGGACCTCGCGCAGAGCATTTCGCCGTGGCCGAAGTCCTCGCCGGGCTATTTCCACGATATCGCGACGCGCCTCAAGAAGTTCGTCGAGAGCGGTCAGCTCGGACCGTTCGCCAACGGCTATTGGGGCAATCCGGCCTACAAGCTGCCGCCGGAAGCCAATCTGATGGCCGTCGCCCATTACCTGGAGGCGCTGGATTTCCAGAAGGAGCTGGTCAAGATCCACACCGTCTACGGCGGCAAGAACCCGCATCCGAACTGGCTGGTGGGCGGCGTGCCGTGCGCGATCAACGTGGACGGCGTCGGAGCGGTGGGGGCGATCAACATGGAACGCCTGAACCTGGTTTCCTCCATCATCGATCAAACCATCGAGTTCATCGAGCAGGTTTATCTGCCGGACTTGCAGGCCATCGCGTCTTTCTACAAGGATTGGCTCTACGGCGGCGGCCTGTCGTCCACGAATGTGCTGGCCTATGGCGATATCCCGGAAAAGGCCAACGATCCATCCGCCGATAATCTCCGTTTGCCGCGCGGAGCCATCATCAACGGCAATCTGAAGGAAATCCACGAAGTCGATCTCAGAGATCCGAGCCAGATACAGGAGTACGTGACGCATTCCTGGTATCGCTATCCGGATGACGAAATCGGTCTGCATCCCTTCGACGGCGTGACCGAGCCGAACTTCGTGCTCGGCCGCAGGACCAAAGGTACCCGCACCAACATCGAAAACCTGGACGAGAGCGCCAAATACTCCTGGATCAAGGCACCGCGCTGGCGCGGCCATGCCATGGAAGTCGGTCCTTTGGCGCGCTACATCGTCGGCTACGCGAAAGGGATGCCGGAGATCAAGGAGCCGGTCGACAAGTTGTTGCGCGATCTCGGGTTGCCCTTGGATGCGCTGTTTTCCACCTTGGGCCGTACCGCGGCCAGAGCCTTGGAAGCTCAGTATTGCGCCCGCCTGATGCGGCATTTCCAGGACAAGCTGATCGGCAACATCAAGGCCGGCGACTTGAGCACCGCCAACGTTGCCAAATGGGAGCCGAAAACCTGGCCCGCAGAGGCCCGTGGTGTCGGCACCACCGAGGCGCCGCGCGGGGCCTTGGGACATTGGGTGAAAGTCAAGGACGGCAAGATCGAAAATTATCAGTGCATCGTGCCGACCACTTGGAACGGTTCCCCGCGCGATCCGACCGGCAACATCGGCGCGTTCGAGGCCGCGTTGATGAACACCCGGGTCGAAAAAGCGGAAGAACCTTTGGAGATCCTGCGCACCCTGCACAGTTTCGATCCTTGTCTTGCTTGTTCGACCCATGTCATGGACCGGGACGGGCAGGAATTGACCCGAATCCGTGTTCGCTAGAACACATTTCGTTTTTTGTTTCGGGTCCGGAAGAGTCGGCAAGGAAAGCCGCAAGGCTCCCTCTCCCTTTGGGAGAGGGCAGGGGTGAGGGCGGTTTGAGGAGCTTACGAATGGTCAAGAAAGTAAAGCCGCAAGAGCTCCCTCTCCCTCTGGGAGAGGGTTGGGGTGAGGGCGGTTCGAACAGGGCTTTACTTTCTTTACACACAGTACGTTAAGGAAGCTCTGATGAAGTCTCCAATTGGGAGAAGCGACCTGTGCAACGGATTGACCTAACAGGCCATCACCCCACCCTCTCCCAGCGGGAGAGGGCTTATTCAGAGCTTACTGAAGAAACGACACCCGGATGGCGCGCTGATCCTGCGCGTCGCCGTCTTGAGCCGGGGGCGACAGAAGGCACTTCCCGATGCCTCTGTCGCCGCGCGCGATCCATCGCGCGCCCTTCGGGCTATTCCGGCTCAAGACGGCGATGCTCGGGCGCGCCATACAGGACAAGATAGAAAACCTCATACATTGGGCAAACTCATGCGTCTTAAATACGTAATTCTTTTGCTGATACAGTTCCTCTGTGCCGGCCAGTCCGTCGCGCATACCGGTTTTCACCCGGTGGAAGGATTCGCTAGCGGTTTCGCTCATCCCTTGACCGGCGCCGATCACCTTGCGGCGATGGTGTGCGTGGGCGTGTGGGCCGCGCTGGTGACCGTCGAGGCGGGGCGGTTGTGGCGATTGCCGGCGGCGTTCATGGTCGCCATGATGCTGGGCGGCGCGCTCGCGGCATTCGGCGTGGAGATCGCCGGGGCGGAGCCTGCCATTGCCGCATCGGTTCTGGCCCTGGGGCTGTTTGTCTTGGGTAAGGTTCGGCTTTCGGGAGCGCTCGCGGCCGTAATCGTCGGCCTGTTCGCCGTCGCTCATGGCTATGCCCATGGCCTCGAAATGGCTCAAGGCGCCGCGTTCTCGGCTTATGCGGCCGGATTCGTGATCGCCACGGGCTTGCTGCATTTCCTCGGGATCGTGCTGGGTCGTTGCCTGCTTCGAGTTCCCGGCCTCTATCGCGTCGCCGGCGGAGCCGTCGGCATGTTCGGCGTCTTGTTGCTCGTTCAGGCTTGGTGAGAGGGCTGCCATGTCCGCTATCGATTCGGTGCAAAACCCGGTTTATGTCTACGAACGGCCGGTGCGCCTGTGGCACTGGGTAAACGCGCTCGCCCTGGTCGTGCTCGCCGTTACCGGTTACTTGATCGCTTCGCCATGGAGTGTCCGGGGCGGTGAAGCCAGCGAGCACTATCTGATGGGCTATGTGCGCTTCACCCACTTCGCCGCCGGCTACGTGCTGGCCGTCGGTTTCATCGGCCGCGTCTATTGGGCGCTGGTCGGCAATCAGTACGCGCGCGAACTGTTCCTGCCCGCGGTGCATCGCGCCGACTGGTGGGACGGCCTGTGGCATGAAATCAAATGGTATCTGTTCCTGGTACGGGAGCCGCGCAAACACGCCGGCCATAACCCCCTTGCCAATATGGCCATGTTCCTGTTCTACGTGCTGGGCGCGCTGTTCATGATCGTGACCGGTTTCGCGCTGTACGGTGAAGGCCTGGGGCAGGGGAGCTGGGCCAGCCGCTGGTTCGGCTGGGTGATTCCGCTGTTCGGCCAGAGTCAGGATGTACATACCTGGCATCATGTGGGCATGTGGTACCTGGTCGTGTTCACCATGATCCACGTCTACGTCGTCGTCCGCGAACATCGGATGTCGCGGCAGTCGGTAGCGACGACCATGATCGACGGCTGGCGCAGCTTCCGGGACGATAGGCCATGAACCGGATTCTGATTCTCGGCATAGGCAACCTGCTGTGGGCCGACGAGGGCTTCGGGGTGCGCGTCGTGCAGGCTTTGCAACAGGGCTACGACTTTCCCGAATCGGTACGGCTGATGGACGGCGGCACTCAGGGATTGGCCTTGCTGCCCTACGTGCAGGAGGCCGACACCCTGATCATCGCCGATGCCGTGGATTTCAAATGCGATCCGGGAACGCTGCTGGAATTGCGCGACGCAGAGGTGCCGGCTTATCTGGGGGCAAAGAAGATGAGCCTGCACCAGGTTTCCTTCCAGGAAGTGCTGGCTCTGAGCGAACTGCTCGGCCATTCGCCCCGGCATATATACCTGGTGGGCGTTCAACCCTGCATTCTCGAGGATTACGGCGGAAGCCTGAGCGACACGGTCAAGGCCATGCTGGAACCGGCAATGGCGCGTATCCTGGCTTATCTTGCCGAGCTGGACGTCGCCGCCGAGAAGCGAACGCAGGGTGGGATGGAACCCGATCCCCTGGAAATAAAGGCATACGAATCGCAGCGTCCTTCGGCAGGGGAGGCCTGCCGAGTCGGCGACGAACGCTTTCTGGCCTTGCGGGGCGATTGAAATGTGTATAGGCATTCCCATGCAGGTGGTTCGAGCGGAGCCGTTCCAGGCCTGGTGCCAGGGCGCCGATGGAGAAGCCATGGTCGACATGCGCCTGGTCGGAGCGCAGCCGGAAGGCACTTGGGTGCTGGTATTCCTGGGCGCCGCCCGCGAGGTTCTCGAGGTTGAGCGAGCCGAACAGATTCAGGCGGCCTTGTCTGGGCTCCGGGATGCCATGAACGGGGTTTACGATCCCGCCGCGGCCTTCGCCGACCTGGTGGATCGCGAGCCGCAGCTCCCCGAGTTTTTGCGGGAATCCACATGAGTCTTTCCAACATCTTCGATCGGCTCGTGCGAAATCCGTCGGTTACCGCCGTGGATAGGGAGGGCCTGGCCGAATTTGCCGCGCGGCATCCGCAATGCCTGGTCGGTTTCTTTACCGATCCCAAGGCCCATCCGGAGAATACCGATCTCGCCGTGGTTCTCCCCGAGCTGCTGCGGGCGTTTCCGTCCTTGCGGGCGGCGGTCCTGAAACCCGAAGCCGTGGTCGCAACGGCCCGGGACTATGGCGTCGCGGTCTTTCCGGCGCTGGTATTCCTGGATGAGGGACAGGTATCCAAGATCATGGCGCGCATACAAGCCTGGGCCGATTACCATAGTCAGATACAGCAATGGCTGGAACCGAAAGCTTAACCCACATGCTCGTGCAGCACAGCCCGGTGGCGACCGAAAACGCCGCGCCGGTCACCCCTCACGACGATCCCGAATGCGGCTATCTGGCCATGCCGCAAGGCATGCAGAGCTTCACGATGCCCATGCCGGGGGAGATACCGGCCACTCGCGCCGGTATCGCCGCCTTGCGCCGATTATCCGAGTCCTTGTCGGCCCGCTTGAACGATCTCGACTCCGACCGCATGGCGCTCGATTCATACGACGAGGAAACCCGGCGCTTCCTCGATCAAGTGCTCGGCAACGGCGAAGTCAGCGCCTTGATCGATACCGACGATGTCCGCTGGGCGATCCGCGAGTCCGTGTTCATCGGGATTTGGCGGCTACGCGAATTCCGGGCCGGCGGGACGGTGCGGGACTATCTCGAAGTCGGCCCGGTTCCGTCGGTCTTGCGCGATGCCGGGACATGGAATGCCGCTGTCGATCGGCCCCGCTCCTTGCCGGACGGTCTCATGAACGCACCTTCGCTGCTGGCCGAAGTGTTCGCAAAATCCGACGCTTTCGAAGAGGGGCGGAGAGAGGTGCTGAACCTGTCCTTGCTGCCCATGACGGAACATGACCTGGCTTATCTGGTGGAAGCGCTGGGCCTGGCCGGCGTGTCCATATTGTCCAAGGGTTACGGCGACTGCCGCATCCGTCTGACCGGCCTGCCCAATGTATGGTGGGTACAGTATTTCAATGCCAGCGACCAAATGATCCTGAATACCCTGGAGATCACGCGGATTCCGCAGGCGGCGCAAGCTGCCCGGGAGGACTTCGAGGACTCGCTGCAGCGGATCGATGAACTGCTGACGATGCTGAGGGAAAGCTGATCATGAGCGACACAGCGCGTTTCGAATGCCGCGTCTGCTGGTACGTCTACGATCCCGAGGAAGGCGACGAGCAGGCGCAGATACAGCCCGGCACCGCCTTCTCGGAACTCCCGGAAAACTGGTGCTGTCCCCGTTGCGAAGGTATGAAATCCGGCTTTCTTCCGTGTTCGGAGGAGTAGCGGATTTTACAAATGGTCAAAAACGTAAAGCCGCAAGAGCTCCCTCTCCCTCTGGGAGAGGGTTGGGGTGAGGGCGATTCGAATGATACTTACAGGACTTACGCAGAAGTGCTTTCGGTTCCCTCTCCGTCTGGGAGAGGGTTAGGGTGAGGGGAATGAAATGAAGGAACTTCCTTTTTGATCCCCTCATCGCGACCTTCTCCCGGAGGGAGAAGGGACGAAATGCGTAAGTCCTGCCTTAGTTTTCTTTTCTCACCGGGCCGTAACAATGGGCAAAGCATCGCGTATCCGCCAACACACAAGCGCTCTCATGTTTTGGACACTTGACCAAAACCCAGCCGTGGCCTCGTGCCGGGACAACCGTTGAGCGCTACCGTCGGCACCGCGGAACTGCTGATTCGCTGCGGCATCTCCTCCGACACGATCGTGTCCGTGAACATCACGCCGAGGCCGCTCCTTCCGGTCGAGCGCCTGGCGCTGGGCAAACCGCCCGACGCGGTGCCCGCGCTGTTCGGGCGACTGTTTTCCCTCTGCCCGAAGGCACACGTCAATGCCGCGGCGACGGCACTGGAACGGGCGCTTGGTATTTCCGTATCGCCGAATCTGGCGCGGCTGCGGGACTCGCAGGCGAATGTGGAACGGATCCGCGAATTGAGTCTGAATCTGCTGCTGTCATCCGATGGGCGGATCTCCCCTTGGCCACCCCGTCTGATCGCCCTGTGTCGGCGTCTGATCGCGGCACTCGGAGGCGATGCCGTGCACTGGCCGACAGCGCCTTTCGAACCGGATGCCGCTGAATTACGTGCCGGGGCGACCGAACTCGAGACTCTGGTGAGTCATTTGCTGGGCGGCCTGTGGCCTATGCCGCAGCCAGACCTGGAGGCGGTCCGGGATTGGCTGGAGCACGATACCTGTGCGGCAGCGGCATGGATGCGACGCGCATTACAGCCCGGCTGGCCCGATTTCGGCCGCTGTTCCGTGAAAGGGCTTCCGATGTTCAGAGATGCGATGCTGGAAGCCGCATTGGGGCCGGGACCGGCGCGCGTGAAACCCGACTCCCCCGAATGGGCCGGTGAGCCGCGCGAGACCGGCTGCCCGGCCCGCCAAAGTTCCGATCGGCTGGTACGGGAGGCTTCCAAGATTTACGGGAACGGATTGTTCACCCGCATGCTGGCGAGGATCGTCGAATTGAAAGTCCTGGCGAGGTCGCTGATCCTGGAAATCGAACATCTCGGTCCGATCGGCGCCAATCCGTCGCCGCTACCTAGCCACGGCACCGGCGTGGCCCAGACGGAAGCGGCGCGCGGCCGGCTGATGCACCGCGTCGAGGTCGCCGGCGGTCTGGTCCGCGACTATCGCATCCTGTCGCCCACGGAGTGGAATTTTCATCCGAGCGGACTGGTGCACCGGGCGCTACTGGGGGCCACGGTCGGCGATGGGGAATCGGCCAGGGCTCGGATCGATGCTTTTCTGCATGTCGTCGACCCTTGCGTCGATTATCGATTGATTCTGGAACGGGCCGAGCGCCCCACGCCGTCCGCGGAGGGGTGACCGAATCCGCTCGAAGGAAACCTTGAACCTGAGCGTGTCGATCGCGCCTTTCGACGTTGCCCGGGCTCGATCCTTCGGCCGGTCGAGAACAGCGTCCGACCTGCTCGCCCTGAACTACGGAGATCAATGGCCGTTCGTCCCATGTCGGCCGAAGGATTCGGTAGAGAATGCGGCGGCTGACATGGCATTGCGGGCATTTCGGCGATTCGACTGCGGTTTTTGGGGTGAACGGTGCAGCCCTACTTGGCGCGCATCTTGCCGTTACCGTTTTGATCCGCTATGTTACGGCACTGTCGCGGGTGGTCTGTAAGCTCGGCGACGGTCTCGGGATTACGGCGGGGCGCGCTCGTCCACGCCGCCGGGAAACATCACCCGGAATTCTTCGGCGTTCGTCCGCCGCTTTCGCGGCATCTTTGCAATAGGGAGTCTTCGCAATCATGCAAACACAAAAACGTTCGATCGAAACAATCCGGTCCCGGTCCGCAAGACCGTCCTTCCAGGCGCTGACTCTTCTCGCCGCGATGGGGCTCGCTTCCAACGCTCACGCGGCAGTTCGTTACTCGATTACCGATCTGGGCGGGAGCCCTAGCTTTGCCTACGACATCAACAATGCCGGACAAGTGGTGGGATACTCCAAGACTACCAACGGACGTGGTTTCGTCACGGTGAACGGCGCGATGACCGATCTCGGGACGCTCGGCGGGGTCTCTACCGAGCCCTTCGGCATCAACGATGCCGGACAGGTGGTGGGCTCGTCCTACACTGCCAGCGGCGAGCCCGAGTATCATGCTTTCGTGACGGTGAACGGCGCGATGACCGATCTCGGCACGTTCGGCGGGCACATTAGCAGCGCCCACGACATCAACGATGCCGGACAGGTGGCGGGAGGATCCTATACGCCCAGCGGCGCGGCGCATGCTTTCGTCACGGTGAACGGCGTCATGACCGATCTCGGCACGCTCGGCGGGGACGATAGCTGGGCCTACGGCATCAACAATGCCGGGCAGGTGGTGGGAGACTCCAGGACCGCCAGCGGCGACAGGCATGCTTTCGTCACGGTGAACGGTGTGATGACCGATCTCGGCACGCTCGGTGGGGACGATAGCATAGCCTTGGACATCAACGATGCCGGACAAGTGGTGGGATGGTCCAACACTGTTGACGAAAGGCCCCATGCTTTCGTGACGGTGAACGGCGTGATGACCGATCTTGGGACGCTCGGCGGGAATCATAGCTACGCCTACGGTATCAACGATGCCGGACAAGTGGTGGGAAGATCTGAGACTGCCGGCCGCGAGTGGCATGCTTTCGTCACGGTGAACGGCGTGATGACCGATCTCAACGCGCTGCTCGACCCGACGGACGCCGCCGTCTGGACACTTACCGATGCAAACGCGATTAACGATGCCGGCCAAATCGCGGCCGACGGCAGGATCAACGGTCAGACCCATGCCCTCCTGCTTACCCCCGTACCAGTCCCACTCCCCGCCGCGGTCTGGCTGATGGGCAGCGCCCTGCTGGGTTTTGTCGGCCTGAGCCGCGGGAAGGGTTCGGCTTTGGCCCGAAGCTGATTGATGCGTTATTCCATTCGGCATTCGAGTGAACATTAATCGTAGGGTGGGTTAGCCCTTCGACGGAGGTCAGGACAGGCTCCGCGTAACCCACCGACCCTTCGACTTGGCTCAGGACAGGTCCGAGGTCGCTCGGTGGGTTACGGCCTCGCGGCCTAACCCACCCTACAAAAATGAATGCCTTATTGAAAGCGATTTGGAATTAATCCGTCGTCAACGCACCGCCTAGGGAAGGGCGGCGTCAATCTGGACATATGTCCCCCGCTCGATAAGACGGGCGAGCTCCGGAAAAAAAGACGAGCAACCTCTGTCTCAAGCGATGGCCGCTGTCAAAGCGGCCCTGTGCGAGTAGAATCTTTTCCCTATAAGTCGAAGGTTTTTTCAGGGCTTCGTTTTTTGCTTCATCAGGTTATTGTTTTCTCTTCTCTATGCACGAACTCTCCCTTTGCCAAGGCATCGTCGATATCCTGGAGACCGAAGCGGGCAAGCAGCACTTTGCGCGGGTGCGCAAGGTCAGATTGTTGGTCGGTCCTCTCGCGGGGGTCGATCGTGCAGCCTTGAGCTTCGGCTTCGAAGCGGTGAGCCGGGACACGATCGCCGAAGGAGCGGAACTGGAATTCATCGATACGCCGGGCCAGGCCTGGTGTTTTGCGTGCGATCGCACGGTGGAAATCGCGCACTATTACGACCCGTGTCCCGCATGCGGCGGGCATCGCCTGAAAGTGACCGGGGGCGAGGAATTCAGAATTTTCGATTTGGAGGTGGAATAAGCATGTGTACCGTTTGCGGCTGCGGCGAAGCCGATCAGCACCATCACGCTCACGCCCACGATTCGGAGCATGAGCATACCCACGATCACGGCCATGACCATGGCCATCACCATCATCACCACGGCCAAGGCGCTGCCGGACTGAGTATTGACGGTCTCAGCCAGGAGCGCATCGTTCGCATCGAACAGGACATCCTCGGCCGCAACGACGCCCATGCCCGCGGCAACCGAAACTTCTTCGAAAGCCACGGCATTCTGGCCGTGAACCTGCTTTCGAGCCCCGGGTCCGGCAAGACCACGCTGCTCGAGCGCAGCATCGCGGATCTCAAGGAGCGGTTCGACGTCAGCGTGATCGAAGGCGACCAGCAGACCGAGAACGATGCGGAGCGCATACGCGCCACCGGCGTTCGGGTGTTGCAGATCAATACCGGCAAGGGCTGCCACCTGGATGCCCATATGGTCGGCCACGGCGTGCAGGATCTGAAACCCGCCGATTACGGCATCCTGTTCATCGAGAATGTCGGCAACCTGGTCTGTCCGGCCATGTTCGATCTGGGCGAAGCGGCCCGCGTGGTCATTCTCTCGGTCACCGAGGGCGAGGACAAACCACTGAAATACCCGGACATGTTCCATCGCGCCGATCTGGTCCTGATCAACAAGATCGATCTGTTGCCGTATCTGCGTTTCGACCTGGAGCGCTGCCTCGGCTATTTGCAGCAGGTCAACCCGGAGGTGGAGACGATCCGGGTGTCGACTACCGCGGGCGACGGGATGGACCAGTGGTACGGATGGCTGGAACGACGCCGCAAGGCGCTGTTGGCCGAACGACTGGCGGGACTGGAGCGTCAGGCCGCGGCGATTCGGGCGCAGATTTGAGCGTTGCCGCCGAGGCCGGACGGCAGCGCCGGCGGCTGACGCTGAGCGGTCTGGTGCAGGGCGTGGGCATGCGGCCTTTCGTGTACCGCCTGGCGCGGGAGCTGGACCTGGCCGGCCGGGTATCCAACGGCCCGGAAGGGGTCATCATCGAGGCGGAAGGCGACGCGCCGGCTTTGGCGGCGTTCGAAACCCGCCTGAAGCGCGAATGCCCGCCGCCGGCCGACATCGTCGATTGTATCGTGCAAAGTATTCCCGCTATCGGCGATCAGGGTTTCCGGGTCGAAGCGAGCCGCGCCGATGGCGCCATAGCCCCGTTCGCTCTGCCGGATCTGGCCCCATGCCCGACCTGCCTTCGGGAACTGTTCGATCCCGGCGACCGCCGCTTCCGCTATCCCTTCATCAGCTGCACGCACTGCGGCCCCCGCTACAGCATCCTCGACGCCTTGCCGTTCGACCGCGAACGCACCGCCATGGCGGGTTTTCCGCTCTGCGCCGAGTGCCTTGAGGAATACCGCGACACTTCCGACCGACGGTTTCATGCCCAGACCACGTGCTGTCCGGACTGCGGCCCGACCTTGGCATTCTGGGACGCCGCCGGTCGCACGCTGGCGCATGGCGACGAGGCGTTGTTGCAAGCCGTCGAGCGCTTGCGGCAGGGAGAGGTATTGGCGCTTCAAGGGGTAGGCGGATTTCAATTGCTGGTCGATGCCGAGCAGGAAGAATCCGTGCAGCGTCTGCGCGAGCGCAAACACCGGCCCCACAAGCCGTTGGCTTTGTTGGTGGCTGACCTCGCGGCGGCACGCGAGCTTTGCGATGTGACCGAGGCCGAAACGGGGCGGCTGACATCATCGGCAGCGCCTATCGTGCTACTGCGTCGCCGCGATACATCCGGTTCGATCGCCTCCGCCATTGCACCGGGGCAGAACCGCTTGGGGCTAATGCTGCCGGCCTCGCCTTTGCACCATCTGTTGGCGCGGGATTTCGGTGCGCCGCTGGTTTGTACCAGCGGCAACCGGGGCAACGAACCGATCTGCATCTCGCCCGACGAAGCCCAGCAGCGTCTCGCCGACATCGCCGACGGTTTCCTGGTGCACGACCGGCCGATACGCCAGCCCTTGGACGACTCCGTGATTCGGATCGCCGACGGAAAACCCCTGATGCTGCGGCGCGCCCGAGGTTATGTGCCGCGCCCGGTGGCCCTGGATGGGGACACGCCGCCGATCCTGGCCGCCGGAGGGCATCTCAAGAACACGGTTGCCTACGCGGACGGCGGGCGTGCGATTCTGAGCCAGCACCTCGGCGATCTCGACACCGCGGAATCCCTGGACCGGCATCGCGCCACGGCCGAGCGGCTTCCGCGCTTGTTCGGCCGTCCGCCTCGGTCGGTCGCATGCGATCTGCACCCCGATTACGCCGCGACCCGTTGGACGGAAAGCACCGGCCTGCCGCTGCGGCGCGTGCCTCACCATCTTGCCCACGCGCTGGCCTGCATGGCCGAGCATAGTTTGAAGCCGCCGCTTCTGGCCGTGACCTGGGACGGCTTGGGACTGGGCGAAGACGGCACGCTGTGGGGCGGGGAATTCCTGCACATCGCTCCGGACGGTCATCGCCGCATCGCCAGCCTGCTGCCGCTGCGCCTGCCCGGGGGCGAACGCGCGATCAAGGACCCGCGGCGGTCGGCCCTAAGCGTGTTGTACGCCCTGCACGGCGAGCAAACGCCGGACTACCTGCCGGCCACGCTGAAATCGCGGTTTGAGCCGGCTGATCTGACTGCGTTATTGCGGCTGCTGCAGACCGGGACGCGGTCGCCCGAGTGCAGCAGCGCGGGGCGCTTGTTCGACGCGGCCGCGAGCCTTTTGGGACTGTGCCGGGAGATCAGTTTCGAAGGGCAAGCGGCGATGGCGTTGGAGGCCGCTGCGGAGCAAGGCGGGGAGGGCGACGGGACGATTTACCCGATTCCCGTGATCGACGGCGAGCCGAAACGGCTGGACTGGCGTCCCTTGTTCCGGGCGCTGTCGGACGGCCACGCGGCCGGCGTGCCGGCGACGGTCCTGGCCTATCGGTTTCATGCCAGCCTTGCGGCTGCCATTACGGCCGTCGCCGTTGCCGAATCGATGACCGCCGTCGCTCTGGCCGGCGGCTGTTTTCAGAACCGCCTGCTGCTTGAGGCATGCGCGCATCGGCTGCGCCTTGCCGGTTTGCAGGTATACTGGCCGGAGCAGGTCCCCCCCAACGACGGCGGCCTGGCGCTGGGCCAGATCGCCGCCGCGATATTTTCCGAGGAGCTTCTCACATGTGTCTAGCCGTACCCGGTCAGATCCTTTCCATCGAACAGGCCGACGATCCCTTGCTGCGATCCGGTCGGGTCGATTTCGGCGGCGTGGTCAAGGTGGTGAACCTGGCCTACGTTCCGGAAGCCGAAGTCGGCGACTATGCCATCGTCCATGCCGGCTTCGCGATTTCGCGCCTGGACGAGGCCGAGGCGCGGGCGGTGCTGAAAGAGATTGCCGCATTGGAGGACATCGCCGATGAAATATCTTGACGAGTACCGCGACGCCGCGTCGGTAAAAGCCCTGGCCGACGCCATCGCAGGACGGCAGACCCGGCCCTGGACGCTGATGGAAGTCTGCGGCGGGCAGACCCATTCCATCGTCAAGCACGGCCTGGATCGCTTGCTGCCGCCGTCGCTGAGCCTGATTCACGGTCCCGGCTGTCCGGTTTGCGTGACGCCCGAGACCATCATCGATCAGGCACTGGAACTGGCGGCCCGCCCCGACGTCATCTTCTGTTCCTTCGGCGACATGCTGCGGGTGCCGGGCTCGCAACACGATCTGCTGACGGTCAAGGCCCGCGGCGGTGACGTGCGCATGGTTTATTCGCCTTTGGATGCGCTGAATCTGGCCCGGGAAAATCCGGAGCGCCAGGTGGTGTTTTTCGCGGTGGGTTTCGAAACCACCGCGCCGACGACGGCGATGGCCGTGTTGCAGGCGCAGCGCTTCGGTGTCCGGAACTTTTCGCTGCTGGTCGCCCATGTCCGGGTGCCGCCGGCGGTGGAGACCCTGCTATCTGCGCCGGACAACCGGGTCAACGGTCTGTTGGCGGCGGGTCATGTCTGTGCGGTGATGGGCTATACCGAATACGAGCCGATAGCCGCCCGTTTTCGCGCGCCCATCGTGGTGACCGGATTCGAGCCCCTGGACATCCTGAGCGGCGTCCTGAACTGCGTGGAGCAACTGGAAGAAGGCCGCGCCGAGGTGGAAAACCGCTACGGACGCGCGGTGACTCGGGAGGGCAATCGGCCGGCTCAAGCACTGATGGATCAGGTTTTCGAACCCGTCACGCTGAGCTGGCGCGGTCTGGACGCCATCGCCGACAGCGGCCTGGGATTGCGTCCCGAGTTCGCCGAGTTCGATGCGGTACGGCGTTTCGAGTTGTCCGCACCGGGGACGGCCAGCGCCGGTCCGTGCCGTAGCGGCGATGTCCTGACCGGACGCCTGAAACCGTTCGAGTGCCCTGCCTTCGGCACGGCCTGCACGCCCGAACATCCCCTGGGCGCGACCATGGTGTCGTCGGAAGGGGCCTGCGCCGCCTATTACCGCTATCGCCGCGATGCCGCCTGAAGCCATGAGCGAAAAGACCGAAAACACCTTGTCGGCTTGTCCGATGCCCATAGGCCAATATACCCAGATCGTCATGGCTCACGGCGGCGGCGGCCGCCTCATGCAACAATTGCTGGAGCGCCTGGTACGGCCGGCCTTTGCCAATCCGCACCTGGATCAGCGCCATGACAGTACCGTGTTCGAGGTGGGTGGCAATCGGCTGGCCTTCACCACCGACGGCTATGTGGTCAAGCCGCTGTTCTTCCCCGGAGGGGACATCGGCAAACTGGCCGTTTGCGGTACTTTGAACGATCTCGCCATGAGTGGCGCCAAACCCTTGTTCCTGAGTGCCGCCCTGGTAATCGAAGAGGGTTTCCCGGTCAACGACCTCGCGCGCGTTCTGGCCAGCATGAACGCTACCGCGCAAGCCGCGGGCGCCGCGATCGTCACCGGCGACACCAAGGTCGTCGAAAACGGCAAGGGGGATGGGTTGTACATCGCTACCAGCGGCATCGGGCTGATCGAGCACGGCTTGCAGATCGCCCCGGCCGGCATAAGGGAAGGGGATGCAATCCTGCTGAGCGGGGACATCGGCCGTCACGGTGTCGCCATCATCGCCGAGCGCGAAGGCTTGGGTTTCGAGACCACCGTCGAAAGCGATTGCGCGGACCTATCCGGGCTGGTGGGGCAATTATTGCGCGCCGGCGTCGAGCTGCATTGCCTGCGCGATCTGACCCGCGGCGGACTGGCGGCCGCCGTGCTGGAGCTGGCCGGAGATGCCGGTTTCGATATGGAATTGTCCGAGAGCGCGATACCGGTCGCCGCGCCGGTGCGTAGCGCCTGCGAAATCCTGGGTTTCGATCCGCTCTATGTGGCCAACGAAGGCCGCATGGTACTGTTCGTCCCGGCTAGCGCCGTCGGCCGGGCGCTGGATGTGCTGCACGCCCATCCTCTGGGCCATGACGCCTGTCTCATCGGGCGGGTCGGTTCCGTGGGCAAGGGAAAAGTCAGTCTGCGCAATCCCTATGACATCGTGCGCGTACTCGACCTGCCCAGCGGCGAACAACTGCCGAGAATCTGCTGAGAATCGTCACGGATCAGGCGAGACGTATCGAAACCAGCAATGCGACGCCGGTCAGTGGACTCTTTCGATTTCCTGGCCGTCCTTCGAGGACAACTCGGCGAGCAGCGCCTTGGCTTCTTGCAGATCCGGCGTGTCAAACCCTTCGGTGAATGAATGGTAAATTTCCGCCAGCATCCGGCGGGCTTCTTCTATCTTGCCTTGGCGCTGCCATAACCGACTCAAGCTCACCACCGCTCGAAACTCGAATAACTTATTGCCCTGCCGCCGGGAAGTCGCGATGGCCTTGAGAAAACAGGCCTCCGCCCCGGACTCCGGACTTTCGACTGGACAGGCCTTCAGCATGAGTACGCCTTGGAGCCGATACAGCTCCGCCTCGTAAAGGTGCTCGCCAACGCGTTCCACTTCCTTGAGTGCTTCGGTCACGGCTTCGAGACCCTCTTCGAGGCGACCACCCACGGCGCATAGATCGGCGAGCAGTCCGAAATGATGAGCCCGCATCACCTGCATGGCACTGGGCTGGTAGTTCGCCAAAGTCTGCCGGATCTGGGCAATGCCGGCGTCGACTTGTCCCTGCATGACTTGGATCCACCCGCCCATGATGAGATGGGTCTCCTGCGCCAAGGGGATGTCATGTTCAATGCCGAGCCGTCCCAGCGCTTCGTAGTACTCGAGGATGGGCTCGGCTTCATGAGATACACAAAAGTGATGAATCCAAACGGCGGCATTCAGGGTTACGATTTGAGTGAGGGGATGTGCAAGCTCCTGCGCCCAAGTGAGGGCTGCCTCGAGGTGCGTCCTGGCCTGCTCCGGAACCCCCCTAAACCAAAGAATCATTGCAATATTAAACCGGCAAAGAATCCCCGGATCCCGACCATGCAAAAAGGCCAGGAAGCCGTGCTGCGCGGGCTCGTAGAGGGCTAGGCCCTGTTCGAAGTGTTTTCCGGCGGGCGCCAGCCTTCCGAAACATAACAAGGTGGTCCCCAGCGTTTGGTGGGCCTCCAGCAGCCACGTCGAGTCGTCCGCCTTCCGGGCTATCGCGAGGAGCTGTTCCGCCAGTTCATAGGCGGTCTGCAACTCCGCCCGCAAGTAGTAGAACGACCATAAGCCACAGAGCGCGGAGAAGAGCTGGGGCGTCTCGCCGACCATCCGGCACAGCACCCGTGCGCGGGTGTAAGCTTGCTCCACCTCGGGGGCGGTGTAGCCTTTGACGGCGATCAGCGCCGAGCCCAGGGTGATTTGGAGGGCGAGTTCGTGCTGGGTCCGCTCCGGGGTGTCGGGGAGGGCGTCGAGCAGCGCCAATCCTCGGGTGAGCAGGCCGATGGCCTCGTGCGGGGCGAGCCGCCGGAGGTCCTTCTCGGCGGCTTGTTGCAGATAGCGCAGCGCCCGGCCAAGGTTTCGGCCCTGCTCGAAGTGTACGGCCAGTTCCGCCGCGATCTCCCCGGCGCACGCGCCGTAGGCTTGCTCCAGCCGTTCGCCGATCGCCTGATGCAGCCGCATCCGCCGCTTCGCCGTCAGCCGGCCGGACAACGCGGCTCGATACAGCACATGGCGGAAGCCATAGCGCCCTGCCATCGTGCCGTCCGGCCGGGCTGAGCCGATCGATCTGCTGGTCGATCATCTGCTGCAGGGTCTCCGGCATGCCGTGCTCGGCGTCTTCGAGCACGCGGAGCGAAGCGTCTTGGCCCGCGGGTTCCGGGGCTTCACGCAACGCCCCGCGAGCGCAGAGATAGGCCACCGTATGGACCATGAACAGGGGATTGCCTTCGGTGCGCCGGCTCACCCACTGCGCGAGCCGCTCGAGCGGCACGGTGGGCGCGACGCGGGGACACCGGGCGGCCAGATAGTCGGTCACCGCCGCTTCGCTGAGGGCGCCCAGCGCCAGCTCCGCACACTGCCCGTGCACCTGCAATTCCTGCTTGAGCCCTTTCAGCGGATGCCCCCGCACGATCAGCTCCATCGGCCGATAGGTGCCGATCACCAGCAAGCGCGCCGCCTCCCGCCGCCGCGCCAGGGCGGCGAGCAGGTCCAGGGTGGCATAATCGCTCCAGTGCAGGTCCTCCAGCACCAGCACCAAGGGGGTCTCCGCGGTCACCGCTTCCAGCGCCTCCGCCATCTCCCGCAGCATCCGCTCCGGCGTTGCCGCCACCCCCTGGCGCTGCAGCTCGGTCTGCTCGGCCGGGCTGAGCAGCCAGGGCAGCTGCCCGAGCCAGGTAGGGGCATAGCGGCGCAGCAGCGCGACGAGTCGTTTGCCCTGCGGGGGCCGGCAGAGCCGGCCCAGCGCTTCCAGCACCGGCAAGTAAGCTTCCCCGGGGCCGTAATGCTCCACGCACTGCCCTGAGGCCATCCGCAACAGCTCCTGCCGGGCGGCGGCGCCCTCCGCGAATACCTCGACCACGGTGGTCTTGCCGATGCCGGCTTCGCCGGTGACGAAGACGAGTTGGCGCTCGCCGGCCAACGCCTTTTCCAGCGCCGCGTGCAGGTGTCTCAGCTCCGCATCCCGGCCGACGCACCGGGGGGACGGAAGGGCGCTCGAAGCGGACGGTGGATGGGAGGCGCGGGGGCCGATGAAGCGATAGCCCCGGCGATGCCGGGTCTCGATGTAGCGCGGGGCCTTGGGATCGTCGCCCAGGGCCTTGCGG